>JBDSIM010000034.1:0-37983 GCA_039917935.1 Cyclobacteriaceae bacterium | reverse complement strand
AGTTCGAACAGAACGGAAACATCCAGCATGTTTATCTTTTTTCCTTCATCGCCATGCTCATTCTTTTGATCGCCGTCATTAATTTTATGAACCTCGCCACAGCACGCGCGGCAAAGCGCGCCAAAGAAGTCGGACTAAGAAAAGTTTTAGGAGCCCATAAAAAAATGCTGATTGCTCAATTTATGGGTGAGGCAGTGCTAACAAGTCTGCTTGCGCTGCTGATCTCAATCGGCATCATTTATTCTGCACTACCCTGGTTTAATGACCTGACCGGAAAAAATATTTCGATCAATTTGTTTCAAAACCTCCGTCTGCTCGGTGGCATTATTTTGCTCGGTATTGTGGTAGGACTTTTCGCGGGGAGTTACCCAGCCCTGGTACTGTCTTCCTTTCAGCCCACAGAAGTATTAAAAGGAAGGTCCGGGATGTCAGGGACAAAAAATATCCTTTGGAAAAGTTTAGTGGTTAGTCAATTTGTGATATCTATTTCCCTGATCATTTGCATTGGTATTGTGTATAAGCAGCTGCATTACATTCACAATAAGGACATGGGGTTTAATAAAGACCAGATCATCATGGCCGACTTTGGATTTAATTTATTCAACAAATACGAAGCTTTTAAATCCGAACTTCTGAAAAATCACGAGATACAGGCAGTGAGCTTATTGGGTGGAAGCGTACCAGGCAAAGAGGAAGTGATTGAAAATGCATTCGTGCCAGGCGGCATGCCACAGGACCAACAGCAATGGTTCAGTGTGATGTTTACCGGCCATGATTTCGAAAAAATCCTTGACGTAGAATTTATTCAGGGACATCCTTTTGTAATCGGAAATTCCACCGACTCGTTAGGGTATATTCTGAACGAGTCTGCTGCTAAAGCATTGGGTTGGGGAGAGGCTGTCGTGGGAAGGACGTTGGATCAGATTGGCAATGGCAACCTTCAGGGCAGCGGAACGGTGATTGGTTTAGTGAAAGACTTTCATTATCAGCCCTTGTATGTTCCGATCAAACCCCTGGTAATCCGGATTGGGGGGAATGTGCTTTCAGTTAAAGTTAAGTCAGACGACCTTGCCGGCACGATTGCATCGATGGAAGAAGAATGGATAAGGCAATTTGAGGGAAACCCCTTCCGCTACTCATTCATGGATGACAATTTTAATAAGTTGTACGCAAAGGAAGATAAGTTTGGCACAACCATTCAATACTTTTCAGTGCTTGCCGTTTTCATCGCTTGCTTAGGTTTGTTGGGATTGTCTTCCTACTCAACAGAAAGTCGCAGGAAAGAAATAGGGGTAAGAAAAGTAAACGGTGCCAGCACTTTTGAACTGGTAACGTTGCTGATCAAAGAATTTTCTTTACTCGTTCTGATAGCTTTCGCCATCTCAGTACCCGTGGCTTATTATTTCAGTACCCTCTGGCTGGATAACTTTGCCTATAAAACGGATATCGGAGTATTCATTTTCATATTAGCCGGTGCAATTTCTTTACTAATGGCCATACTCACTGTGAGCTACCATACCATCAGGGCGGCCAGGGCCAATCCTGTGAAGTCGCTGAGGTACGAGTAGTGTTAGTGATATTGTAGGGGGTAACCGGTTTTGAAAAGTGACTTGAATTTTCTGGGTGGCCAACGTCATATTAATACAGGCGTATCCGATTTTCATAACCATTAAACAACAAGGTCATGGTTTAGATTTAACGCCAGAATTAAAACCAGAAGAAAGGGGGGCAATAACCTCAAAAAAAAAGCGCGAGGTTAGTCGCGCTTCTGAGATTATGAAACCTTTATAATGTATAATGGCTAGATCATTTGAAAGGTAATAGGGATGGTAAACTTAACGTCTACCGGTTTACCTTGCTGACTTCCAGGAATCCAGTTAGGCATCGAGGTAACGACCCGGATAGCTTCTGTGCGAAAACTCTGGTCTACGGACATACTTGTTTCATCAGTCACCTCAACTTCGCGTACGATTCCATTTGCCGCTACCACGAAGTCAACGAATACAGTGCCTTCGAGATCTTTTTCTTCTGCCTCTTTAGGAAATTTTACATTATCACGAAGAAATTCCATCATAGCCTTTTCGCCTCCATTAAAAGAAGGGGCAATCTCGGACTTGTAGAACACAATCTTACCACTCGCATTGGTGTAGGTCGGGGAGCTCTCGGCCAATTTATCAAATTCGATTTTACGCAATTCTAAGCGTTCAGCCCTTTCTTTATCAAGTTTGGCTTTTCTTTCAGTTGCGGTTAATACTACTGTTGCTTTTTTAGCAGACACTTCAGCATCGGCAGATTCTTCATTTTTCCTTGATTCTGATCCGCATGCCTGGGCCACGATAAGTACAATGGCTAAAATCAAGACATTTAAATTCTTTTTCATTTGGTAAGGGATTAGATGTATTACTATTCGTTTGAATCATTGTAATCCTGTTTTTCAGAATAGCTTACAAAGGAGCGCCTATTGTCGCTTCCTATTGTTGTATACTTCAATATCAATGTTACATATGTTACAGTTAAAACCTAATACCCCTTTTTTTGGCAAATAAAGGCCGGATAGTATTCATGATTCTAGGAAAATAGGTATTGAGACCTAGCAAGACTTTTTGAAGGACGGATTATACGCGGCTACTTTCCACCTGGAAGTAAAATCTGAAAACATTTTTCACGCGAAGCAAAATGGGTCAGGGTCGCAGTTTGATGCCCATGGTAAACTCATTGCTGTCTCAGCCTCGTAGAGCCTGTGTAGCTGATCTCCACCTCCTGAGCATAGGGCTTTAATAACTCTCTCAGCTTTCTATCCATATCACTTTTAGCATCACCCACAAACGCCGCATGGTCCGCAAATTTGCGAGCATCGGAAATGAAAGCATTTGTAGCCTTTGTGCGGTCATCCAGGTTTACCCAATTCCAGATACCCTGGTCATCGCGGTATTCAATATCTCCGAGGGATTCGACCGATAACACCATAGGTTCGGGCAGGGTAACCATTGCCCCTTCATCCCTTAAGTTTATGGAAAACTTCTTATGAAGATCAAAACCTGCCTTTGCCTGAAAGGTCCCAGTAATAAAAATTTTTTTCGTGCTCCCTAACCAGGAGTTCACCCACACGTAACGGTGTTGAAAATTTTGTGATATCACAGATAATTCCAATACGGAGGTTTGCTGATTCAGTACGATGGTATTATTAACTTTTATTTGGGGCGTGAATTGAAATGCTTTTCTGAATTCCTCACCCAATGTTTTAGCGCCCTCGTAACTTCTCCTCGCCAACTGAGTGGGTACTGTTACTAAAACGACATAAGCCCCGATGGTACCCGATATTACTAATATTATCAGCAGTTTAAGATTTCTAGAGATCATAAAAAGTCGGCCGAAGGCATCGCGCTATTTTTGTCAGCGGTCGGCCTTTTAATAAGGTTGCTTATAATGGCAATTTACCATTTTTAAGGAGGGGACCTTTTAGCGGGTTTGGAATTAATTGTTGCCCACCAGCACAAATCCCCCCCACAAAGCGGGGTTTGACACAAGTTTAGACTGATCTATCTGTGCTTGTTTAAGCGACTTGCTCATGGAATTACCCAAGACCAGATATTGATAAAATTTTATCATGAGTTCCTTAGTCATCTCATCATCTACTTTCCATAAGCTTATTAAAACATTTTTTGCTCCCGACTGCATAAAAGAACGTTGCAAACCAAAAACACCCTCCCCGTTTTCAATTCTACCCAGACCGGTTTCACAAGCTGAAAGCACAACCAGTTGGGTATTGGTTAAGTCGAGATTCATTACTTCATAGGCGGTGACGATGCCATCATTCTGAAAAGAAGTTGACCCCCTTGACAAACTCTTATTCGCCCCCGTCAGTACAATGCCCGAATGGAATAAAAATTCCTTTTTTGCCTCTTGATTAAGGGGGACAATATCTGAGGAGAAAAATCCGTGCGAGGCCAGGTGAAGTATGGTAGGGGAGTGTAAAGATTTCAGATTGCTTTCCGTTGCGGCACCTTTCAGATACAGGCTTGTCTTCCAGGAATGACTCTTCAGCACATTATCAATAGCCCGAAGCTCTTCCTGAGTGCCTGGCAAGCCGGTAAAGTGGTTGAGTTCAACCGTGCGTTCGCGCGATGGATTGAGGTCCACATCAAATCCCGGATCTCCCATTAAAACCGCGTGATGTGTATTGCGGCTGATCGGCGACTTCTCTAAAAATTGTATGGGGTTGAGCAGATGGACAATATCAAACTTTTCAAGGAGGTATTGACCCGTGTGAGGATCTTTCAAAGTATTGACATTTATCTTATGGTAAACACCATCAGAAGATAGATAAATTTTTGTCTTGTCGGCAAGGGATTGTTGAATGGGTTTCCAGAAAACCTCATAAGACAACCCATCCTCCAAATCATATTTCATGGCGTTTTTGTAATAATAATAAAAACGCGTTTCGAGGTTGCTGCCCTCCTTTAAAACCACCAGTTCCGGAACGAGCTTGGTTTCCTTTTTTATAATAAGGGCCGCATAATAAACACTGTCAGTAAAACCGAAAAAGTCTTTTTTTCGTAAGTTCTGGCGGTCATATTTCCGGAAACGGATAATCTCAACAATGGCCTCCCTGGGCGTCAGTTTAGGAGCCAGTGATTCCCATCTTATTTCTTTTGCCGTTAAATCTTTCTCGTAGAGCCCTTCGCTTGTTTTCTGGCTGATCGCTTTTTCAAGCGCATCAATTTGTTTTTCCACCAACTCAACGGCCAGACTGCCTGTTTCAATTTTTTGCAAGGGCAATTGGTATAAATTACCCAGATCATCGCGTTCTTTTTTCAACTTTAAAACGAGATTATTGAGGGAAGAATCATTTTTAACCTGAATAAGATTCTGCCTCCTTTGTTGAGAGAAAAACTGCAGCGACTTAATAATCGCGCGGTTCTGAAACATTTGTGAAATCAATTCACCATCATATTCAGACCACTGGATCGCGATGGTATTGAAACGTTCAAAATCTTCCTTTAACTTCTGATAGAACTGCACCTGCTCATTCTCATTGAGGGTTGGAAAAATATACGTTACCTGCCTTGTGGCAATTTTCATTGATTTTTTAAACAATGGTATGGCTTCCTGGTAGTTATTCAACGCCCAATACGTCACTGCTAGATTACTGATGAGGTCAAGCAGAAGCACAGAGTTTTCTCCGTAAATTCCGCGCTTGATATCGTACGCATTCCTGTAATTTATGGCAGCTTTTTCATATTCACCGTCAGCGGTATTCAAAACGGCTATGTTATTCAGAATGGTTGCGTGAAGGTCAGTGTTCTCCATCCGGTTTTTCCTTAATAACCTTTCGGCTCTTGATAGATACTCAGATGCAAGTTTAAATTCGTTGTTTTTTCTGTAGGCCGTTGCCAGGTTATTTAACGATGTGATAAAAAGTGGATCGGTTGGTGAAAGAAGCTTCTCAAAACCTGCAATAACTTTAACGTAGTCCTGAATTGCCTGAACCACATTGTTTTCTTTTAAGTGAATGCCCGCTATATTATTCAGTAGGATGGTACACGGCAAAGAATTGTCATCATAGGATACCTTACAACGTGAAAGAGACTCATGATAATAGGCGAGCGCTTTATCATATATGTTTAGTTTGTCATATACCTGTGCGAGGTTGTTTGAAAGCTCAGTCAATAAGTAGTCACGGTTTCTTTCCACGGTAACCATATTATAGGCTTTTAGCAGATTTTTTTCTGCATTACCATACGCTCCGGTTTCCAAAAATAATATCCCTTGCTCCTGCAGTGTTTGGATACGGAGATCAATAAGTTCAGGATCAGATTGGTTGGTGAGCAATTTTACCAAAGGGTCGAGAACGGACTCCGCAGAACGATAGTCCTGCAATTTCCGATAAATCCTTGCCCGGAAGAATTGATGCTGATAATCAAGAAGGGTGTGTGGTTTAATAAGCTTCCAACCTTCTATCCTGCGCAATAAAAGATCGGCAGAATCTGGTTGCTGATCCAGATCATATAGTGATACAAGGTTTTGTGCGGCACTTACGTAAATGTCTGAGGATACTTGCTCCTTTGGAGAAGAGAGGATTTCAATATACAATGATTTTGATTTTTTCCACATCCCCTGTTGGGCATAGAAAGCCGCCAGGTTGCTGATGGATAGTATGATTTCTTTATCGTTGGGTTTGTAGACCTCCTTTTTCAATTCTACTGTTCGGGCGAGTAGTTTTTCAGCTTTGTCATAATCCCTGGCTTTCCAGTAGGCTATGCCCAGATCATTCAGGATAGTGAGATAATTTTCATTGTAAATTCCCAGATCGGAAATCGCAGACCGTTCAGCATTCTCCAGCAGGCTGACGGTTTTTCGCCAATCTTTTGCCCAATAAATCTGTGTGCTGTCGTAATATAACTGCCAGGTATGGCTTTCTTGTGCATCAGCTGACCAGGTAAGGACAGTAAAAAAAATTAACCAATTCAGTACTTTCACAGCTAATAGGTTATCAGGTATCAATTACCCTAATCCATTACAATGCCAATTGCCGCTTTGGACGGGGAAATGGGTACAGCGAAGCGGCTGTAGACTGATTTCTACGTTAGAAACGGCCATTACCGGAAATAACTTCTACACTTTACACAATATGGAAGATACAAAGAAAAGATGCAGCTGGTGTCTGAAATTCGATGAGTATATCCGCTATCACGATGAAGAATGGGGCAAGCCGGTTTTTCAGGATCAGATCCATTTTGAGTTTCTGATACTGGAAGGGGCACAGGCGGGTTTAAGCTGGTCCATGATTCTGAAAAAACGAGAGGGATACCGGAAAGTGTTTGCTGATTTTGATCCCGTTAAAGTTTCCCGGTTTACGCCCTCCCGGATAGAAAAGATCTTACTAAATCCTGGCATTGTACGGAATAGACTGAAGGTGAATGCCGCGGTAAACAATGCCAGGCGTTTTTTAGAAGTCCAAAAGGAATTCGGGTCATTCTCTTCTTATATCTGGAATTTTGTTGGTGGCAAGCCCATCATCAACCGATGGAAAGACCTTAGCCGGATCCCGGCTACTACCGCGGAATCCGATGCCTTAAGCAAGGATCTCATCAAACGGGGTTTCAAATTCGTTGGAAGCACCGTAATGTATGCTCATATGCAGGCCTGCGGTCTGGTGAACGACCATTTAGTCGATTGCTGGCGGTACAATGAGGTGCTCAGGGTAGGTCTCGTGCAATCAACCAAAAGATGATTTCTTGATGGCGCAATCAAGGCCCGGTGGCACAATTTTTTTATATTAAAAGTTGAATTTGTTTTTTAATTGAAAAGCAAATTAACCGTGTTTAAGATATACTGATACGAATAGATTTTGAAAATTTTATAGCAATCTAGAATTGCTAAAAGTGGGGTTTATTAACGAAAAAAACCTCGGAAGTCGTCCGAGGTTTTTTCATTTATAGCGGTCTATCGCCATTAAAGTTTCTGGTCTAAAAACTACCAGGTCGAGCATTCCCCGAACCCACATTAACGCATCCCCATTGTTTATCCAACCTCACAGCAATTCAAGTGTTAGCTTATTAAGCTCGTCCTTATCCTACTTTCAAAATATAACCATTGCGATTGTGTCGATGCAGGGAAATGCAAATAACCTGATACCATATGGTAACGGCTTGCTTATTTGAGTACCCGGGGCGGGACTTGAACCCGCACAGCCATTTCTGGCCACAGGATTTTAAGTCCTGCGTGTCTACCAATTTCACCACCCGGGCGTTAGAAGGCATTAAAGGGATTAGGCATCAGAAAATGCACTAATTCCTAAATAAAAAAGTGTGAGTTAAAATCTCACACTTTTTTCAATGCAATGTTTAACCATCAGACCGAAACGGTTAACCCTTCAAATCTGAGCGGGAAACGAGACTCGAACTCGCGACCCTCACCTTGGCAAGGTGATGCTCTACCAACTGAGCTACTCCCGCTTAATACCTTTACATTTCTGTTTAGGGACTGCAAATTTAATGAGGGTTTCTAAAAATGCAACAGGCAAGGCAAAAATTGCGGTTTTTTATATTTAGACTCAAGATCAGACTAAACCGCTTCATTTACCGGTTGCTGACCCTGAACAGCACGTTTCAATTCCTGAGCATGCTGTTTATTTTTAGAATATTTGATGTGTTTCGGTACGCCTTTCAGATCCCAGATTAATCCCAATGCTGATAACCCCTTGAGCATATACCAGGTTATGTCAATCTCCCACCAGAAAAAACCCTGGCGACTTGCGGTTTCATAGTAATGGTGGTTGTTATGCCATCCTTCACCTAAAGTCAACAATGCCAGCCACAGACTATTTTTGGATTCTTCACCGGTTTCGTATCGTTGATTACCAAACTTGTGCATAATAGAATTGATAGAAAATGTACCATGATACAGCAGCACCGTGCTGAGAAAAAATCCAATAAAGAGCGTAGACAATCCTGCGGAAGTAAACATCAAGGTTATACTTCCTCCATTAACCACAGCCCCTAAAGCGGTAACCAATACGGCAAGGAACACCGGTGGCACGAGATAGTGGTTATTGAGCCAAACCAATTCAGGATATTTTGCGTAATCGCCGATCGTTTTGAAGTCTGTCTTTTTGAAATCAGGACCTACAATCCACCCAATATGGGAATACCAGAAACCATAAATTTTCATGGAATGCGGATCAGCGGGCGTGTCACTATGACGGTGGTGGTGACGGTGATGAGCTGCCCACCACAACGCACCCTTTTGTGCAGATGTTTGGGCCAGGAAGGCAATGACAAACTGAAACCAGCGGGAGGTTTTGTAAGACTTGTGGGCAAAATAGCGGTGATAACCGCCGGTAACCCAAAACATTCTCAACACGTACAAAACTCCGCACACAATCCAGTCAAATAATGTGGCGCCGGTCCAGATCGCAGCCAGTGGGATTAAATGCACAACACCAAACGCTATCTCCTGAGCGATGATAGGTTTATTGCGTACTTCGGGCGTTACGGTTGTTTCACTCATTTCCTTATAAACAACAACAAAATGGTATCATATGGTTCGGGGGCTGTCCGACAATCAAACTTATGTGCAAAGGTGGCATGTAATGTTGACTTGTCCCACCTGACCGAAATATTTTTGGTTAGCCCTAAGATTAACCCTTCAAACCATCGGTGAACGGTTGCCAAGCGAAGTTTTTGCACTAAACCGCGGCTACACTTTCTTCAAAACGGTAATCACTTCATTCAACTTCAACAATGCCTCAACCGGACTCATGGTATTGATCTCAACTTTGCTTAGCATTTCCGCGATGGTCTTGAAGCGAGGATCAGATTCAAATAAGCTCATCTGCGGCGATGGTTTCGGGACGTCATTGAATCTTTTCTTGTCTTCATTCTTGTGCTTATCCTTTTCAAGAAAATGCAGAATTTCATTTGACCGGAACACGATTCTGTTAGGCATGCCTGCGAGTTGCGCTACGTGGATACCGAAACTGTGGTTTGTACCCCCTTCTTTCAGCTTGCGCATAAAAATAATTTTATCGCCCACTTCTTTCACTGAAACATTAAAGTTCTTTACACGGGTAAGATCTTCTTCAAGCTGATTTAATTCGTGATAATGGGTGGCAAACAAAGTTTTCGGTTTGCATTCTTTTTGCCCGTGATTGTGAAGGTATTCTACGATGGCCCAGGCAATAGACACACCATCATAGGTGCTGGTACCTCTGCCGATCTCATCCATAAGAATCAAACTGCGGTGGCTGAGGTTATTGAGAATGCTTGCCGTTTCCGTCATCTCCATCATGAAGGTAGATTCACCGCGCGACAAATTATCACTGGCACCCACCCGTGTAAAAATCTTATCCACAATACCAATATCAGCGCTCTCTGCCGGCACAAAACTACCCATCTGAGCAAGTAAAACGATCAGGGCCGTTTGTCTTAGCAATGCGGATTTCCCTGCCATGTTAGGACCGGTAATGATCAGGATTTGTTGCCTGTCACTGTCGAGAAGAATATCATTGGGAACATATATTTCGCCCGCAGGCAATTGTTTTTCAATTACCGGATGGCGACCAGCCCTGATTTCCAAAACCAGTGAATCATTGATAGCCGGTTTTGCGTAACGATTTGTTCGGGCTACGGCGGCAAAAGAGAGCAGGCAGTCAAGTTGTGCTATGACCCTCGCGTTTTGCTGAATCTGAGGAATAAACCCTGCGGCATGATGGATCAATTCGTTAAAGATCCGCTGCTCGATTACAACCAACTTTTCTTCCGCGTGAAGAATTTTCTCTTCATATACTTTTAATTCCTCGGTAATATATCGTTCGGCATTAACGAGTGTCTGTTTGCGTATCCAGTCAGCAGGAACTTTATCCTTATTGGCATTGCTTACTTCCAGGTAATAACCAAAAACCTTGTTGTATGAGATCTTTAATGAGTTGATCGCCGTGCGTTCTATTTCTCTTTTCTGAATCTGTAGCAGATAATCTTTTCCGGAAAAAGAAATTTTGAGGAGTTCGTCAAGCTCTCCGTCGATCCCTTCCTTGATCAATCCTCCCTGGTTGCTGGTAATGGAAACGTCTTCCCGCAGTTCACGTTCGATTTTTTCCAGCAGGAATTCACAGGGATGAAGTTGGTCTGCCATTTTCTGCAGTTCAGGGGAGGTGTCCCCTTTCAGCACCTCGCGGATCGGGAAGATACCCTTCAGCGAACGCTTTAGGTGCTGCATTTCCCTGGGATTGATGCGGTTCACAGCAACCTTAGAAATCAATCTTTCGAGGTCCGCAATCTGTTTGAGAGGCTCGCGTATCGTATCTGCGAAAGGGACGTCCTTGAAAAATCTTTCTACTATGTGAAGGCGTTCATTAATGGCTACCTTATCTTTTAAGGGAAGGATCATCCACTTCCGGAGTTGCCGTGAGCCCATAGGCGTGACGGTATGATCCAGAATATCAATTAACGGAACACCTGTATCCTGCTGGGCATGGATAAGTTCTAAATTGCGGATGGTAAATTTATCCAGCCACACATATTTATCTTCATCTATCCGGGAAATGGAAGCGATGTGCGACGTGTCCTTATGTTCGGTGTCCTCAAGATAATGCAATACAGCACCCGCCGCAATGATGGCTTCTCCAAATCCATCAATCCCGAATCCCTTTAAGGAAGCGGTCTTAAAATGGTTGATCAGTTTTTCGTAGCCATAATCGAAGGCATAAACCCATTCATCCAACGCAAAAAGATTGTATTCCTCACCAAAAATATTTTCAAATTTTTCCCGTGATGATTTGCTGAAAATAATTTCCGATGGAGCAAAGCCCTGAATTAGTTTCAGTACATAGTTTTCATTTCCCTGGGCTGTATAGAACTCGCCTGTGGATACGTCGAGAAACGAAACCCCAAAAGTTTCCCGCGATGCAAAAACAGAAGCCAGAAAATTATTCTGCTTGCGATCAAGCACCTGATCATTAAAAGATAAACCCGGGGTAACTAATTCTGTGACACCACGTTTTACAATTCCCTTAACAAAGCGAGGATCTTCAAGCTGATCACAAATCGCCACGCGATGACCAGCGCGCACAAGTTTGGGAAGATAGGTATCCAAGGCGTGATGGGGGAATCCCGCCAACTCAATTTCAGACGCTGAACCGTTGCCACGTTTTGTAAGCACAATATCGAGTACTTTGCTGGCAGCAATTGCATCCTGACCAAAGGTCTCATAGAAATCTCCCACCCTGAAAAGAAGCAGCGCGCCAGGATACTTCGCCTTGATGGCGTTGTATTGCTTCATTAAGGGTGTTTCGATGAGGGTTCTCGCTTCAGCCATGAAGACAAATATAAAAAGTCATTTCGACAGTATCACGCAAAGCGCTAAGCCACTGGAAAAATAAATAAATATCCGATTGTGTTCGGATATTATGCAATACTAAAATCGTTGGCGGGCACTGCGACCTGTATGACAGGTTTTTACCTGGCATCCTCTCCAAACGTTTCATAAAAATCTTCTCCTTTTTAAGAAGATGCGGAAAATGTCATTTGCGAAGTATCACGCATAGTCGCTAAGGCGAAAAAACCACGTGTTCTGATGAATACGTAATTTGCAGGAGGTGAAAGCCGAGATATGAAAAAATCATTTCGTGCTTTGCTCATTGCGCGACAAATAATTTATTCCTTCTCCCCTACCAATACCCACATTTTATCCCCCTTTTCTTTTGTTCGATCGATGTAGGGATCTTTCTTATAAACAATTTTGAATCCTGCCTTTGTAAGATCTCCCACTGCGAATGGCATCGCGAGCTCGTGCTTTCGCTCCTGTTCACTGCGGGAAAGTTTCCGGCGTTCATCCGCAATCGGGTCACAGATTACCAAACGCCCACCGCTTCTCAACGCATTCTTTACGTGTTGAAGAATTTTATCATGATCATCCATTTCATGATAGGTGTCAAGAATAATCACGGCATCAACCGTGTTCGATGGCAGTTTAGGATTATCATAATCTCCTTTGATTGTTTTTATCTGGCTTACCCGATTTTCTGTGGCGTATTTTTCAAGTTTTGCAAGTTTTGCTCCATCGACGTCAACGGCGTAAACGGAACCACTGGCTCCTACAGTTTTTGCCAATTTAAAAGTCATGTACCCTTCATGGCTACCGATATCCGCCACATGGCTCCCCGATGATACTTTCAAAAATCTGATTAGTTCATCAGGTTTTTGCCACTGATCGCGCTTCTCCCAAGCCTGGTGTGAATAAATATTTTTCCAGGGATCCTGAGAGAACGTACTACCATATAAAAGAAGGAACATTGCCGCTATCAAAAACTTCATAATTTTTAAACGTGAAACACACCTCAATGTTATCCATTGCAGAAGTATCAATCAAAGGCATTGCGACCAAGACACGTAAAGCCTACTCAATTGTAAATTCGAACTCGCATGGAGCATAACTGGTGTAGTATAAACAATCTGCCGCTAATTTTGGTAAAGCCCCTCTTAACTGAGTCCATTTATGCGCAGCAAGGCCAGGACCTATTTTAATGCTGTCACTTCCCTTTTGGTACGTGGCATATACCCCATTTCTTGTCAGGAAAGCATGGTCAATGCCTGGTTTTTGAATTACGTTCTTTAGTATGCCTCCCTTGCGGAAAGCTAACTCTAAAGTAACGGGTAAATTTTTTGGACCATCGACCGTTACCTTTATGCTTACTTTGCCCTTGACCTCAGACACGTATATTTTTGTATCCAACGTTTGAATTTCGGACTGTTCTCTTTCATTTCTGGGTACTTGACCCCAAGCCTCCAGATCTCCTGGCAATTTCTCCTTCGGAAGGGGTTGATGGTATGGGGCATCCATAATTGATGACAAAATGTAGCCGTCACCTTTTTTCTCTAATTGCTGACTCACAAATTGGCCTTTCCCAAAGAAAGCTGATGAAAGACGCACGGCTTCCAAAGCTGCTTCACCTTTGAAGAAAGTAAGAAATGTGGCATTGTTAGTGATAACGGAAACGTCAATTTCTCCTTCCCGTATTCGTACCATATCCGAATATTTGAAATACTTATGGTAGCTTGTGGGAATGGGTGTTGATTCTGGCAATTCTTGCAGTAGCGCTGAGTCATCGATAAAGTAGGGCAACATATAACCCAGCTGATCAACCGGGACGGTATTTTGAATGTAATTTACCATTCCGGAATAACGACTGTCCTTATCCAGAAGTGCCATATAATTATAAGCCAGATAATATCCGGACATGTTGCTCTGAATGTTTTTATCCTGCCTGTTTGAAGACTCCGTTGCTATCTCACCGTTGGAATGCACAAAGAAAAATGTGAGGTCCAGATTTTTACGCACCACATCATAGAGATAGGAATATTTCATTTTATGGGCAATGCCTATAAGGCTTCTGTTGGTGATAGGAGTATAAACGGCTGTACTTCTTTCATTATACTGACCATCAGGATCGATATCTATTTTTTCCGCTAACCATTGTTCAACCCTATCCCTATACGACGGATTAGGAAAGAGGTCATTGATCGAGGCCAGCGCACACGCAACAACCCAACGGTGATTGGGTGTGTGAATGCCACCGACGGAAAGTGCTTTCCCGGCATTGAGCAAGTACGCCTTCAGGATAGACGGAAATTTTCCGTAGCTCAATTGCTTGTTTTTCACCATGATCGAATAGGACAACGCCAAAGGGTAAATGGTAAAACCCAGATCTGGCGTTGAATGAAAGTTTGTGGATAATAAATCAATGGTGCCGTCCTCATGTTGCAAGCTCATTAAACCGTTCGCGGCGAGCGTCATTCGCTCGAGTATGTCCTTCGACTCGAGAAATTTTGAATCACGCGAAACGTAGCTACACATTAAGGTCTGAATCAAATGCGCGGTTCCAATAGGTGACACCACACTATCGGCATCATATACCGCTCCATAGTATTCCTTATCCTTTTCCATTAATTGCTTGCTTAATTCGATCGGAATATTTTTGTCATTCAATCTGATAAGATGTCCCAACAATTCTTTTTTGGTATAGCGCGGTATAGGTTGCCCGGCGCCCGAAAGGTTGAATAAAGTAGCTAACGCCAGGCTAATGATCACCCCTTTTATTTTCTTTATAGACATGTTCGATTTAATAAGTAGTTAGTTGCATTTAAGGACCGATTCATTTCAAAAGAAATACATTTTCATGGAAGGATATATATCAATGTAAAATTTTTGCCTCACTCAATGTAAGGGTTTGCGTAGTGCTAATGCAAGAAATCGGAGAACAATTTATTCCAGGTGCTTGTGCTCGCGCTTTTGTATTAGTTTTGACAGTATGAAAAAACTGAAGCTTGATGAACTGGGACGAATTTCCGTCGATGCATTCAAACGCGCTCCCAAACTCCCGGCAGTAATCATTTTGGATAATGTTCGCAGTCTTCACAACGTTGGTTCCGCCTTTCGGACTTGCGATGCGTTTAAATTTGAGAGAATATATTTAACAGGCATTACGGGAAAACCTCCACACCGCGACATTGAAAAGACGGCATTAGGGGCCACGGTGTCCGTTGATTGGGAGTACGCGGAAAGAACGTCCGATCTTCTCTATAAACTGAAACAAGAAGGGTATATCATTATTGTCATTGAGCAAACTTCTCAGAGCAAGTCGCTTCATCTGTTCGATCCCGAAGCTGAAAAAAAATACTGTCTTGTTTTTGGTAACGAAGTTCATGGCGTCAGCGAAGAGGCTATTGCCCTGGCAGACCACGCCATTGAGATCCCCCAACATGGCACCAAGCATTCACTTAACATTTCCGTATGCCTGGGTATTGTAGCGTGGGAATTTTTTAAGAAGCTGACAATTGAAACTTAACCCATGAGTTGCGAGCCGCGAGTCATTCTCGAGAGCGAAAGCGCGAGTCTCGAAGCCGCAGCGCTTTTACCTGTTAGCTGCAAATCTATTTCTCCATTGCGATCTCCAACGCTTTTGTCGTAACATAATACTTTGCGATCATGTTCGGAACTTCCCAGGCAGGCATGTTTTTGTCTTGCAGGTATTCAAGAAATTTTTCAGTGACCTGTCCGAAGTGTGCTTCATGCCCGTTGTGATATTTTTCCGGTACAATTACCATCCAGCGGTTTCCGGATTTCCTGAGGTCCACACCGGGATAACGAATCTGCACTTTTTCCAGCGCCATTTTCAGGCCGGACTCAAATTGATTGGTTTCCCTATTTTTTACCGGTTCGATATACAGTAGCGGTTTATAGTTTTCTTCTTTTCCCTGACGAATGATCAGATTGGCTTTGGAACCTTTCATGGTGGAGAAATGAGTATCCCCCGCTCCTGCCGGCGCCTCAAAATTCCAAATTACACTTACTTTAGCATGCACCCCCTTGATCTCGTAATTGATTTCTCCGTTGGAATAAACACCCACCGTTCCATTTTGATTGACATCTTTTTTCAAATACTCAGGGTATGTTTTCATCCCGGTAACCTTCTCAAACTGTGCGGGTGTCAAATTCGTTTTCCAGTGTTTTGCTCCGGTAATGTTTATATCGGATTGGTAATCTATCACCTGATCAGGAAAACATTCCCATTGTACGAGGTCCACCAGGTGTGTGGTAACATCCACGATCCCTTCCCCCTCCTGTTCGACATCAAAAAACCACGCCGGTCTCTTCAGTGGCGATCCGGAAACTATTTTAGAAAAATGATGGATACTTTCTTTTGTTACCGCCGGATTTTCTTTCGTCCCTTTCTGAAGGGTACCGAAGACCTCTTCCAACATGGAAAACTCCCGCTGAAGCAGGGTCGTGATCTCGAATCGCTCGGTCATAATATCATATAGCAGGACCTTCTTTTTTTCTGCTTCCGAAAACGCCTCTTGCAGAAGGTTGAAGCTTCTCCCATTAATTGCCATAGGTTTGTCGGAAAGCACATTGAGTCCTGAATCAATTGAAGCTTTGATATATTCTGTTTTGAGCTTGTTGTTACCTGCCAGCACGACCACATTCCCGGGTTTGTCCCTTAACATTTTTTGAAAATAATCTTCCCCGGTATAAACTTCTTCCCTCCACCGCGTGGGCGATTCCGGTCTGTCATTGTAAGATTGCACCCTTTTCAGATATTCCTGGACATCTTCTCCCTTCGGAGCAAACACATATACCACCGAATCCACATTGTCATACATGGATTTCTGAACCAGCGCTGCGTGAAAATGACCCGGGTCAACAGTGATCAGTTTGATCTTGCCGTTGTCGCTTTTTTTGGCAACTGAAGCGGTATCAGCATGATTACTATTGGTGGAGCATGAAACCATGATACCTGACGTGATGAAGAGCATTAAGAATTTCTTGACCTGCATGTGATTGGACTTGATTTAAAAAAGAAAGATATCAATTTTTGGAAGGTGGCCCAAAACATGTTACCATCCCTGAGATCGGCTGATCCCCAATTGCAATCCCCGCAATTCTGCCAGTCCACGCAATCGACCAATACACGAATAACCAGGATTGGTTACTTTGTTGAGATCATCAATCATTTGGTGACCGTGATCAGGTCGAAAGGGAATGGGTGCGGGCATTTTTTGCTGAATGGTGAGCAATTCCTTCATCACTGAGTACATGTCAGTATCACCGCCGAGATGGTCATCTTCGAAAAAATTGCCATCCGCGTCCTTTTTTACATTGCGCAAATGCACAAAATGAATGCGGTTACCGATTTGCCGGGCGATAGCGGGTAAATCATTCTCCGCATTTGCACCAAGCGAGCCTGTGCAGTAGCAAATGCCATTGGCCTCACCAGGAGTGGCGTCGAGTATAAAGTCCAGATCTTCGGCTGTACTGACAATTCGAGGCAAACCCAAAACCGGAAATGGAGGATCGTCAGGGTGGATGGCAAGGGTCATACCTAACCCAGTGGCTACTGGTACAATTTCCAAGAGAAAATTTTTCAGGCTTTTGCGTAAATCCGCTTTATCAATTCCGGAATAGGAAGCAAGTTTTTCACGCATCTGGTCCAGTGTTTGTTTTTTCTCTCCTGGTATCCCAAACATGATGATCCCTGCGAGATTATTGAGTTGTTCGGGTGAAGCCCGCTGATACCTTATTGCGGCTTCGTGTATAGTCTTTTCGGGGTAATCGTTCTCGGCCCCCTGACGTTTCAGAATATGGATATCAAACACGGCCAGGTCGATCCAGTTAAAATAAAGTGCTTTAGAACCATCAGGCATAACCAGGTCAAGATTGGTCCGCGTCCAGTCGTTGACGGCCATAAAATTATAAGTAACTATTTTAATTCCACAGCCGGCCAGGTTTTTCAGCGAGGTTTTGTATAATTCAATATACTCACGGTATTTTCCTTTCCTGATCTTGATAGACTCGTGTACTGTCAGGCTCTCCACAACGGACCATTTAAATCCGCTGGTTTCGATTTCCTCTTTCCGCTTGTTTATTTCCGCTACAGGCCAAACTTCCCCATGGGCAATATGATGAAGAGCACTTACGATACCGCTGGCACCAGTCTGTCGTATAGCCTGTAGGTTAACCGGATCTTCGGGGCCAAACCACCGCCATGTTTCCTGCATCTGCATAGAAAATAAAAATAGTATTTAAACCGAGATAACCCCGCAACCGATTGCAAAAAATCTTATAAAAAGTTATTATTGGTGTATTATCCGACCGGGAAACCCACTGAATGGTTTTCAATTTTTATCCTATGCAAAACTTCTATTTCTCCGTCCATTAAACCGCCCAATATGAAGCAAAAAATTAAGGCTGTAAACAGAAGGGATTTTATTAAATCATCTGCCAAAGGCGCCATGGCTACCACTTTTGCCTTAAGTGTTTTCCCCACCATAGTTCCTTCTTCAGTCTTTGGGAAAAATGCTCCCAGTAACCGGATTAACGTCGCGGCACTGGGCACCGGCAGAATTTCGCGTGATCATGATATGCCCGGTGTTTGGAAATTCGACACTGCCCGGATCATAGCCGTTTGCGATCTGGACAGTAAAAGGGTCAGCGATGCGAAAACACTCGTGAATGATTATTATTCCCGGAAGGAAGGTAAGCCTTATGACGGAGTAAGGACCTATGATGATTACCGGGAGGCCTTGCTGAATAAGGATGTGGACGCGGTCCTTATCAGCACGCCAGATCACTGGCATTCCCTCATGGCTATTCATGCTGTTGAGGCAGGTAAAGATGTCTATATGCAGAAACCCACTTCACTAACCATCGCGGATGGCCGTGCGGTGAGCAATGCTGTACACCGCTCCGGCCGGATTCTGCAGATCGGAAGTCAACAACGTTCCTCTACCCAATTCAGATACGCAGCCGAACTGGTGCGAAACGGCCGCATCGGAGATTTAAAAACTGTTGAAGTGGGGCTTCCGGGAGACCCTTCTGGAGACGAAGAACCTCCGATGACTATCCCCGGCAACCTGAATTATGAGATGTGGCTGGGCTCAACACCCTATGTTTACTATACCGAAAAAAGGGTACACCCACAGGCGGATTACGGGAGGCCCGGGTGGCTGCGCTGCGAACAATTCGGAGCAGGCATGATTACCGGATGGGGCTCTCATCATATTGACTGTGCACACTGGGCTATGGATACTGAATATACCGGACCGGTGGAAATCTGGGGAAAAGCCGACTTTCCAACCTCAGGGCTATGGGATGTTCATGGCATATTCCGCACGGAAGCTTTGTACGCCAATGGTGTGAAAATGATTGTCAGTAACGAATTACCCAACGGTATTAAATTCATAGGTTCGAAGGGCTGGATATTTGTTACCCGTGGAAATTATTCCGTTACTGCCAGCGATCCGGTGGCAACGCAGGGGGAAACCAAACCCCTCACCTCCAGCGATCCAAAAATCATCACTTCTAAGATTGGTCCGGATGAGATCCACTTATATGAAAGCAGCAGCCAGCATGGCAATTGGCTGGAGTGTATAAAAACCAGAAAGGAACCCATTGCTCCCATAGAAGTAGGCCATCGCTCCTGTACAGCCTGCCTGCTTCATCACATCACCATGAAACTTGGCCGTAAAATATATTGGGACCCGGCGAAGGAGCGTTTCAAAAATGACGATGAGGCAAATAACATGTTATCCAGGTCACAACGCTGGCCCTATGTGATCGGTTAGCCACTGATTGTGTAAATGAATAAAGTCCCCGGGATATTATGCGGGTTTTCAGTGCAATACAGATCACCTTCCAGGTTGAAGCGTTTTTAAATACGAAGGGTTGGCATTTATAATAACAATAATACAAGCAGCATCCTTTAATGAATGAAGTAAACGTATGAAACTAATTTTCAGATACGCTGGGGGTATTCTCCTGGTATTGCTGCTGAATCTTTCTGCAGATGCCCAAAACGTAAAGTGGCATAAAGTAAGAATATTGGTTTACACGAAAAATGGAAAGGGCTATGTGCATGACAACATCCCTGGTGCAGTAAAGGCCATTCAGAAATTGGGTACTGAAAAAGGATTTCGGGTTGACGTTTCTGACGACCCTGCAATTTTTACTGAGGATAACCTTAGGCAATATACATTTCTGCTTTTTACAAGCACTAACAATGACGTTTTCGATACGGATGAGCAACGTCTCTTCTTCCGAAAATACATGGAAGCCGGAGGCGGTTTTGTAGGATTGCATTCTGTTACAGGTACTGAGCGCAATTGGAAATGGTTTAAAATGATGGTGGGTGGAAGTTTTGCCTGGCATGCCCGATTTCAACCTTTTACTATTAAAGTGATCGATAAAAGTCATCCTTCAGTGCAAGGTGTTCCTGCGGTTTGGACAAAAGAAGATGAATGTTATTTTACGAAGGAAATGTATCCCGGGATTAAGGTAATCATGGCCCATGAACTCGGCAGTCTCAAAGGAAGCGACGAGGATATGGAAAAAGTGAAAACACATTCGACGCAGTTTGCTGACTACTATCCAGCCGTATGGCATCAGCGTTTCGATGGTGGAACAGTATGGGTCACTACGCTGGGTCACGATAAAAAAGATTATGAAGATGGCGTATACCTCAACCATATTTTTCAGGGTATGACCTTTGTGGCCAGTCAAGTGGGAAAGCTGGATTTTTCAAAATCTTACGCTACTCACCGCGATAGCCCACTTCCTTAAATAAAATTTTTCGACAACTCATCGTTTCTATGGAAATCAAAGCAAAACCATTTGTTACCAAGGTCGGGAATTATCGATGGACTATTTGTACCCTCTTATTTCTCGCCACCACCATTAACTATGTTGATCGACAGATCCTTTCACTGGTAAAACCGATACTGGATGAAGAGCTGGGCTGGACCAACGAACAATTCGGAATTGTGAATTCAGTTTTTCAGGGCGCTTATGGGTTTGGACTATTATTCTTTGGATGGTTCGTTGACCGCTATGGAGCCAAGGTCGGATACGCTGTTTCGATCGTAGCCTGGAGTCTGGCGGCGATGGGACATTCGGTTGTTTCAAGTGTAACCGGATTTATGATAGCCCGTGCCGCCCTTGGCGTGAGCGAAGGCGGGAATTTTCCGTCGGCCATCAAGGCTACCGCTCAATGGTTTCCCAAACGCGAGCGGGCTTATGCGACCAGTATTTTTAATGCGGGAACCAACGTGGGGGCTATTGTAGCACCGGCCATCGTACCGTGGATAGCGTATTCCTATGGATGGCAAATGGCATTTGTAATCGCCGGAGTTGCGGGATTATTGTGGCTATTGCTGTGGATACCGCTGTATAACAGGCCGGAAAATTCCAAACGTCTGGGGGCAATTGAAAAAGCCTATATTGAAAGTGACCGGGATGATGCAAATGAAGCACAAAAGGTTTCCTGGGGTAGATTATTGCGCTATCGGCAGACGTGGTCTTTTATTATCGCAAAATTTATGACCGATCCCGTTTGGTGGTTTTTTCTCATCTGGCTACCCGACTATTTCAAAAAGACCCGTGGACTTGATATTAAAGAAAGCTGGATCCATCTGGTCACCATTTATGTCATCGTAACAATACTCAGCATTTTTGGTGGTTGGGTAATAGGTTATCTGAATAAACAAGGATGGGATATTACACGTGCACGCAAAACCGGCATGTTCGTGTTCGCGCTTTGCGTGCTCCCCATCTTCCTTGTGGCACGTCTTGATATATGGGGCGCTGTTCTTTTAATCGGCTTAGCCGGTGCGGCTCACCAGGCGTGGTCAGCAAATCTGTATACCACAGTATCCGATATGTTTCCAAAAACTGCAGTAGCCTCCGTGATTGGCATCGGGGGGATGGCAGGGGCAACAGGCGGAATGCTCTTTCCTATTTTCTCGGGCAGATTACTGGATAATTTTACCGCTTCCGGAAACGTGACCGCTGGCTATACCATTCTTTTTTCCATTTGCGCCGGAGCGTATGTTATAACATTCTTGTTCCATCACTTGCTCGCTCCGAAATTTGAACCATTTAAAATGACTTGACCGGTCCAAAGAATTTTGTGGCACCAAGGGACGATGAAAGATGTCGTAACACTGGATGAAATGTTTTTTGAAAGGAGTTTATTACGATCATGTTTTAAAATGTATCATTGTCCTGCAGGGTCAGGAGGCTCCTAATGGAGCCAAAATTTATTATATTGAATCAGCGGCTGGTTACAGTGACTTCTTGTTCCCTGCCATCTTATTGACGGAAAACTATGAACTTTATAATCGCGTAGGAAGCCGCTCATCACCGCTATCCCCTCACACCACCCGGCATACGCTCGCTGCTGACTGCTTTCCTTGCCAGAGCACGCGCGCGTACCTTCACCTGAAATAGGATTATCAGATCTCCTGGGGTAAGTAAAAAAAATGCTTTCCATTTGCTGCGCGTGATTTACCCCCCTCTCTTGCCGAATGACTTAAGGGCTTCTTGATCCAATGGCCAATCCCAGAGAGATGGGCCTTATATCAGGTTCCTGTTCGTCACACCAAATGTTTGTCTTCAGCTTCCTTGAGATCCTATCTTGCAATACACACCCTTGCTTTCGACTAAAGGATTCTGGTCATAACGGTTACTCTCGGGACTTGAGGACATCTTCCTCGCACCCATTAGTATTACTGCATGCCTGGCAGACAAGACTGTAAGCTCCGGATGTAGCTTCCTGTGTATAGAAAGGAAATTAAACCGGGGAATGGCGCCGTAGGAGCCTCCTAAAACCGTTCAGTTGAAGAAATATTTTGCAAAGAAAATCTAGCCTGTCACAAGGCTTAAAATTTTGCGCGGAAGGAAGGCATGTGACTATTGAATTAACTGCCGCCCTTTAAATTTGATAAAGAAGAAACGATTGAGGATAAAAATTCTTCACCGCGAATCCGCAAAACTGCGAAATTCGGTAGCGGAGATATCACCATAAAAATAGGCACTGGCACAGGCACAGCCGCAATCACGAAGTAGATGAATGCACATTAGGGCAACAGCTCAGGGTCAGGGTATGTCTAACATGCAAAAAATTTGCACCTTTGTACCCTGACCACAAAAAGCAGTGTCTGACCGTTACAACCAACGCGGTGTTTCCGCTTCAAAAGAAGATGTTCACCAAGCCATCAGCAAACTGGACAAGGGTCTTTTCCCTAAAGCCTTTTGTAAAATAGTACCCGATCATTTAGGCCATGACCCCGACTATTGTACAGTCATGCATGCCGATGGGGCCGGCACAAAATCTTCATTAGCCTATATCTATTGGAAAGAGACCGGAGACCTTTCGGTCTGGAAGGGTATTGCCCAGGACGCGCTCATTATGAACATAGATGATCTCCTGTGCGTAGGCGCAACAGAAAATATCCTACTCTCCTCTACCATCGGCAGAAACAAAAATAAAATTCCCGGGGAGATCATTTCAACAATAATCAACGGCACGGAAGAAATTTTAGCGATGCTCCGCCATCACGGTTTAAATATCATAAGCACCGGGGGAGAAACCGCGGATCTGGGTGACCTCATTCGTACTATTGCAGTCGACAGCACGGTAGTTTGTCGCATGAGAAGGAGTGATGTTATTGATAACGCGCGAATCAAACCCGGCAATGTGATCATCGGACTGGCCTCTTATGGCAAGGCTACTTATGAAGACCACTACAATGGTGGCATGGGAAGCAATGGTTTAACTTCGGCGCGACACGATGTTTTTACGAATGCCTACGCTTTAAAATACCCTGAAACATTCGACGAAAATGTACCCTCCGGATTAGTGTACTCCGGAAATTATAACGTAACCGACAGCATACCTGGCGTTGAGGTAAATGTCGGGCACCTTGTTCTTTCTCCCACCAGAACTTATGCGCCTGTAATGGTGAAGATTTTGCAAAAATTCAGGAAACAGATCGACGGCCTGGTACACTGCAGTGGAGGAGCGCAGACTAAAATCCTGCACTTCATTGATGATCTGCACGTAGTAAAAGATAATCTATTTGAAGTGCCGCCTTTGTTCAAACTGATTCAGGATCAGAGTGGCACTGAATGGAAAGAAATGTACAAAGTATTTAACATGGGTCATCGCATGGAAATTTATATTGACAGATACCATGCAGAGGAGATCATCTCTATCGCCCGCGAATTTAAGGTCGACGCGAAAATTATCGGCTACGTTGAGGCAGCACCTTCGAAAAAGGTAACGCTAAAAAGCGAATTTGGTGAATTTAATTACACCTAATCTAAGCGGTAAGCATTAAGTAAAAAATGGCTGCCTGGATATTCCAGGCAGCCATGAAAATGGAAGATTCCTTATAATTTAATATCCCGGATTTTGCTGGAGCGTTGGTACTCCACCAATACTGCTCAAGATAATTTGTTGCTCAGGAATCGGATAGTACTCGCTTATTCCTGGTTTGAACGAAGCTCCTATCAGGTACTGGCGTTTAGATTTTTCAGATTCCAAATATTTGTTGATGGTTTCTGCTGCAATACCCCAGCGAACTAAGTCGAAGAATCGGTGACCTTCCATGGCCAACTCAAGTCTTCTCTCAAACCTCACTGCTTTCCTCGCGGCGACCTGATCTGTCCACGTAGCGGAATACTCATTGATGACATACGCTGCGGCAGGATTTCCATCTGGCATCTTTACAAATCCCGCAGGATTTTTGGCCCTGGTGCGAATCCTGTTCACATACTCCCGGGCTTTTTCAAGACTACCAACCTCAACCTCCACTTCCGCACCCATCAATAACACTTCCGCAAAGCGCATCAGGTTATTATTGAGCGCTATGTATCCTGATGTCCAGCTTGACCCATCCGTGTTCACACCCTGTTCACTTTTGTAATAGTGATTCTTTTTAGGACTATAGGGTCCACCATAAACTTGATCTCTGATCCATGAAGAACCGGGATGAGGTCCCCAATCCAAATGGGATATGCCTCTTCTGCCAACCGTCCAGTCCAGGCGGGGATCAAGATTTCCTGTATGTGCTGTAAAAGGTTGGGAAGACAATACGCCTTGATCACTTTTTACACCAGCCCCATCGTTGAAAGTGGCAATTAAAGGCAATCCGCCTGCATCTGTCTGAAAAGCGTTGACAAGGTTCTGCGAAGGTTGGTGAAAACCGCAACAGCCACCAGGCCCACCAGTATATGTAAAATTCAGTACGTCACCCTGTCTGGCATTGGCTGCATTAGCACCGTCATTTACAGAGTTCTGAACCGCAAAGACAGATTCTGCACTGTTATTTCCAGTGGTCCGGAAATTCGTATGAAATTCTTCATTTAGAGCATAGGGTAGTCCCTTCGTTGTTTTTCCGTTAACAATGATTAGATCCAGTAAGGGTTTTGCGGCACTGAATTTTTGCTGATATAAATACACTTTAGCTAAAAATGCACCAGCGGCCCATTTATTCACGCGGCCCACTTGAGGAAGAACTTCTGGAAGGTTATCGTATGCATGCTGGAGATCCGCTTCGATCATGGGCCAGATATCGATATTGTTAGGAACCTTAGCCGTAGAGAAGTCAGTAAAGCTAACCGTCTTCTCATCAATAAAAGGCACGTTATTCCACATGCGCTTGGCTTCAAACTGATAATAGCCTCGGAGAAAGCGTGCCTCGGCGATCAACCTGCTTTTATCCGCATCGGGGATATCTTTAACCTGCTCAATAAGTCGAAGTACATCATTAGACCGCGATACACCATCATATTGATGTCTCCATTTTTGATTGAAGTAATCATTAGTGGGTAAGGATTCATACCGTTCGATCGGGTTAATTTCGATCTGGTCACCCGCATCTGTTCCTTTATAGGCATCATCAGAGCTAACATCTCCAAAAACCCAATTGGAGGCTGCTGCAAACCAGTTGCCAGTAGGGCCGCCTGCACCATCAAGCAAGGAGTATGCGCCGATGAGCATCCCTTCAATACCCTGCCTGCTGATTAATATATTTTCAGTGAATACTCCCCGGGGCTTTTCCTCCAGGAAGGTATCATTACAGGATAACACCACCGCAATGGTGCTGATGAATCCTGAAAGTATTATCAAACTTCTTTTTCTCATTTGTTTTATTGTTAAAAATTCTAACGGTGAGTTTTGTAAAATATCTATTATTATAAATCAGAACCCAATACTCAATCCCATCAGGATTTGCTTTGGATTAGGATACCATCCCTGATCAATACCCATTCCTGTTTCCGGACCGAGACTATTAACGTCAGGATCTATTCCCGAATAATTCGTTATTGTAAAAACGTTCTGCCCTTGAATATAAACCCGCACGCTATTAAGGCCTATTTTCTCACCCAGGTTCTGTGGTAAGGTGTATCCTATCTGGACAGTCCGCGCCCTCAAGTAACTGGCATCCTCAAGCAAATAGGTATTGGCAATATTGTTACTGTAAGTATCAGTAGCGTCTAAAATTGGAAGCAACGCGTTTGAATTATCTTCACCCGGTCTCCAGGATTGTTCCAGCATTCTTTTGCTTCTGTTTCCCTGGAAGGAATTGAAATCAGTCCACCACCGGGTATTATTGTATAGTTCCCCTCCTATCACTGAATAGAGGAACATGCTGAAGTCAAAGTTCATAAAAGAAAAACCCAGATTAAGACCCGCCGTTAAATCCGGATGGGGACTGCCAATAAAGGATTGATCTCCCGAGTTAATGACGTTATCTCCATTGACATCCCGGATCTTCCATGAACCAACGCGCTTTTGAGGTTGGTCTGCACCTTCATCTAGTTCCTGTTGCGTATCATAGAAACCGTCAATAATAAATCCATAAAAAGACGAGATGGGTTGACCCGCGGTGTTACGAGTAATTTCTACATTTCGAAGAATGGAACCTGGAATAATATCATTTGGGTTGTCACCCACTTTCAGTGCTTCGTTTTTGTAACGTGACAAGGTTAAAGAAACATCATATCGCAATCCTTTTCCGCCAATGTTTCCCTTGGTCGCCAGCATCAAGTCTATTCCCCGATTCCTTATGTCTCCGATGTTTACAAAAGGCAAAGTAGCATGTCCCAAGGTACCAGGTACTTGCGCTCGTAGCAGTAGTCCCTCCGTTACCCGATTGTAGACGTCAAGTGCCATTTCAAGTCGGCTGTTAAAAAAGACGCCGTCAATACCGAAGTTAGTAGTGGTTGAAGTTTCCCATTTAGTGAGGATATTGCCTATCCGGTCCATATCAAATCCTTGTACGACGCTATTTTTAGTTCCTCCAATATCGTACGATGAGTTTCCCGGAGTAGACCTATAAAAGCTATAGGCATTTTCGCGGTCAACGTTTAATTGATTCCCCATCTGGCCCCATCCAAGGCGAAGTTTTAATTCATCAATGAAAGTTGCTGTCTGCAAAAACGGTTCACTGGATAAGCGCCATCCTATACTGGCTGCCGGAAATATGCCATATCTGGTCTCGGAACCAAACCTGGAAGAACCATCTCTCCTTAACGTGGCATTGATTAAATATTTATCCATCAATGAGTAGTCTACCCGGGCAAATAAAGACGCTAATGTAGAGGCAAAGCCATAGCTAAAATTATTCTGTCCTACTGGAGAACCCCGATCGAGAACACGAAAGAGGGGATCATCTGTGTAAAAGCCTATTCGCCTTCCTCCTACTCCGCGGCCGGTTTCTTTTACGGCCTCAGTACCCACTAAAACTGTGAGATCATGGATGTCGGCAAATTGGTTTTTATAAGTCATGGTATTCGTCCATGTCCAGTTCAGATTCCAGTCATTCTGTTCCTGGTAGCTGTTGTTACCGATATTTTCGGCTCTTTCATACGTTCGGAATCCATAGTTTCGTCCATAACGGGTTTCATAGTCAAGTCCAAAAGAAGTACGCGCTGTTAATCCTTTTATCAGATCCACCTCCGCATACATATTTCCGAACATGCGAATCGCATTGTTCACGTTATCTTTTGCTCTGAAAAGTTCAGCAGGAGTGTTTCCAGCTGTTCCGGCACCAGAACCGGCAGTACCTCCCCAACCTCCTTTAATATCATATACAGGGATAAACGGCATTAACCTGACAGAATTTAAAACCAGGCTTTCGCCCCCATCCGCTCCAGAGCGATTGCCCTTAAACTCATTGTAGCTGACCTGAATATTCTCGCCAATTCTAATCCGCTCTTTAACCCGAAATTCAGTATTTGCGCGTACTGAATAACGTGAGTAATTTGTGTATGGCATTATTCCATCCTGATCAAAATAATTGAACCCCACTGCGTACTTGCTACTTTCCGTAGCTCCGTTCGCACTGATCTGATGACTCTGTATCGGCGCACTTTGAAACGTTTCGTTCCACCAATCTGTACCTTTTTTATTAAAGGGAACGATTTGGTGTCGGGGACTATTAAAATCAATATTGTAAAGATCAGGACTTGTATTAGGATCGCCTTCCAATGCCCCTGAATTTGGGCCGGCGAGGATGTAGTCAGGTAGACGTGGCTCGGCACCCGTTCCATATTGAGGATGGGAAGGGACCTGTCCGGCATTTCCTAAGCTTTGCCAAATAAGTTGACCCAACTCCGTGGGGTTAAGCATGTCTGGACCTTTGGGTGCGCGTTGTATGCCATAGTAAGAGTCAATAGTTATGCTAGGCACTCCTTTTTTTCCTTGTTTGGTAGTAATAATGACCACTCCATTAGCTGCTCTTGCACCATAGATAGAAGCAGATGAAGCATCTTTCAATACCTGCATACTTTCAATATCCTGGGGGTTAATATTGTTTACGTTATAAGTGGGTACTCCATCTATAATGTACAACGGATCATTATTACCAAAAGACCCGAAACCTCTAACCCGTACTTTCGCACCGGCTCCTGGAACTCCCGTACCGTTGGTTACTACCCCTGCTACACGGCCTTGTAACTGCTGCTGAAGATTTCCCGAAGGTGTTGCTAAAAGATCAGAGGTCTTAATAACGGATACCGCACCCGTTATGTCCCTTCTGTTTTGTGTAGTATAACCGGTGACAACCACTTCCGAAAGCGCCTGGATATCCGCTTCCATGGTTACATTAATAGTGGACCGGCTAGCCACCTGGATTTCCTGCGTCACAAAACCAATGGAAGAAAACACGAGCGTATTATCTTCAGCGGGTACGCTGAGGCTGTAAACACCATCCATGTCCGTAACGGTTCCGGTAGTCGTCCCTTTGAGAAGAATATTTACGCCAGGCAGGCTCTCGCCACTTTCCCCGTCTGTAATTTTCCCTTGCACTGTCAAAACTTGCTGATCACGAAGTCCCTCAGTCAAGGAAATCTTTTTCAAATTTTCAAAGATTAGTGGATCCTCAGCAGAGGCTGTAAAAACGCTGAGGGGAATTCCCAATAACAGGGTCAAGGCAATAAAATGCCGGTACCTGTACGGTAGTTTTCGTAATTGTGTAAACATAAATTTAGGTTTAGGATGAAAAATTAAATTCTTAAAAATCAACGCGAGCATCAGGTAATAACTATTACCTGATGCTCGCTTCTTGCTTCCAGTAGCGTAAACAAAATTCACCCGTATACAGGGTCACAAAAGTCTTCTCTGACAAATTTTTTTAGTAAAGGGGTATTGCTAACGATAAAAGCACACCTGAAAGGCTACCCCGCGGTGGGTCTTATCTCTTGCTCACCAATTATAGGGGTATTTCGTTGATATGGCAAATCCATTTGTGAGGAGTGAAAGTTTTAATTAAAAAATATCGAGGCTTCATTCACCTATCTCTTGAAGCAAATCTGCTACGGCTCCAGGTCCCTCCTGAAAAATCCTTCCAAAAAGGTTACGCTGAAGAGGGAATATATTATATTTAAATAGTCTCAAATACTTTTAAATCCCCTTTTAAGTCCGTATCTTATTAGTTATTCCTTCTCCACCGGATCCCCCTGCTTACTGCTGCTTTGGGCCATCCCCATGGTTGCTATTGCACCACCCGCCTTTTTTATTTTATCTGTTACCTTTGAAAAAAATTCAAAAGAAAACTTTTCGTTCTTGCACACAGCTTTAAATTATCATTCATGCGCGTAATCAAAACCAGCGGTCTGGTGCTGGCTGTCCTCATGAGCAGCTGCGGAACCAAACAACAACCTGAAACTTCCGTTATGAAACAAGATCCTCATTCCTATGCCAAACCCGCTGCCGCGAGGGTCACCCATTTAAAGTGGACTGCCACAATTAATTTTGAGTCCAGGACCATCGACGCCATCGCGTCATGGTCGATTGATCAAACTCCAGGTGCCGATAGCATCATACTTGACACAAAAGACCTCGATATAAAAAAAATCACCCTTGATCAGGATACACCCGCCGAATACCGCATCAATAGCAAAGATCCTGTACTGGGTCAGCGTTTGGCAATAGGTCTAAGGCCAGAGACAAAAACCATCCATGTTCAATACGTAACGCTTCCTGACGCGGAAGCCCTTCAGTGGTTGGCTCCGCAACAAACTGCAGGCAAAGCGCTGCCTTTTTTATTTACACAATCACAGGCCATCCTTGCGCGCAGCTGGGTACCCTGCCAGGATTCCCCTGGCATACGCTTTACCTACGAGGCGGATGTCAGCGTCCCGGAAAATCTTCTGGCTTTAATGAGTGCTTCAAATCCTCAGAAAAAAAATTCAACCGGGCAGTATCATTTCGAAATGCAACAACCCATTTCATCATACTTGCTGGCGTTGGCGGTAGGAGATCTGGTCTTTAAACCCATCAGTCAAAGAAGCGGTGTTTACGCAGAAGTATCCCTGGTGGACACTGCGGCATGGGAGTTTGCTGACCTTGAAAAAATGATCGCCGCGGCGGAAGAATTATATGGCCCGTATCAATGGGAAAGATATGATGTGCTGGTGCTCCCGCCGAGCTTCCCGTTTGGAGGGATGGAGAATCCCCGACTAACTTTCGCTACACCCACTATTCTCTCTGGAGATCGCTCGCTCACGTCACTCATAGCCCATGAGTTAGCCCATAGCTGGTCCGGCAACCTTGTGACGAATGCCACATGGAATGACTTCTGGCTGAACGAAGGCTTTACGGTTTATTTTGAAACGAGGATCATGGAAAAACTTTACGGAGAAGATTATTCTGAGATGCTGGCCTCTTTGAATATGCAAGATCTCGCCGAAGAAATTACTTCCTTAAATAAAAAAGGACAATCGGCCGATACCCGATTACGACTATCCCTGGAAGGCAGAAGCCCTGACGAGGGTGTCACCAGTATTGCCTATAACAAGGGCTATTTTTTCCTGCGTTCGATTGAAGAAAAATATGGACGGACAAAATTTGATGCTTTCTTAAAAGATTACTTTTCTGAAAACGCTTTCAAGTCCATGGATACAGAACATTTTACACCGTACATGATGAATTATTATCAATCTAAATTCCAGATTACCTTGGAGGATTCGACTTTTTTTCAATGGATTGAAACCGAAGGCTTGCCTGTTAATGTCCCTGAACCTTTGTCTGATCGTTTCAAAAAGATTGACCAGGTCCTGGCCTCCTGGCAAACTGAGAAGAAATTAGATAAAAGCGTCAGCCTTAACTGGAGCACGCATGAGTGGCTTCATTTCCTGAAAAACCTTCCCGAATCGCTTACCGCTGACCAGCTGCGGGCGCTGGATAATTTTGGTAACTTTACGCGATCTGGTAATGCGGAGATCGTTACAGAATGGGCAGTCATCTCCATTCGGAACAACTATCAGGCAATGAATACTAAGATCGAGTCGTTCCTCATCAACACGGGCCGCAGGAAATTCTTAAGTCCGTTGTATAATGAGCTGGTCAAAACTGAAGAGGGCAGGAAACGTGCGGTGAAAATCTACCTTAAAGCGAGACCAAATTACCATTTTGTCGCGACGAATACTTTCGACAAACTATTGAAGCCTTAAGATATTTATTTGGAGAGTAAAACAGCCATCGTTTGTATGATGGCTGTTTTTTGTATGGGGCCTAATGAATATCAAAATAATTTTTCATTAGGAGGCTTGATACCGCTCATTCTTAAATACACCGTTGTTTGTCCGCGGTGATGGGTTTGATGTTCGAAAACTTTACTAAAGGCGGCCTCCCGGCTCATGTCGAAATTAAATACCTTGATAGATTCGTTCAATTTGGTTTCATCGAAGTCCTTTAAAGTCGAGATAACAAAATCGTAGCTTTCCATGACAGCTTTTGTAAGCGCTTCTTTTGATTTATACTGATCCGAGGCTTTCTCTAATTGGCCGAAGGCTACAGGACTTTGTTTACCTGCCGCAGCAGATGCTAATCCATAATTTGCCTCTGACAAATGCAACATCTGTTGCCCGAATGATTTCATATCCGGAGTAGGTTTAAAAGCGATCGCCTCCTCGGTGGCAGCGTTCAGATATTCCAGCGTATATGCTTTGGCGCGTTCCCAATCCGCAATCATTACGCTTGTTTTCGGTCCTGGCGCGTCCTTCACGGACTTAAAAGAAATGAGTGATACAACGGCAAGCATCGCAAGTGTTATCACCATGGTTGGGATGTTTTTTCATAATGGTGGTTTTAGATTCGTTCAAGGTACGCTTTTACCTTATTCAATCTTATTTACGGTCCCAAAAATAAAATTTCTGGTCTTTCCACTAACCATGAATGAAAACAACTTTAAAAAATTTAGGAAAATTTTATCCTTGGAAGGCCTCAATATCCAGATAACCCAAATGAGGCGAGCTATATTTCAAAACATTCCGGCAGCCCTTTGTGACATTTCAGAGGCCCGACACTACCATCGGGTGAACCTGGTTTTCTGCCCCCCAACCGTTCACCTATTTTTGGTGTCTAAAAGGAGAGTCATTTTAATATGTTAACAAAAAAGAAAATTATTGGTGATTATCGGTATTATCGTCGCCATCCTCATCACCTTTTACACTGGAATTTTTGGTATCGCAGAAATCGCCTGACGGGCCTAAATTGATATTAACAAATCAAAAACGTAACTTTACCTCATCTTTATAATCGACCGGAACATTAATTGGCAAACCATGGTAAGATAATTTTAGACTCCCTTTATAGTGGATCTTAAATGTCTTTCCTCCAACCATACCCAAAATCGTGTCCAGAAGCCCAAGTTCTTTAATAGCCAGTTTTACTTCCAGCGGAACGGTGAATTCTGCACCAGCGGGTATCGACGTTTTTAATGATTGATCAACAGAGGCAGCCTTTATCCCGTCGACAAATATATCTACGTTGATTTTTTTTAACTTTCCCCTGACTCTGTTAGGATTGTAGAATATCGCATTTGCTTTCAGCAGCGGCTCTGAAGAAGCATCCATTACGACGTCTTTAATTTGCCTTAATACAATATCCTGGTCTGGTTTTTTACATGACGTCAATAGCGTCAACGTTAACAGTAATATTGAAAGGGGCCTTCTCATTGAAATAGAACGTGGAAATTTTAAATTCATAAATAAGTACAATTCGTAAGTATAGACATTTAGCCTTGTAAATTTGTTACATGATTTCCGTTTATAACTCCATTGCCGATGACCTGGCGCTACGTGGTTACTCCATAGCAGATCAATTTTTAAGCCAGGAAGAAGTCAATGCGGTGCTGGCACTGAATGATTTTAGCAAAGGGAGCGAAAATTTCAAAAAAGCGGGTATTGGCAAACAACAGACCTTACAAATTAACGAGTCAATACGCGGAGATTATATACAGTGGTTAGATAAAAAATCTGTCTCCCCGGAATTGACAACTTATTTGAGTCGGTTAGACGAATTACGCCAATATCTTAACCAGGCGCTTTTTCTGAGTTTAAAGGATTTTGAAATCCATTTGACCATCTACCCCATCGGATCATTTTACAAACGCCATCTCGACCAGTTTAAAAAAGATGATCACCGGAAACTTTCTGTCATTTGTTATCTGAACCACCATTGGGAACCCGAGCATGGAGGTGAATTGCGCATTTATCATATTGAAGGGTCGCAAGATATTTTACCAATAGCCGGCCGCCTGGTGTGTTTCAGAAGTGATGCGTTAGAACATGAGGTGCTGCCCGCATCCAGGGAGCGTTTAAGTTTAACGGGGTGGATGCTGGATCAGTTCAGTGATATTCCCGGCCTTTAACCAATAATCAGACAAGCGATTCGATTAATTCTTTCGGGGTAGGTTTTTAAAAAAACCCAGTGCCCGAAGTTTTGCCAGAGGGTTGCTCCGAATGGCGAAGGCGAATAATCCGGGAAATATCCTTTTCAATAAGACACTATGAATTTCAGGTCCACCGATCAATGCCTCCTTTTTTTCCTGGGCAACTGAAAGAATCATTTGACGCGCACATTGTTCAGCCGAAATTCCCGTTTCAATAGATTCCTGCATTCTTCCTGATAAAGTTCCATCACCATTTAAAGCATGAACAGATATATTCGTTTTCACTAAGCCTGGTATTACAAGAGTAACTTTTATCCCATCTTTATGATGTTCTGCGCGCAAGGACTCAAAAAAGCCATGCAATGCGTGTTTTGAGGCCGAATAGGCGGCTAGTTTCGGGATACCATATTTGCCTGATAAACTGCTGGTCACCACAAAAAAACCTGACCCTTGCCGTTTCATCAAAGGCAGTAACGATTGGGTGATAGAGACGGCGCCGAAGAAGTTTATCGTCATCACCTTTTTAATTATTTCAAAATCAGTATCGATCACAAAATCCCTTGCAGCCATACCCGCATTTAAGAAAACGTAATCTATACGGTGACGGGCATTCCATGCTTGCATAGAGATTTCATGAAGCGCGTGGATTTTTTCCAAATCTGCTGGAAGGATGAAAACATTATCGGGGTATTTACAATTGTTTTTAACGCGTACGAGATTTTCCGCAGTTCTTGCCGTAATAATCATGTATGCACCAAGACCATTTAAGGCGGTGGCGAGGGCACTCCCAATCCCGCTGGATGCGCCTGTTATCCAGCATACCTTCCCCTTGAAATCTTTTATTTTCATGTATACTTTTACACACAAAATTATTCGTACGATACGGCTTCTTCGCGGTTATAAAGGGTTAGCAGTTTGCTTTCATACTTCAGCGATAAAGCGTTTCTCTTTATCTTAAAAGTTGGCGTGAGAAGGGAATTTTCATTTGTCCACTCCTCCAGTACAATGATCACTTTTTTTATACGCTGATATTCCATTTTATTTTCATTGCAGACTAACAAAGCGGAAGTAAGTGATTGATTCAAAAAATCCTTAGCTAAAGTTTTTCCAGATTCTGAAAGAACAACAATAAGAAATGGTTGGGGATATTGCTGTCCCAACAAACAAGCTTGATCAACTTCGGGAAGAGATGAAAAATATCTCTCGGTCTCTACGGGCAATATATATTCCCCTTTTGAAGTTTTAAAAACATCTTTTAATCTCCCTGACAGGCTCAAATAGCCATCTGAGGATAGTTCTCCCATATCACCCGTATGCAAAAAGCCGTTTATTATGGTTGCTACCGTAAGCTCTGGATTTTTATAATAGCCTTTCATCTGCCATTCGCAGCGCTGTAGCACTTCATGCGTATCAGGATCAATTTTTACTTCCTGATTCTCATACAATTTACCGACGCTTCCAATTCTTATTCCGCTTCTCGGATTCAGGGAGCAGACGTTAAAATTTTCGCTCATGCCATAGGCCTCCTGGATACGGATGTCAAATTTTCCGAACCAGGAAATTAGTGCTGGCGAGATAAAGGCAGCACCTGAAAAAATAGCCCGGGCTTTATGCAGTCCAAGACTCCGCCGAATACGTTTCTTCAGTAAGAAACCAATTAGGGGAAGCGGTAAAAACAGATCGATCTTCTTTTGCGAAATCTTTTCAAGAATTCTGGTTTGAAACTTTTCCCAAATCCTGGGAACAGCTAAAAAATGTGTTGGTGCGACCTGTTGTATAGTGGATAAAAATTTGTCCGGTGAATTGACGAAAGAGATGGAACCGCCTGAAAAAATAGCACCAAATTCCACCAATCCTCTTTCTGCCGCATGCGATATAGGCAAATAAGAGAAAAACCTATTGCCACGGCGGTTCAGTAAAACCATCGAGCTGGCAGCTTCAACGGCTTTGATAGTTGATCCGTAAGTATGAACCACACCCTTTGGCTCCCCTGTGGTACCTGAAGTATAAATAATTGTAAGCAGATCGTCTAATGAAGGAAGGACAATCGGGGCTTGTTTGGGATGATGCTCGTTGAATGATTCCCATGTAGTTATGGGATCTTTTTTATATCCCCGCATTGTGACCGTAATCAACGAAGGTGGAATTACAGACCTAATGCACTCCCAATCTTTTTGCAACAATTTTCCGATAAATAAAAATTTTGATTCGGAGTGTCTTATAATATCCGTAAAATTTTGACCATTTACATTTGAATAAAGCGGAACGGAAATGTATCCCCCCATCATGATTGCCAGATCGCAAATAATCCATTCAGCACAGTTCTGGGAAAGAATTGCAATGCGGCTCCCCTTTTCTAATCCTAAAGCCTGAAGATTAAAAGCCACCTTTCGAGCGGTTTCTCCAACCGCCTTCCAAGTGTATTGTTTCCAATTATTTTCATCGGGTTGCCGCAAAAACACATCGTGCGGAATTGCCCGTTCCCATTTCAGAAATTGCCCCAGGATACCATGGTCCGAAGTATATGGCGAAATCATTTTTTGAGACTTTAAAATGACTAATAAGTTATTTCAGTAGGAGTGGCAAGAATATCTTAGAATAGGTTTGACTACTAGAACGTTGCTCATAGCGAAAATACTGAAAAACGAAACGAATAAAAAATAAATCGGGATTGTCCGAGACGTGGCGTTTACTGAAGATTGAAATGTTTACCCCCGCAGGGCGTTTTAATCAACCTTTTTAAATAATAGTTAAACTCTGCATCCGATATAACAAGATATACGGATGCTCATAAGTTTAAAAGAAGTTAGTTATTATTTATGTAAAACGAATGAATCGTATTGAAGTGAAAACAGTGAAGTTTGCTTCTTGATCTAATACGGAAAATAGCAGGCCCAAGGCCTCATCCTGAATTAGTGTAATACGCTGAAGCCAAGGAAGATTATCAAAAGAAAAAAAGCGTTAATTAAAAAAAATCTCATCAACCAACAGCCATCCTTTTTCTTTTTTGGCTTTCGTGAATTCCGGCAACTTTGCCAGGGGCGTTGCAATAAGTTTATAGTATTTGAAACCCGTTGATGGTAATTCCAGACTAAGGCCTTCAATACGGGTTGCTTCATAGCTCCCGGGTTGTGGAGGGGTTACTTTGGAGATCAATTTAAGGTTTTCAGGAGTATTCCCCCCCCAGATCTGCATCTCCTGAGGAGGCATAAATTTGGCATTAACATTTTTAGAATAACTCAGTGTAACAGTGCGGATAACAGGGGAGTCCTCAAAAACAAAATCTACAATCAGGTCATTGTTTCTAAAGCCAATCCATGCCGGATGCCGGTAAAAATCCGGAAGTCCTTTTTGATCGTCTATCAATGTGATCTCACCTTCTCCCTGGTAACGGTCATCTGGTTTAGTAAGCAATCGAATTTTAGATGGCTTATGTCCTTTCTTAAACAAAACAAATTCAGCTACATCACTGCTCAGCCATCCGTCTTTGAAAGCTTTTGTTTTAATGATAGAAGTTTTCTCAATGTCGATAGGATCGGTATATATCAAGCTTTTTACACTGTCGGGATCTGTTCCATCCATGGAATAACGAACTACCGTTCCTGGCAAATTATGTTTGAGCACGATCTTTTGATCGGGTTCAAACAAGCGGGTTCCGTTTTTAACCAAAGGGACGTTCAATTTAAGGATTTCATTTTCATCCGGACGATAACCAAGATCCCAATGGATATAAGGAAATGTTTTTTTCAGATTTTCCACATCCCGCTCTGTTACATCCGTATTCCAGATAAATACTTCCCTCAACGTTTTATTCTTTCCAAGATCCTGCAGAACGGCTGCAGAAATGTCTGTACCCGAAAGGGCCACCGAACGCAAGCTGGTAAGCGATGCCAATTCTTTCAAACTGCTCCCCTTTATTTTTGTGTTATTAAGAATGAGCACCTCCAGATTATTAAACTTGGAG
>JBDSIM010000033.1:0-70975 GCA_039917935.1 Cyclobacteriaceae bacterium | reverse complement strand
TTGCATTTGGGGAGATTCACCGCGACATTTTCGAGAGGGTTGGAAGCAAACTCAAGCAGGAAATCAAGTCGATAAATGAAGAACTGACGGGATCAGGAATTGAATTATCGAACCCTGCGCGATTGGTCGATCACTCACTGGAAATCATCTCAAATCTCTCTGATTTCTGGGTTTCCGGCGACTATGATAACAAGCGCAACCTTCAGGAACTGCTGTTTCCAGGAGGAATTCTGTTTGATAAGCAATCAAACGATTATCGAACCCTTCAAGTCAACAGTGTCCTTCAACTAACACACTCAATATCAAATGATTTAGGAGCAAATAAAAAAGGGCAGATCAGAAATATATCTGATCTGCCCGGCCTGGTAGCCCCGACAGGAATCGAACCTGTATCAAAAGTTTAGGAAACTTCTATTCTATCCATTGAACTACGGGGCCAAAATGGCTGGCGGTTAACTGCTGCCGGCAAAATCAGGTTCAAAATTAATGGAAAGTTGGTGGGTAAAAAATTTAATTCCCCGGCGGCCGCTAAAAAAGCGCTCCTGTCACCCTTTAGCCGAACTCATTGGAAAATGTCTATTGTCGGGATTAACCCCCCAAAAGTCGTATCCGGGCAGCCTCTGTTGACCTTTCATTTAATAAATTTGAGAAAGATTAAATCAATCAATATGGATACCACCACTAAAACTGCCATTACCATTGAAACTTCTGTCAATGCACCCATTGAAAAAGTCTGGAGATTCTGGTCTGAACCCAAACACATTACCCAATGGTGCAATGCGTCCGAGGACTGGCACGCACCCTATGCGGAAAATGACCTCCAGGTGAATGGAAAATTCAAGACTACCATGGCGGCAAAAGACGGCAGCGTGAGTTTTGACTTTGAGGGCGTTTACAAAACAGTACAACCGAACAAAACCATTGCCTATACCCTCAATGATGGAAGGAACGTAGAAATCAAATTTTCAGGAAAGGGACAGGAAACCAGGGTTACAGAAACGTTTGAGCCTGAGGGTACCAATCCAATCGAAGTGCAACGAGGGGGGTGGCAGTCAATTCTCAATAACTTCAAAAAATACACGGAAGCAAATTGACGGAAAGATCATAGCACATTATTTTACGTGGAGAAGGGTTTGTAAAAAGAATCACCACTATTATAAATAAAAGCAGTGACTCCTACTTGTCCGGCTTGCGAAGAGGAAAGCAAACCGGATCAAGGCTTTCTTTCCTTTATCCCGGCACCGGCAAGGTGGGCACTTGAAGGTGTAGGAATCAAAACACTGGTCCTCCTCTCCAGATGGACCGAGTCAGAAATTCTGACACTGCACGGCATAGGACCGAGTACGATACCCAAACTTCGCCGGGCCCTGGCATCCGAAGGCTACGCTTTTCGCAAAAATTAATCATCATCAGATTGATTTGTGGTTGGCCAACCACACCATTTCTTAAAATTCCCTATCTTTAACTCGATGAAATTCAACATTTTCACATATCATCTCCTCGCCGGAATAGTGTTTGCGTAGTTGCAGGCCATTTGCTCTGCCTGCAGCACCCATCAATTCCTTTTCAATTATCCAAACGATAAATGCCCGTTGCTTTTTTGTGTAACGGCAATTCAGCCATCTTAATTTTTACATCAAAATGAGTATACTAAATAATTACGGCTGGAATAATTTCCATCCTCAAATGTTGAAACAAAATGCCAACCCCGAACTTCTTGTGGGGCGGGTAATCTCAATCAAAGGATTTAAGTATGTCCTAATCTCTGAACAGGGTGAAATCGAAACCGAAATTTCGGGCAAACTCATGTACGGGACAGAGGTCGAAGGGCTGCCGAAAGTGGGAGACTGGGTTCTATACAAAGATTATGAGTCCATGGGGTATCTCATCGAAGTATTGCCTCGCATCAACGAATTGTGCCGGAAGATTCCTGGAAAACAAACCGGAAGGCAAGTACTGGCCGTCAATATCGATTGTGCCATTATCGTGCAGGGATTGGATCATGATTTTAATTTGATGCGCCTTGACCGATATCTTGTCCAGCTGACGGCCTGTCATATCAGACCCGTGGTGATCCTCAATAAGGCAGATCTGGTCGCTGAGCCTGATCACTACAAAGGTGAAGTAATGCGTTTAAAACATCGTTGCGAAATCTATTTGTGCAGCACCTTAACCGGGTTAGGGATCAATGAATTGCAAGATCATATTTTTGAAAGCGCAAAAACCTATATCCTTATTGGATCATCCGGTGTGGGAAAAAGTTCTTTACTCAATGTTTTGATGAATTCTGAGGCGCAGAAAACCTCGCGAACAAGTGATTCAACGAGCAAGGGCAAACATACCACCACCTCCCGTGACCTGTTTCTATTGTCCAACGGAAGTCTGATCATAGATACTCCCGGCATGCGAGAATTCGGTTTAACTTTTGAGGACGGACAACCATCAGAAAACATGTTCCCTGGATTACAGCAGTTTGTTTCAGGATGTCGCTTTAGTGATTGCAAGCATGTCAACGAAATGGGATGTGGTGTAATTGAAGCCCTGCATTCCGGCGCCCTTGACGCGCAGCTCTATGAAAGTTATATTAAACTTATGAAGGAGCAAAGGCGGTTTGAAATCAGTGCGGAAGAAAAAAAGCGACTCGGAAAGCAGTGGGGTAAAATGACGAAGGAAGCGAAAGATCACAGAAAAAAGTACAAGTACTAAAACACTGCTGTCCGGTAAAACTATTGATGTCTGGCGTTCTGTAAGTAAACTTACTCCAAATCAAGGTTCAGTGATCGTGTGCCAAATAATGTGAAGCCCGATCGAGGGTTCTCATGGCACACACTTCAGTTACCTTGCCCCCCGGTTGAAACCAGGTTGAAACCGGGGGTTACAAAAATTTTCACCCCTACGGGGTTCCGTGATTTCGATCCAAGTTGTAAATCGTCCTTGAACCTTAAAAGGTAATTTGAAACTTCGAACCTGAAACAACTTGAAATCTGAAACACTGTAAACATCAAATTTCAAATGTGCTAAAACTGAACTTTCCAGGTGCTCCGATGGATCCGCGGTAAACGTTTGTTTTTTTTTGATTTGACTAAGATTCCCTGCCTCAGAGAATCTTTTTAATTATTACGGCTTAACAGGAATAAGCTTCGGAATCGAATCAAGGCTATGATAGCTATGTCTGAGCACATCTCCTTTTACAATGATTATCCTGAATCCGGAGGGATCGACCCCTAACGGTTTGCCTACCGGCCCAGTAGTAACCATTTCCAGGTCATCAGCTTTTCCCATTGCATTCCGATGATAATGCCCCGCAAATATGTATTGAACTCCGGATTTTCGGAACAGTTCCAAATAAGCCTTTCTTTTTTCAATGGGAAAATTAAAGTATTGGCCCGCTTCCCCGGGCTCTGTGAGAAATAACGAATGATGCTGGAAAATTACAATAGGTGTCCGCTTAGAAGACCGGGCTTGCTCCAGGGTCGAGGTAAGCCACAACTCCTGATCCCTTGCGGCTTCACGTGCACTGTCTGGCGCCTTCATCAGCGATGAGTTCAGTACAATCCCTAATAAATTTCCGGATTGAAACGTAAAATAATCTTTTCCGAAATGCTTTTTGTAGTCCGTTAAACTCTTCGTAGTAGGAACGTTCTCAACATCGTGATTGCCCGCAACATTATAGAGTTTTATAACCGGGTTAAGTGTCGCTGCAATTCTTTTGTATTCTGTGATCTGATCGGTATCTCCGGCTTTGTTGACAAGGTCACCACACACTACCACAAACGCGGGACGAAGTCTGTTAGCTTCCGCTATGGCTCTTTCAAAGTTTATGGTTTCCTTTTTGAAGTCCTGATTGTCGGTGAAAAAACCGAATTGTGTATCCGCCATTTGTATAAAGAAAAATGAGTTCAAACGCTTTTGAGAAGCACATCCACAGATGAATAACAGGATAAGAGAAAAAATGAAAGACTGAAGTGTTTTCATCTGATTAAATTAGTGAATGAACAAATATCCATTTTTTTAATGAATGAGTATACTTGTTTGGCAATGAATTAACTATCCTGTACCGTTAACATAAAATCCATTTATTTGTTTGGGAAACTTTTTACCTTCGGATAATCAAGCTATTGGGCATATGAAATATTGCAGTTTAATATCGCTTTTCTTCATATTAATAATGACGGCGTGCCAGAAAAGAAAATCTGTGGTGGAACAAAATGATTTTGGTGCGTTTAAAATAAAGCGGGGCACCAACATCGCCCACTGGCTCTCGCAAAGTGACCGCAGAGGGGAAGAACGTGCTACATTCTTCACAGAGAAAGACATTGCCTATATTGATTCTGCAGGCTTTGATCACCTTCGGCTTCCAATAGATGAGGAACAAATGTGGGATGAAAACGGGAAAAGAAACGACGACGCATTTAAACTACTAACGCAATGTCTCACATGGTGCAATGATGCTCGCTTAAGGGTTGTTCTCGATCTTCATATTTTACGTTCTCATCATTTTAATGCAGATGAAAAACCTTTATGGACCAAACCTGAAGAACAAGATAAATTTATTCAATTGTGGAAAGATCTCTCAGGGGCTGTAAAGGAGTGGCCGAACGGAATGCTGGCTTATGAATTCATGAATGAACCTGTTGCCGATGACCCGGAACAATGGAATCAATTGCTGACCCGCGTGGCAGATTCCATACGAAGCTGGGAGCCACACCGTGTTTTGGTAATAGGTTCCAACCGCTGGCAATCTGCCAATACCTTTGACCAGCTTAAAATTCCTGCCAATGACCGGAACATTATCCTGAGTTTTCACTTTTACGAGCCATTTCACCTGACGCATTACCAGGCTTCCTGGACAAAATTGAAAGATTTTCAAGGACAAATTGATTACCCGGGGCAGATCGTAGTCAACGGATCTTTGGCGGATGAAAAACGCGTTTACAATCGGGATACACTCGAGAAAATGATGGCCAAACCCTTTCACCTGGCGGATAGCCTTGGGCTGCCATTGTATTGCGGTGAATTCGGTGTCATTGAAAAGACACCGGTAAAAGCAAAGCAAGCCTGGTATAATGACATGGTGGCCATATTTGAAAAACACGCCGTTGCTTATGCCAACTGGAATTACAAAGCTGGCTCATTCGGAATTGTTGACGGTGACATTAGGCCCGACCAACCGATAGTAGATATTCTTACAGGAAAATAATTAAGAAAAAAATTGGGACACCAATCGCGTGCAGCATCCCAATGAATTCAGGTTAGCCGGCAACTAATGCATGGCAGGCGTCCGCGCAGGCGAGACATGCTTCTGCACATATTTTACAATGCTCATGGTTATGCTTGTTACACTCCTCAGCACACATCCTGCAGATTTGTTCGCACACAGATAAGTATTCTTCTACAATTTCAGAATCCCGTTGAACTAATCGCGATGCCTGTAAACAAATGTCGGCGCAATCGCGGTCCAGCTCGATACACCTTGCCAGCAGTGTAATATTTTCTTCGTTCAGACAGGCCGCTTCGCACTCTTCACAGGTTAACGCACAATCAATTAATTTCTGAAGCAACTCTTTATTCGCAATGTTCAATTTCTGAGATTGTATTTGGATAGCCATGATAATTTTTATGTTTTTAAGAATGGCAAAATACTTATGCCGTTTAAGCGTCCGGTTTAAGTGAGTATTAAATTGGACATTTCTGGTGACCGACAGATCACCCCTGTGATTACCAGCGACAAACCTTTTACCTCTATACCTGTATACCTCTATACCTCTATACCTTTATACCCTATATCCCTTTGTCAAGGGCATGCTGTTTTTACCTTCTACGAAAATCTATTATGAAAAAAACCGTATTGAAAATTTGCACCATTGCCTTACTGACGCTTCAAATTTCCTGTCAGAATGAAAAGACCGTAAATGAAGCTAATGATACCCAGGTTCCTACGGAGCAGGAGTCGCCTGAGAAAATAATTGAGTCCATTGTTGGGGAATGGAAAATTGACAGGATCATCAGTGGAGATGAAAACGTAACCGATGCCCAGGGTGGTTCAGATCAGACGTTGGTATTCACGGATGAAGCAAGATATGTTATGCGGTCTGGCAATGAGAAGTCCGATAGCGGTGCTTATCGGATGAATGAACAACTTAAAAATTTGTATTTCGAAAGCGAGACCAATCAAAAACCTCAGGAATGGAATGTTTCTTTCAAATCAGGAAGCATGATTCTGTCGCCGGTTGAGGACTCCAACAATAAGAATCTCCAGTATATCTACAGGCGTGCATCAGCATCTTCAACAAAAGAAAATTAACAGCAAAACACAACCCTATTTTGGTTTTGTTTCCTGGTTCGCAATCACCTGAGCTTATTACTTCGCCGATCTTCGCCGCTGGATTTCCCGCCAGGTGGTCAGGATAATTTTTTCATCCTTTAAGAATTTTTTAAAAGCCGGATCCATCATGGCCAGCAGGTCTGCTTTCCGTATCCTGCCGGAGTTGGCAATGTATTTAAAAACTTCACTGGGCGCTGTGCAGTGCATGATCACCATGGAAAGTCCCGGTTTCAATTCCCTGATCGTTTCCATGTATCGGGATGTTGCAAACGACTGGAGGTCTTTATCAGAAATATTGTCCCCTTTTGGATAGTCAAAATCATAACTGACATTGTGAAGGTCGTCGAGCACTGGCAAGCCTGCATTCCAAATTATTTTTGCCGTGGTTTTCAACTGGGTTTCCATGGCAGGTGTAACAACCCTTTGTTTCCTAAGCATGGTATTGTGACCGCCGGGAAACATCACCGGAATTTTATTTTCAATGCCCACTTTAATATATCGCTCCAGAAAAGCAGGGGTGGCAAACAAGGTCCCCATATGGGAGTCGAGGTGTGTCGGTTCAAAGCCCATATCGCGAGCCCTTTTCAACTGCGCACGAATTTCGGTCTCCACTTCATCCGCAGAGGCATTTTTTGCAACCTGCTCAACGGACTGCCACAGCGCACCCTCAGGGTCAACAAGGCCTGGTACTGATGGCTGGCCTGAGAGTGGTCCCCAGCGGTAGTCTTTCCATTCAGAAGTTAAGGTCAGATGAAGTCCCGCGTCTAAATCGGGATGATCCTTTAGATAGTGGATGAATCCTGGCACCCAGGGGCAAGGCATCATGATACTTAATGAATTAGCTACGCCCTTTTCCATTGCCTGAATAGCGCCCTGATTAGAATCCCATGACATGCCAATATCGTCAATGTGAAGTATGATGACTTTTGCGCCTTTGGGAAATCCAAGTTGCTCAGCGTAAGTTAATTCCTGGGATTGAACTGAGTAACAGCAGGCAAAAATAAAAATGAAGAAAATGTATTTAAGAAGCTGTATCATTTTTGAAATTAATAATTTGAGTTGGATTATTTTTGAAGTTTTGATAACCATGGGTTTCTCAAGTATACAAATAACAGACGTCTAATTCGGGGGCTATTACTTTTATGAAGAATTATCAACCATAAATATCATTTAATACTCCGGCAAGTCTGACGCCCGCCTGTAACAAGCGGTGACGCACAACAGGATAATGCACATAGGCGTACCGGTATCCCAATCTGCCATTGCCAAATTGGTATAAGCTTTCCTGATAGGACTGACTTTCTCTCGCCCATTCTGTAATCGGTGATTTGTTCCAACGGAGGCAGTCTTCTTCACTCGGTTTGTTGAGGGATTGCGCCAGCTCTGTATAGCTTAGGCGGGTATCATCAATCATATCGCTGTCCCAAAGACGGTGAAGGTTACTATTGGTCTGAAACCAGTTTACCTTCACATCATTACCACCTTTATCAGCCAATGCCCCGACGTGCAAGGGTTGATGGATATCACCGATCAGATGAATGAGGATTCGAAGATGCTGAAGCTGTTCAGGAGCTGATAACTTGTTTGTTTTTAATTCCCTGATGATCCGTTCAAGTGTTTGAATAATATCGCCGCTGGGATTTTTATCCGTCTGTTCATATGACTGGCCTTCCGGAATAGTAACCCAGTGCCAGTCAGTCATGAAATTAAATGTTGAGTCGGATCTCACTTCGTCCATCCACGTACTGGCCATCGCGATTGACTGCCCTCCGAGAATTCTTTCAACCGCTTTATGAGCTTTTTTATTCAAATATCTGGAAGCGATTGACCCAGTCACCCGGTGACCAGTGGGTCCCCATCCAAAACACTGGCAGGTAAGGGTTAACAAAAGCACCAGGGAGGGTATAATCTTTCTCATGATTTCGTGTGATTTGAACCCTAATATCCAGAATTTCGATGAAACTGAAATTGTCGACCCGTTAATTAAATTTATATTTAATAATTGTTGCCTCATGGAAGAAACTGTTAAACTACACGCATTTCTGGTTTCTAATCAGATCGATATAAAAGGGATCAAATCGTTTCTGGATATTAAACCGCTTGCAGATTCCTCTTCGGAGTTGTTTTACGGATTCAGTGGCAAGTACCAGTATTATTGTAATTATGGGGTCATTGTTTTTTCCGGGTATAAAGAGGAGGAAATGAAGTACGGAATTAAAACAGTAACCCCCTATATGAAAGATGAAGTTCCATCGTGGTTACGGGATGAATTTCAAATTCGCGTCGATCCCAGCAAAGGAACATTTTTTAATTTTGCGGAAGCGATTGTAGGGAAAATGGATGAAAAAGTGATGCGCGTTGCCATGTTAAACCTTGCCCAGTCAGTGGCCCTGGATTATTATCACAGTATCAGCGAAAATCTGTTGACGCAAGTGAAAGGATTTTCCAATCAGCTGGAACTGACAGGCAAGCTCAAGGTGAGTCGAAATAAAATGCACCGATTCCTGGGAAAGGCACTCAATACGCAAAATGATATTGCTGAAAATATTTATATTTTTGATGCGCCCGATCTAACGTGGGAAGATGAGTATCTGGATAAACTTCAACAGGGACTGATGAAGCACTTTGACCTGAAAGTCCGTTTTAGCGAGATAGAGTACACACTTCGCATCATTGAGAATAACGTTACCGTATTCCGCGAGATAATCCATCAACGCGAAAGCAACATGCTGGAATTTATCATTATTTTACTGATCCTTGTTGAAGTTTTTGATTTATTCATCACGAAGCTGTTGAACTTTTAATGCGCAAAGAAATTCATTTGGCTTTTGATATTCAGGCACAGCCTGACGATGTCACTTGCGGACCGACCTGCCTGCATGCCCTGTATACATTTTACCAGGACGACGTGCCCCTTAAAGAGGTGATCAAAGAAGTAAAGCAACTAAGAAACGGAGGAACGATGGCCGTGATATTAGGCAATCACGCTTTGAAACGCGGGTACAGGGCCCATATCTATACCTACAACCTGAATGTATTCGATCCCACCTGGTTTAAGCACCCTTCAAAAAAAATTGTTCAGTTCCTGAAAGAACAGATGGAGTTCAAGAGTAAAAGAAGAAAACTCAATTTTGCATCGCAGGCATACATCAAGTTTCTGGAGTCAGGGGGCAAACTGCACTATGGTGAGCTTGACGAAGATCTCATCAAAGGTTACCTTAAGCGTAATATTCCTATTCTTACAGGGTTAAGTGCAACCTATTTATACAGCACGGCAAGGGAGATACCACAGTATGATATTTACGACAGTATAAAGGGGGAACCCGCCGGACATTTCGTGGTGATCACAGGATACGACGAGGAAAAAAATTGTGTTTACCTGGCTGACCCGGTTGAACCAAACCCTTTGGGTAAAGGCCAGGTATATACGGTCGGATTTACCCGTCTTATCAACAGTATCATGCTGGGGATTTTAACGTACGATGCTAACTTATTAATAATTGAACCTAAAAAATTTTAAATCAATGATTTTGGAAACGGAACTCATATCGGCTTTAGCCTCATGCAAAAATTAATTATTGTAGAAAATCCGGATCATTGGAAATTCACCCTTGAGGAGGTCGAGGTGGTAACTCCGGCCAAGTATATCACGGCTGAAATTTATCAGCAAACGAAAGGGCTTAAGGTTATTAACCTGTGCAAGTCATACCAATACCAAAGCCTGGGTTACTATGTATCGCTGTTGGCGGAGGCTCGCAAACACAAGGTATTACCCGGGATCAGTACCATACAGGATCTGCGTTTTCCTTCAATACTACGGGAAGATTCCCAGGATTTTGATGACCTGATTCAGACTTCCTTCAAAAATGAAAAATCAGACAAGGTAGAGTTTGATATTTATTTTGGGATTACACGGTATGAAACGCTTAACAAACTGGCCAAGCAATTATTCCAATATATACAGGCGCCTTCTTTGAGCGCTACGTTCTCCAAGAAAAGTAAATGGGTACTGCAAAGTATTAAGCCCTTAAGCTTAGGTGAAGTTCCACAGGAAGACAGGACGTTGCTTCACGATGCCGCTGAAAGCTACCTGGAACGAAAGCGTGATGTTAAGCCGGATAAAAAGAAGTATGACCTGGCCATACTGATCAATCCGGAGGATAAAAATCCTCCCTCTGATGAAAAGGCAATTCAAAAATTTATCAAGGCGGGAGATCAGGCAGGATTCAACGTTGAGCTCATCACTAAAAATGATTTTGGGGAGTTAATTCAATACGATGCTTTGTTTATCCGTGAAACAACCTACGTTAATCACCATACTTTCCGGTTTGCAAAGAAAGCGCAATCTTTGGGACTGATTGTTATGGATGACCCCGAATCCATCCTGAAGTGTACCAATAAGGTATACCTCAATGAGTTGCTGAACGCCAATAAAATTCTGACACCTAAATCCCATGTGATCGGCAAGGATAATTATAAAAACCTGCCGGAGAAACTGGGGTTTCCATTTATTCTCAAAGAACCGGATGGCGCTTTCAGTAAAGGTGTTCATAAAATCAACAACGCCGAAGAGTTTAAGCATACCTGCTCCACCATGTTCCAGAAATCTGAGTTGCTGATTGCTCAGGAGTTTCTTCCAACCCCTTTTGACTGGAGGGTGGGTACAATTGACGGCCAGGTGCTTTATGTGTGTAAATACTTTATGGCCTCAGAGCACTGGCAGATTGTGAACTGGAATTCTAAAAACAACAAGGATGGTGATGTGGAAACCATTGCCGCGGATCAGGCGCCCTCGGGTTTGTTGAAAACTGCGCTCAAAGCAACATCCCTGATCGGCAAAAGCCTTTATGGGGTTGATATGAAGGAAGTGGATGGCAAGTTTTATGTTATCGAAATTAATGATAACCCGAACATCGAGTCAGGTACGGAAGATAAAATCCTCAAGGATAAATTGTATTCTACAATCATGGATGTATTTTTGAGTAAGATCAAATCCGATAAATGATGCAGCAACCCCCACGCCTTCATTTATTCCAGGGCTATGGCATAGAGCTGGAGTACATGCTTGTAGACTGTGAAACCCTGAAAGTAAGCCCTATCACTGACGAATTGATCAAACATGAAACGGGTGTTTTTCAGAGTGATTTTGAAAATGGAATGGTCACTTGGTCCAATGAACTGGTACTGCATGTTGTGGAGCTAAAATCTACCAAACCCGAAAATAACTTCAATGGTTTGGAAAATGCGTTCGCCGAAAATGTCAGACACATCAATTCTATTCTGGCGGGGTCCAATACCATGCTCATGCCGTCAGCGGCGCACCCGTTTATGGATCCGACAACGGAAACTAAAATATGGCCTCACGAAAACAACGAGGTATATGACATTTACAATAAAATATTTGATTGCCGGGGTCATGGATGGTCTAACCTGCAGAGCACCCATCTGAACCTTCCATTTTATGATGATGAGGAATTCGCGAAATTGCATGCAGCCGTACGGTTAGTGTTACCACTCCTGCCCGCGTTGTGCGCCAGCTCGCCCATTCTTGATGGGAAGTTGACTGGTATGCTTGATACACGATTGAAATATTACAAAACAAACCAGGCTAAAATTCCATCCATTACGGGGAAGGTCATACCAGAAGCGGTTTTTTCAAAAAGAAATTACCTCAATACCATTTACGAAAAGATAAAATCTGACATTGCTCCGTATGATCCGGGGCAGGCGTTGAATCCTATATGGGTAAATTCCCGCGGAGCCATTCCTCGTTTTGACAGAGGATCGATCGAAATCCGGATCATGGATATTCAGGAGTGCCCAACGGCGGATATGGCCATCGTTGCTTTGGTAATTGAAACCATTAAAGGATTCGTTAGTGGAAAATTTCTCGATTTTGAAAGCCAGATGAAATGGAGGACTGATTTCCTTGCTCAGTTGCTGGATAAAACAAGTGAACAGGCACAGGGAGTCATCATTGATAATAAGGACTATCTGAATGTTTTTGGTTTTCCAGGAACTTCAGCCAGTGTCGTAGAGCTTTGGCAACACATTACCGAACGGATAATTCGTTCCGGCAATTATGCTGTCGGAACCTGGAAGCGTGAGATTGATGTCATCCTGAAAGAGGGCACTTTATCCCAACGGATCGTACTTGCCCTGGGTAAAGATCAGTCAAAAGAAAATATCACAGTAGTATACAAACATTTGTGTGATTGCCTTGACCAGAACAGAATGTTCTTATCCTGATTATTATTACTTCGAAGCCGGGTAGATTCACTGGTAAAGTCTTCATAATAAGTTACGAAAAATTCACGTCTGATCCCCTGTAATCACTTTACAGAACTTACGTCGTTCTTACATTGTAAATGCATTTTTTTATACTCATTTAAAGAGGTCATCCCCACAGTGGTTAAGTCTCGTGGATAATCCGGATTCGCTGCAAACGTCACTGTGCGCGTGAAGTGCTCCTTAACTTTAAACATTAAACTTATGCTCTGATCAAGGTTCAGTGATTGTGTGCCAGACAATGCGAAGCCCGATCGAGAGTTGCTATGGCACACATCCGTGGTTGAACTTTAAAGGTAGTTTGAACTTCATACATTGAACAATTTCAAATTTCAAATTTGGACCTGCAACCTGCCCCTTCACTCCCCCGCAACTTTTTCATTCCCATAAAGATCCTTCAGCAACGACTCCAGTTTCTGCAAATGGTTACCATAAAGTTTTTTAAGATACCAGGTGGTCAGCCAGGTGCTGCAAATGAAAAATAAACTGGCGCCAAGTAAAAGGGTAGCGATGACATCCGGTCTGGCCAGCCGGTGGAAGAATGCGGTGGCCCCTTGTTCAATCCCTCCGAACAGGAGCGCCAGCAGGAAATAGACAGGGTATAATATGGAATAACTTCGTTTATAGAATTTTAAATAAGTTTTCAGATTCAGTATAAGTCGTTGAAGGTTGGCTTTGATATCGTTACCCGGATCAAATCCATTCAGCAGCTGCAGCTTTTTTAAGTAATAGAACGAATAGATCGCGAATAAAATAAGAATTGATATGGAAGTCCATTTGAGTGAGCCTTCGGGAAGGGTCAATGCGTAGATCAACAAAGCTAATCCTCCCAAAAAAGTAAAAATGAGCTCCAGCCAGACATTCCGTTTTAACCGTGTGATGATAGAAATGCTTTTTCCTTTTAACATGATAACGAGTTGAGCTTCATCCTTAGGTTGAAAGCCTTGCTTTTTCCATATATCTTTTAAATCGTCTAATTCCATTTTAGGGGCACATAAGTTTTTTTAATTTTTCCCGGATCCGGTTCATGCGAACCCTTACATTGTTTTGCGTGATGCCAATGGTTTCTGCGATCTCCTCATACGCAATTTCTTCCAGGGCCATCATGATCATAGCGCGTTCAATTTCAGATAGCTGCCGGATGGCCCACTGAAGTTTGAGTTCATTTTCTTCTCTATCCTCCCCGCCGTATTGTTCGGATATATTAAAATGAATTTCATGCAGATCCTCAGTTTGCACAAGGCGGGTTTGTTTGCGATATCCTGAAATTGCTGTGTTGAGAGCAATACGGTACATCCAGGTACTTATTTTGGCTTCGCCTCTGAAAGTGTGAAATGATTTCCAGAGCTGCAGTACAATCTCCTGGAAAAGATCATTGCGAACCTCGCGGTCGTTCTCATACATGATACAGACCTTGTGGATCAGCCCTTGATGTTCGTTAATGAGGTTAATGAATTTTTTCTCTTCCCCAATCACCGGTGGAGCGCTTATTTTAGAATAGGTCGAAGATAAACAAAGAAAATTACAGGAGATGTAAACTGTTGACAGTTAACAATCCGATAGCCATCGGGCGCAGTTGAAAAGTTTTGAGAAAAATGAAAAAATAACAGCCTAAGAATCTGTAGCAAATGGCCAACGCATCGGAGTTTATGGTAGCGAACAGGAACAGATCACCACCTCATCCCTTTTTTTCAAGATTTTTTTCAAGATTAAAAAGGTCGTGCAGGATATCCGTTAGGGTGTTTGCATCGCCTCGTTTGCAGGCGGCTTTTAAGTGGAGTACCGGGTACTTCAGGATTTTTTGCATGAGTGACTTGCTCATTTCCTCAAGTTTTTCAGCTTCTTCCGGTTTCGCATTCTTGAGAAAGCGGGTTAATTCTTCCTTCCTGATTTGCTCCAAAGAATTTTTTAGCTTCTGAATGGTAGGGGACACCACCATTTCTTTTGACCAATCTTCAAATTCACTGATGGACTGACTAATAATATTCTGAACCTGTGGAATCGAAGCGATACGCCTTTCCAGTGCTTCCGAGGTTTTTTCCTCAATATCATCAAGGTTATAGATAATGGCACCGGGGATCTCCTCGATAGAAGGATCGATACTTCTTGGAATGGAAAGATCAATAAAGAACTTGTGGGACAATATTTTTATTTCCTTCATCAGCTCGCGACTGATCAACGGTTCATTTCCGGAAACTGAACTAATGATGATATCCGCCTTGGCTATTTCATCTTTTAATCTTTCAATCCCGCAAAATTGAAATCCGCATTTGGCCGCCAATATTTCCGCTTTTTCAGGCGTGCGATTCAGGATCGTTACATTGCGGAGTTTTGAATTGTCGAGGTTTAAACAAAAATCCTGACCTATTTCACCCACCCCTACCACGAGAACTTTTGGATCCCTTGTGCCTACCAAAAGATCTTCCGCTAATTCTTTCGCAGCATAGGAGATGGAAGCTGCGCCATCGCGAAAAGCAGTTTCCTGCACCACGCGCTTATTGGCGAAAAATATGGTATGCATGAGGCGGTGCAGAAAAGGTCCTGCCACATTTTCATCCGCGCTCCATTGATAAGCTTTTTTCACCTGTCCGGAAATCTGTAAATCTCCGATTACCTGTGCATCCAACCCGATCGCCACGTCAAACAGGTGGCGGATAGATGCCGTACCTTCATATTTAGCGAAATGTTGCGCGAATCCTTTATCTGGATTTTTAATGAAGGCTAAACCTTTAAAAATATCTTCAGATAAATCTTTTTCCGATGTATAATAAATCTCCGTGCGATTACAGGTGGAGACGATCAGAAGGTCTGATGCGGTTGTATAATCGCGTAAGAAATGCAATAGTTGTTTAACAGCGGATTCTGTTAGTGAAACCTGTTCCCTCACCACCAGCGGGGCTGTCTTATAACTTAAGGCTATTGATTTAAAATTTTGAGTCATCTGGATCACAAAAATACATTCTCAATAACAATCGCTGATGACAAAAATCAGGAAAGGGTCAATTTAGAATCAGTATAAATAACATTATAAATAGCTCCTTCCGTTTTACAAACCGGCCTTGTCTTTAGTTCCCAACTTTTACTAATTTGTATGAAAACCCCCTCTTATGAATTCGTTGAAAAAATGGATTCGGGATATTTTTGGCTTTTCAGGTAATGAGATCAATGGCTTTTTGATTCTCATACCGCTGATGGTCATTTTGATATTCTCCGAACCTATTTATAGCTCCTTCATCGCTCACACGGAGCGAAATGATGATCAGGATAAAATAGTACTTGATAGCCTGCTTTCTCTGTTGAAAAACGACCAACCGGCTCCCACCCAGCCCGGGAGCCAGCGGTTTCATTCATTTCCCTTCAACCCAAATACCGCGCCTTTAGACACCTTATTGAAGCTTGGTTTCTCGGAAACTTCAGCGAATCGTATTGCCGCTTACCGGGCGAAAGGGGGGTCTTTTAGGATCAAATCCGACTTGTTGAAAATCTATGGCCTGGATTCTACGTTATATAAGCAGCTATACGGTAATATTTTGCTTCCTTCTCTGAGAAAGCAGCGGAAACAGGAAACTGCTTACCGGTCGCAGTTTACAAGGAAGGGAACGCTTAAAACCAAAGGTGAAAAACCATCTTTCGATTTAAATGTAGCGGATACCTTACTTTTGAAGACGGTGTATGGCATTGGCTCAAAGCTTGCCAGCCGAATAATAAAATTCCGGAATGGATTAGGCGGATTTATTCAATCGGAACAATTAAAAGAAGTGTACGGCCTTGATTCGATGGTGGTTAACCGATTAACGAAAATGTCATTTATTGCGGCAGGGTTTACCCCGGTAAAACTCAATATCAATACAGCAAGTGAAGAGCAGTTATCAGCGCACCCTTATATACGTTATAAAACTGCACGAGTGCTGATAACTTACCGTTTTCAGCATGGTGATTTCAAGGAGGTTCATGATATTAAAAAGCTGCAAGTAATTACGCAGGAAGAGGTTGAAAAAATTTTACCTTACATCAGCGTAAGTAATTAATCACAGGCTTTGTCAATTACAAACTAAAACCAAAAACTTCCGGAATACGTGGTGACTAACCCAGTTAAGAATGTTCTTCAATCGTACCTGCGCAGACTAACAAATCTGTCGGGTAACAATCGCTCGTTGATGTTATTGCGTTTGTCAGCTGAGCAGTTAATGGATCTTCACGAAGTAAACCTGTTAAATGGTTTTCCTTCGTTTGAGATTATAAAAGCCCTTATTGGTGGAAAAACGATTAAAGTTTGCCAGGTGCTGGACAGTCGCGTAGAATCCAACAATGAGGTTAGTAAAAAATTAAAAAAACTCCAACGCGGTGATAGCTTTTTATTTGAAGAACGCGGTTCTTACGATCTGCACATAGGCTGGCCGTTCATCCGTGGAAAATTTTCCGATGGCACCCTGGTGCGTTGCCCATTGTTATTTTTTCCTGTTTCTATCCTGCAGGAAAATAATGAATGGCATCTTCAACTTCGCCAGCAAGCGGGGATTACGTTGAATAAATCATTTCTGCTGGCATATTCATTTTATAATAAAGTTGCCTTGGATGAAGAAATGCTGGATTCGAGTTTCGAGGATTTTAATGTTGACAGCACCGTTTTTCGGACACAGCTTTATCAGCTATTGAAAGAAAAACTGGAAATCAATTTTAATCCGGATAATTTCCGGGACGAACTGATCCCCTTTCAGCCGTTCAAGAAAGAAGAATTTGAGCTCAAACACCGCAATGGCGAATTGAAACTATTTCCGGAAGCTGTGTTGGGAATCTTTCCGCAGGCTGGTTCACAACTCGTGCCTGACTATCTGCGATTGATTGAAGAAAATACGATTCTGGATCTCGAAGAATTTTTTCTCAGCAAAATTATTCCTTCAGAAAAAGCCGCGCCTGATAACGGTGGCATTCTGGCCGGTCAGATTGTTAAGGAAGAGAAACTCCATACCCCCTTTACCATCGATGCGTATCAGGAAAATGCCATCAAAGCCGTAAAGGTAGGCCAGTCGATTGTTGTACAAGGACCACCAGGCACGGGTAAATCACAACTGATCTGCAATCTCCTGGCCGATGCCATTGCCTCCGGAAAACGCGCTTTACTGGTTTGTCAGAAGCGCGCCGCACTCGACGTGGTGTACACGCGTTTACAGGAAAAACAACTGGGTGATTTTGTTGGTCTTGTACATGATTTCCGGAATGAAAGAAAAAATATTTTTCATAAGGTCGCACGACAGATTGATAGTATCGATGATTATAAATCCAACAACCGGAGCATTGATGTAATTCAAACCGAGCGGAGGTTTTTTCATGTTTGCCGCTCTATTGATCAAATCACGGATGAGTTTGAACAATTCAAACAAGCCTTATTTGATGATCAGGAAAGTGGCTTAAGTGTGAAAGAGCTTTATCTTACTTCTGACGTACAGGGTAAGGTCATTAATATCCGGCAAGAGTATCAAAACTTTTCTTTTACCACGTTGCCGCATTTTCTCCAGACCCTTCATCAGTATACGGGCTATGCGTCAAATTTTGAAAGGACTGAGTATCCGTGGCGAGAGCGCCGATCATTTGGCAGTTTTCAGTTGAAGGAGCTTAAAGAAATAGAAAAAGTAATTACTGAAATCCCAACGTATCAAAAGCAAACGCAGGAGAATATCCAGGAACTTATTCAAGTTACCCTGAGCCTTTCTGATGCAGAATCCTTCCGCTCGCGGGAAGATGATGTCCTTGGGTTAATCGCGTTACTTAAGACGGAAGCCATCTATCATTTTATGCTGGCCATGGTAGATGAGAAAGACGGTGAGACGAGCTTTCTTTGGTTTACCAATGTGGAAAGGGTACTGATGAACTGTTTTACCGGCGATGGCGCTGAATCATTTCTCCATGCAGATCGGCTGGTGATATTTCAGGAAGCCTTGCAGAAGGCAACCGATGCCCAGGGAAATATCTTCCGCCTTGTGAAATGGTCTTTGTTTTCTAAAGACAAACAATGGATCAATGATGTACTGCATGCCAATGGCTTGCAAAACAATAAAAAAGGATTGCGGCGGCTGGAGGAAAAGATTGATAACAGGTTAAACCTGGAACACCACCTGACGGCAGTAAAAAAGAAATCATGGCTGATTGATTTACCAACCGATTATGACGAAGTAAAATTGAAGATCTGGTTTACCCGTCAAAAACTTGCCATCAGGGCAAAGCTGATATTTCACACACTTCGTGAAGTGAAAGAAGGATTACACCCGAAGAAATATACAATGCCGGATTTCACGAAAGTATTGATTCAGCTTTTGAAAATTGTGGGTGACCTTAAGGAAAGAAAGAAAGATTGGTTAAAATACATCAACCCTTATCAGTACAGGGATCTCATTGCCCACCCGGAGAGAGAAAATGAGTACCTGAAAACTTTGCGGAAAGATTTTGACAGCCTTTGTGATTTCGACAGGATCAAGGAAAACTTGCAAGTGTTTGAGAAAGTTGTCATCACTAAGCTGCACGATGAAACTGGTGAATGGAACGGCGTTCGTATGGAGCAGCTCTTTCAAAACAGTTTACGACTTGCCTGGATTGAGCATATAGAAGCCAAGTTTCCAAATCTTCGGTCTGTCTCATCCATGAAAATGGAGAAACAAAGGGAAGAACTGGCTGCGTTGGTGGAGGAGAAAAGAAAACTCAGTCAGGATATCTTGTTGTTGAGGGCACGCGAACGGGTGTACGAAAATCTTGAGTATAACCGGCTGAATAACCGGGTAACCTATCGGGATTTGTACCACCAGGTAACCAAGAAAAAAAAGATCTGGCCCATTCGTAAAATAATTACCGATTTTCAGAATGAAGTTTTTAATTTGTTACCCTGCTGGATGGTCTCACCGGAATCAGCCTCTGCAATTTTTCCGATGAAAGAAATTTTTGATCTGGTGATTTTTGACGAAGCATCGCAGTGTTTTTCTGAAAGGGGTATACCCGCCATGTATCGAGGCAAACAGATCCTGGTGGCGGGCGATGACATGCAGCTGAAGCCCAATGAGCTGTACCAGATAAGGTGGGAAGAAGATGCTGACCACCCTGACCTGGAAGTAGATTCGCTGCTCGATCTGGCCAAGCGCTATCTGCCTACTGTACATCTTCAAGGGCATTACCGCAGCCAATCTCTTGAACTGATTGATTTCTCAAACAAATATTTTTATGGAGGTCGATTGCAATTATTGCCTGACCGCAATATCCTTAACCTGCAACAACCCGCCATCGAATATCACAATGTGGGAGGCTTATGGGACAATAATACGAACATCACGGAAGCGAATGCGGTGGTGGATCGGGTAATGAGTTTATTGATGGCCACGCCAGAAAAAACAATAGGGGTCGTCACGTTCAATTCGCCACAACAAAATTTAATTCTCGACCTGCTTGAGGAGAGGTACCACAAAGAGGGATTGGCTATTCCGCCAACACTTTTTGTCAAGAATATTGAAAATGTTCAGGGTGACGAAAAAGATATTATTATTTTTTCCATTGGATATGCCGCAGACAAATCCAGGAAAATGAATATGCAATTTGGAAGTCTTAATATGTCGGGGGGAGAAAACAGACTGAATGTGGCTGTTACCAGAGCGCGTGAAAAAATAATACTGATCTGCAGCATCGAACCGGAACAACTTCGTACAGACGATCTGAAGAATGAAGGGCCAAAACTACTGAAGAAGTATCTGGAATTCGCCCGTGAAGTTGACCAACGAAGATTCATTCCTACTGTTTATAGCAATGGTAAGCAACAAAGCAGCTGGTATCTAAATCATCAGATTAAGCGCTGGGGAGAAGATAAATTTTCTGATTTTCAGTTTGAGATTAACCAGTTACCGCTGGCGGATGTTCACATTAAAACCGAAAACAACTCCCTCGGAATTGTGCTTACCGACGACATGCACTATTTTAGCAGTCTTTCTGAAAAGCACTTTTTTGCCTATATCCCTACCCTGATGACCCGAAAGAAATGGGATTATCACTTTGTTTTTAGCCGTAACCTTTGGCAGGATAAAGAAAAAGTAGAAGAGGATCTGCTTCGTTTTATCGGCACGAAAATGAAAGAAAAGTAAAATAAGCCATTGGTATTTTAGCATTGCTGCGGCCATCTCTGGGCACCAGAAGCCAAGCGCCCTGTGTTACTTACAAACCGTATAAAGGTGGGTAAGCCCCGCGCCTGCTTCGTCTAAAGGTTATCTTTTTTCCAAAGTATACTGGGAGCAATCTCTTAATAAGGGTAAGCCACTTTGGTTGATCTGACGGAAATACCCTGATGAGCGTAGCCATTGACACCACTGCGTTTGCCACTGCGATAATAGCAATTTAAAATGGAGTCCATTTTGATTTCACCCTGGGTAATACGCTTAACTTTATCCTGCACGCCATTTTCAAGGAGATGGAAGAGCGGTTGATCGACCCGAAAGATTTTCGGAAAGGCTTTCAATAACTTTTCATCCCATTCGGGATAATATCGGAGGAGATCATCAGGATAAATAACATGTCGATTGCTTCCGGCTTCCGGCACGACCTCGAAGGGCTCGTCCAGGTTTAGGTAGCCGTAGTCGTCGGTGAGTTCTTCACCTGACTGGATATCACGGATAGCCACTTCAAATTCATAGGCAGTGGTAATACAATTCGCATGCGAGCTGTGATTAACAAAACGGGCATTATCCCAGCATAGGATGTGGTTGCCCTCGGCATTCCGATAGGTGTATTTATCCAGCACCTCCCGATACACTTCTTCCATGGCAATCACTTGTTGCGGTGTAAAGACGCGGTCCAGTTTATCAAGCGCCCAGGTGATCGTTCCATGAGGGATCAGTTTAGTGGCTACTACACCGTAACCAATTTTTTCGTTGATGAACCGGAGTTCGGTATCAGGATGGATCATGGGTTGCTATTTTTTTCAAAGTAAAATAAAGTTAACATCATTCCCGAAAAAAAATTCATTTCACAAAAAAAGAAGCCAGGCGTTTCCACCTGACTTCTACTAAACAACCAGACGCCAAAATTTTACCGACCGTTTACCAGCGCGTATTCAGGTACGGTCTTTACTGTTTTAATAATGCGGGCAGCCACTTTATACGGATCCGCCGCCGAATTAGGCCTGCGGTCTTCCAGCCAGCCATTCCAACCATTTTCCACGGTGGCGATGGGTATTCGGATAGAAGCGCCCCGATCGGAAATGCCAAATGAAAATTTATCAATAGATTGCGTTTCATGCTTGCCTGTAAGGCGCAAATGGTTATCAGCACCGTACACAGCGATATGATCTTTAACCACTGGCGCGAAAGCCATACAAACGGTTTCAAAAATTTCCCGGGAACCCGCGTTCCTCAATAATCCATTAGAGAAATTGGCATGCATCCCAGAGCCATTCCAGTCTGTGTTGCCAAGGGGCTTGCAATGCCAGTTGATAGCGATTCCATATTTTTCAGCCGTTCTTTCCATTAAATAACGGGCCATCCAAACCTGATCGCCGGCAGCTTTCGCACCTTTGGCAAAAATTTGAAATTCCCATTGACCCGTAGCCACTTCTGCATTAATGCCTTCTACGTTGATCCCTGCCCTGAGGCAATTATCAAGATGTTCCTCTACGATGTTTCTACCAAAGGCATTTTTTGCACCTACCGAGCAGTAATACTGACCTTGTGGCGCCGGGTAACCCTGTGAAGGAAATCCAAGTGGTTTATCGATTTTAGGATCCCAAAGAAAATATTCTTGTTCAAACCCAAACCAGAAGTCGTTATCATCATCCTGGATGGTAGCCCTGCCATTGCTCGGGTGTGCAGAACCATCCGGACTTAACACCTCACACATGACCAGAAAAGCTTCATTACGGGCAGGGTCCGGAAAAATTGCTACTGGTTGTAAAAGACAATCTGACTTGCTTCCAGTAGCCTGTTCGGTAGAACTTCCGTCAAAGGACCAGACCGGGCAATCAGCAAGCGTACCATCGAAATCTCTTACAATTTTAGTTTTGCTGCGCAGGCTTTGGGTTGGTTTGTAACCGTCAAGCCATATGTATTCAAGTTTTGTTTTTAATTTGGAAGACATGGCAGTAATGTTTTAAGGTTTCAAAATATTAGAATTTGTAAACAGCAGCGAGGTTTAAACTAGGCAACATGTTGGTCGCCTTTCCATCAGCATCCACAAATGAATCTTCTGAAGTCTGATCAATACGTACTTCAGGAATGAATGTGAGGCCACCCACTTTGTAATTTCCCGATAGCGTAAATTCCATGACACTGCCTTTGCCAATCTCGTTTCCAAAACCGTCCTGGTCATCTGTTCCGAAAATTCCCAGGTGACCATTGGTAACGCTGAAGTATTCAGCCCGCAGGCCAAGGGCAAAACTTTCCGATAATGTTACCTTCGGATAAAGGGCGAATCCCATGAAAGTGGAGGCATCGCCAACAGAATTGGCCAGTGTTCCTTCCGCAATAAATGCTTCACCTGCGGCCACTGTCTGGTAAGTCGTATTTAATCCGAGGTAAAATTTTTCACCAAGATTCCAACCTGTAGTTAAATCCAGCTGTAATAAACTTCCGGCTGATGAGATAAGATCACCGGTCTCATCAAAAGAGGGATCATTAGAACTAAGGTTACCGTCCTGATCACCGTAGATAGCATTTAACCAGATTCCACCCGCGTCACTTGAGTGGCCGATCTGACCCCCCAGCGTGTAAGTGTTCACAGGGTTGAACTCAACAATATCAGTAGGGTTCATCACCGCTAGTTTTGCGACCATTCCACCGCCAAGATCAAAATCAGCCCGAAGACCGGTGTGGTTGAAAGGTCCCCATGAAAACATATAAGATGTTGAATAATGGAAATTCACTGCGGGAGAAATGACCTCGTAACCGACGAAGGTGTTGAATTGCCCCAGGTTCAAGGTGACTTTATCGGTCAGCTTATAAAAAGCGAACATCTGATTAACTATTCCTTGTTGGGAGCCAAAGACCGCTGCCCTACCTCTGGGACCGAACACAAGGTCAGCCGTAAAACCGACTTTATCACCAGAATAGGTAGCGATCAGATTGGCCATGCCCAATCCAAAACCTTTCAGGTCGGCGAAAGAGGTAGAGGGTGCATTCATGCCACCGTAATAAGCATTGGTTGTTCCAAAAGTGGAGTGAAAATAAGTGTCGACTGACCCAGAGATTGAAAATGAGGGTTCATCTTGTTTTTCCTCATCCTCTTCTTGAGTGGGTGCTAAACCTTCGGCAGGTTGGGTTGACGCAAGCACAGCAGGCTGTTCCTGGCTCATCGCCTCATTCAGGGGAATAAGGCCGGCAAGTAAAAATCCAATGCATAATTTGTAAGTTTTCATATTTTAGGGGTGTGTTTTATAAACAATAAGCTAAGGGTATCCCAGCGGGTCTCTAACACCCCTCGGATTCTTTAGTGACTTCAGGAAAATTTTTGGTAAATGCCCCCGACCAATTCGGGGGCATTTTTATTTATTAAACAGTTTCTTTTGCCGTAGACAGGTCGAACTGAAATACGTTTTCACCGTGTTGGCTTACATCCTGTCCGACGATTTTATCTTCAGCTGAAATCTTCAGTGAGGAGAACATGTCGGTAATTTTTAAAATCAAAAGGGATCCAAAGAAAGTGAAGGCGATGACGATAACAAGGCCAATCATTTGAACCTGGAAGAGTGCGAACTCTCCAAACAAAAGACCATTGCCTGTTGTATTGGCTCCGTTAACGGCAGTGTTGGCTAATAAACCTGTCATGATCATACCTACTAATCCACCTACGCCGTGGCAAGGGAAAACATCCAGGGTGTCTTCCAGAGAAGTTTTAGATTTCCAATGAACCACCACATTACTGATCAGGGAAGCTACTGTTCCGATGAATAAGCTGGAAGGGATGGTGACATATCCTGCCGCAGGTGTTATTGCCACGAGACCTACGACGGCTCCTATGCAAAATCCGAGAGCCGAAGGCTTTTTGCCTCTCACTGCATCAAACAATATCCAGCACAACCCGGCAGCGGCAGAAGCCGTGTTTGTGGTAGCGAAAGCGGAGGCCGCTAAAGGACCAGCACTCAGGGCGCTACCTGCGTTGAAACCAAACCAGCCAAACCAAAGAAGGCCTGTACCCATCAATACGAAAGGAATATTGGCAGGCGCGATGGCTACTTTTCTTTCAGATCTGTTTCTCAAATACATAGAGGCTGCAAGGGCTGCAAAACCAGCTGACATATGCACTACCGTACCACCGGCAAAATCAAGAACTCCCATTTTAAACAGGAATCCGTCAGGATGCCATGTCCAGTGTGCCAACGGAGCATAGATTAACAAAGAAAAAAGGATGATGAAAATCATATAAGATTTGAATTTCACCCGTTCTGCGAAAGTGCCTGTAATAAGGGCAGGCGTAATGATGGCAAACTTTAGCTGGAATAAGGCGAACAGAATCAAAGGAATCGTGGGTGCCAAAGACCATGGTTGGCCATCCAATACATTCTGAAACATGAAGAACGTGGCCGGGTTACCAATGAATCCTCCTATGGAATCGCCAAAGGCAAGACTAAACCCAACAACTATCCAGAGTACACTCATCAGGCCCATGGCGATGAAACTCTGGAGCATAGTGGAGATGATGTTTTTGGTATCGATCATACCTCCATAGAAATACGCCAGTCCGGGCGTCATAAGAAGAACTAATGCCGCGGCGCATAGCATCCAGGCTACATCCCCGGAGTTAATTCCCTCAGTGACGATGGTAGTGGGCACGGCGGGATAAAAAAGTGCCAGCACACTGACTCCAAGGAGTAAGGCGAATGGTACAATTGCTTTTTTCATAGTTGTTTGGCTTTGTGGTTTAAAATTTTGCGTTTGTTGTTAATTTTGATTCAAATTTTCTACTAATAGGGTTAAAAATGAACCACTTTTAAAGAAAAATTGACGAAAACGTTGTAGTTATGCTTAAATTTTAACCTTAAGGTAATAAAATTGCCAAATTTTCAATAATTATTGCTCACCAAAAATTTTATTTGGGGAAATTTTGGTTTTTGAAATTTTAATAGGGATAAAACCCGGGATTCTTTAAGAATATTTCAAAAAAATGGCTAAAACCACCGTTTTCTGGTAAATGAGCCAATTCTGTCAAAGAGGGTATGCCGGGTATGCCGGATATGAGAACCTTTTTGGATTTGCGGAAAATGCAAGTGCAAGAGCCTGAAGCAACGGCATGGCTACCGAATGCACCGGAACCTAAAGAGTGTAAGGAAGATTGTTTAGAAAGCGAATGAATTGTCCCTTGGATGGGCGAGATTACACTTTTTCATTTTGGCCAACAGTCCCCGGGTGCGTGTGGTGAAAGCTATCAGCATATTTTAATCCGTAGCCCAGCATTCGGTCAAAAGCGCTGTGCCCAAATAATATTAATCCGGTGAATTGTAAAAGTTCCACAGAATAAAATGACCCAAGCAGATACATGCTTAAGGCAAGACCTTTATGATGCAGCGTGTTATAAGTGATAGCCCCGATGCGTGTATTGATTGCATACCCTATGAAGCCCAGATCGGGTGCCAGAAACCACAACCAGTAAAGCCATCCGTCATAGGATAACAATGAATTCAGATAAATGGCAAGGCCAAACATGAAGGCTTCTTCAATTTTCAGGAGGATTTTCATAGAGGTAATTTGATAAAGGCAAATGTCTGTGTTAACCTCCGTGAAAAAAAAACTCTTTACAGTCTAGTTCAGGGCTTTTGATTTAGTTCGATCCTATCCTTTGTAATGATGTGTTGGAAACGAGCCTTAGCCAACATATTTCCGATACCACCATTGAAATACCAGAAGGCCCCAGATTCTGGCAGGGACGTCTCCCGGGTTATCAGAAAATAACTGACGTTTAAGTTTTTCGATTTCGGAATAATTAAAAATTCCTTGATCTTCAATGCGTTTCCTGGAAAGAAGGTCGTCGGTAATCAGTGACTTCATTTCTTTTCTGAACCATTTCAGCAAAGGAACTTCAAATCCTTTTTTTGGTCGGTTGTAAAGTTTGGTGGGAAGCATATCGCGGAAAGCATCCTGCAAAATTCTTTTTCTCATGCTTCTGTTAATTTTAAAGTAACCGGGTAAACTAAAAGCAAAATTTACCAGGCCAAAATCTAAAAACGGCGAGCGTACTTCCAGGCCATTGGCCATGCTCATCAGATCCGTTTTTGTGAGCATATCGTTTTGTAAAACCAAATGCATATCGGTTAACAAAATGTCGTTGATGTTCTGTCCTGGTGCGATAAATTTCAGAATCTCATGTTTCCTTCCTGCATAATCACTTGAAACGAGTTTCTCCAGTGTGCTCTTGCTTAGAAGGCTGTTGGCTTCTGCATCGTCAGCATATCCTGCCCAACGCCAATATCTTTCCTGGGGTGATAACCGCGCGCCCTCGCCGAAACGGATAAGTTGTCTGGTAAGATTTGAGCGTGTGCTGTTGCGCGACTGCGAAAACATTTTCCACAGGGGAAGCAGAGCGATAACTGCAGCTTCTTTCCATCCCTTGTTCTGCATGCGATAAAAGGCCTCATGCTTGTTATACCCTGCAAGCAGTTCATCTGCACCATCACCTGACAACGCAACGGTTGCATATTTTCTGGTCTCTTTACTGAGAATAAAAACATTGATGGCGGAGGAATCGGCAAAAGGTTCATCCATGTAATTCAGAATGGAGTGCACGTGTTGGTACAAATCCTCATTCGTCAGGGAAAACTCAGTATGATCGGTCTTAAAATGACGGGCGACAAGCCTGGCGTATTCTGTTTCATCAAAGAATTTCTCATCGCGAAATCCAATAGAAAAAGTATGCAAATCCGGTTTGTGTCTGCTTGCCAATCCTGTAATAACGGATGAATCAACGCCCCCACTTAAAAACGCACCAAGTGGTACATCCGCAACAAGGCGTTTCTGAACTGACTTTTCCAACAGATCTTTAAACTTTTCTTTGGCGTCATGATAGGTGATTGTATTTGACTCAGCTTGTTGTTTGTCATAGGGAATATCATACCATTTTTCGAGCGTCATTTTTTTCTTTTCAACTTTTAAAAAATGTCCTGGAAGAACTTTTTTTACGTGCTTGAAAATAGTATTGGGCGCAGGGATGTAATTCAGTTGCAGATACGTAAAGAGGGAAGTGTAATCAATTGTTTTTTCAATTCCGTATTGAAGGATTGCTTTCATCTCAGAACCAAAAAGGAACTTATCTTCATCGAACAGATACAACAAGGGTTTGACACCGAACCGGTCGCGCGCCAGAAAGAGCGATTGGTTCACTTTATCGTATATGCAGAACGCGAAAAATCCATTGAGTTTAGGGAGACATTCCGATTGCTCACGGATATACAGTTGTAATAAAACTTCTGTATCGGATTGAGAAGTAAAAGTTACCCCACCCTTTTCAAGTTCTTTTTTTAGTTCGCGGTAATTAAAAATTTCACCATTGTATACAATGCAATATCTTTTGGACTCATCCCACATAGGTTGGTGGGCATGGGATGATGTGTCAATGACAGAAAGTCTTCGGTGGCCCAGCCCGACCCACTCATCAAGATAAATATCCTGAAAGTCAGGGCCTCGTTTTTCCAATGACATGGTTGCGGCGGTTACCTGGATCTTGTTAAACTTCCCGATAAGGTTGAACGCGAAAATTCCGGTTATACCGCACATGCTATTGGCGAGTTGTCCTTCCCAGAATGGCGTAGACCGTCTTGTCTCCGCAGAGTATTCTGTCTCAGGGAATCTGCGGGTTCAAAGTGCAATCTTTGCCTACAAATTGATGGTGATACACGTTGATTCCGGATGTTGTATGTTTCCTTGCGCATGCTGTCAACTTTACCTTTTGGCCAAAAATCCCTTTCATCAAAGATCGCTGTTTGTTGTCCGGAAAATATGAATATGCATTAATTTTCTTCTGGAACGTTATCAATAAAAAAACCCCGACTATTGTCAGGGCTTCTCAGGCGTAGCCATTGATAATGAAGACTTAATGGTTAATCGCGTAAGGAAATCCTTTTTCAAGGACGTTTCTTTACAATGTCTTGATCATAACGTTTCTGTACCACACTTCACCGCCATGGTCCTGCAAATCGATAGAACCTTTTTTAGCAACGCCATATCCTTTCGCATCCTTCCATTTGCTTCCCGCCTTCAGTTTTTTCCATTCAGGAGAATTGAGTTCGTATTCCACTACTTTCGAATCGTTCAACCAATGTTCGACATGATTGCCATTGACAAGAATGCGTCCTGAGTTCCATTCACCGGGTGGGTTAACCGATTTCGTGCTTGCGGCCGCATGCATATCGTAATTGGCCCCACTTAACTGCGTGTCTTTTAAATTGCCGCCGTTGTAACCTTTATCATCGATCACCTGATATTCAGGACCTGATAGATAAGGCTCATCAAATTCTTCTGTAGATCTGTAAATGACCCCACTATTGTGGCCCGGCGCTATTTTCCAGTCGAAAGCCAATTCGAAATTTTCAAATTGTTCAACCGTTCTTAAATCGGCGCGTTTTAGGGTTGTGTCTGCTTTGCAATGAAGTGTGCCATCTACAATTTCCCAGCTATTATTTTCTTTATCCTTATAAAATTCCCATCCATCGGTATTTTCTCCGTTGAAAAGAAGCTTCCAGCCCTCTGATTTTTGTGCATCTGAAAGCTGGTTTTCTGTTTTTACTTCTGACACCGGCGCCGTTGTGCTTGTGTCTTCTTCTTTTTGATCCTCTGCTTTACGAGAATCGCATGCGCCGAAAATAACGACGGCTAACATAATCATTAATAACTTTTTCATAAGGTGCGTTGAATGTTGATTTTTGGTAAAGTAGTCATAAAGAAGATTAGAAAAAAGGGATTGTCTTAGAGGTCACGAATCCAATTTATAAGCGGGGCTACATATTGACTTAGAAGATCTTTCCGGGATTTAAAATGCCGTTGGGATCAAACGCCTTCTTGATAGCCCTCATCAAAGAAATATTTGTTTCGCCCATGGCAATGGACATATAGGGTTTTTTCGCAAGGCCAATTCCATGCTCGCCGGAAAGGGTTCCGCCAAGACTCACCGTCAGTTTAAAAATTTCATTGATGCCTTCAGGGACTTTGGTATTCCAGGCTTCATCGCTCAGGCTTTCTTTTAGAATATTGATGTGAAGATTGCCGTCGCCCAAATGTCCATAGCATACTGAATTGAAACCAAAGGTCTTCCCTATCGATTTGATGCCGGCGATAAGCTTAGGAAGATTGCCGCGTGGCACGACCACATCTTCGGACCGGGTTAGGGTATAGGCATTTACAGCCGGAGATATATTTTTTCTGATCTTCCATAATTCCTCTTTTTGTGCAGTTGTATCAGCGAATAAAATTTCGCCGACGGGGAACTGTTCGGCTACCCGCACAATGGCTTCTGCGTCACGCATGAGTACTTCATCGTCATTGCCATCTAACTCGCACAACAAATAGGCGTTCATGTTCTCGGGAAATGGAGTGGTTACTTTCGCGCCGTAAATTTTTTCGCAGTAATCAATGGTTTTCATCGCTGCATCCCGTTCAAAAAATTCCATCCCGGAAGGAGTCAGACCTGCTCTGAAGATGTCCGCGATCGCCCGACAGGCATCTTCATTGGTGGCGAAAGGAAGAAGCAATGTTACCGATTTTTGAGGAAGACCGCGGAGTTTGAAAACAATTTTTGTAATGATACCAAGAGTTCCTTCGCTGCCACACATCAGTTGCGTTAAGTTGTAACCGGTCGAGTTCTTGAGCACATTCGCACCTGTCCAGATGATCTCCCCGGTAGGCAATACGATTTCGATGTTCAGGACATAATCCCTGGTGACCCCATACTTCACTGCTTTGGGTCCGCCACTGTTCTCTGATACATTTCCGCCGATAAAGCAGGATCCCCGGCTGGCAGGATCAGGGGGATAAAAAAGATTTTTTTCTTTTACCGCATTCTGAAAAACTTCTGTGATAACCCCGGGTTCAACAGTAGCCTGGAGATTTAACTCATCAATCTCCAGAATTTTATTAAATCGTTCCATCGAAATAACCACACCGTTCTTAACAGGAAGTGCCCCGCCGCTCAACCCAGTTCCGCCTCCGCGAGGCGTTACAGGAATTTTCAAGTCATTGCATAGCCGCATGATTTGACTGATTTCTTGCGCTGTTCGTGGCTTTAAAACGACATCCGGAAGGAAAGAAAAATCTTCCGTTTCATCATGGGAATAATCGTATAGCTTAACCGGATCTAATATCACATTGTCCTCACCGACGATTCCCTTCAATTGGCCGATCAAATCAAGGGTCACTTCTGTAAATGGCATGAACTTGGTATATTTACCTATTATACTTTAAACTGCAATGAAGCACTTTTTTGCGTTCAAACTTAATCAAAAGCGCCTTCTTCACTGTGGAATGACGCTGATGCTTTTTTTTATTTCCTGCGCGGCCAGTAATAAAGCAAGCGTAAGGGAAAATAAAGTAGAGCAGGTCATTTCATCGGCCAGAGCATACATCGGTACCCCGTACAAATATGGGGGCACATCCCGGTCGGGAATGGATTGTTCTGGTTTACTACTGAATTCTTTTAAAACGGTAGAAATCAGCCTGCCGCGAAGTTCCGAGGCGCAAAGTAAGATCGGAACTGAAATCAAAATGAAAGACCTCGAACCAGGTGACCTCGTTTTCTTTGCCACGGGAAAAAAGAAAAAACGAATCACACACGTAGGCCTTGTCACAGAAATCAAAGGTAAAAGCGAAGTGAAGTTTATACATGCTTCTTCATCCCTGGGAGTTGTTGAGACGAATATTTTCTCAGATTATTATCAGAAAAGATTCCGCGGTGCCCGAAGGGTCATTGACTAGGTTAAGTTCCAAGTTCCAAGTTCGAAATATCTTTAGAGTTCAAGAATGGATTACGTCTTCGATCGAAATCATGGAACCCCTTAGGGTGAAACATTTTGTAACTCCCGGTTTATTATTTGGCACACGATCACTGAACCTGGATCTGAAGTAAACTTTACGTCAGAACGTCAGACATAATGAATTTGAAATCATTTGAAATTTAAAGTTTGATGTTGTTTGATGTTCAAAATTAAAGGACAAAATCTCAAAAAGAGATTAGCTTTAACTTTCAAAGTTAAACGATAAAATAGCACCATGACTACGAGAAGAGATTTCATCAGGCTTTCCGCGCTGGGTACTTCCCTGCTGACTTCATCAGATCTATTCGCACAATCGAAAGAACCTGTTAAACCAATTGTTATTTCAACCTGGAATTTTGGACTCGGGGCAAATGTAGAAGCATGGAAAATATTATCGACCGGGGGCCGGGCACTGGATGCCGTGGAAGCCGGGGCAAAAGTTCCCGAAGCGGATCCGAAAGAAACGTCTGTCGGCTATGGCGGATTACCCGATCGCGATGGCATCGTTACCCTTGATGCCTGTATCATGGATGAGCACGGTAACTGCGGATCGGTAGCTTTCTTACAACACATCAAGCACCCCATATCCGTCGCCCGGATGGTTATGGAAAAAACCCCACACGTGATGCTGGTAGGCGATGGAGCCCTGAAGTTTGCCCTCGCCAACGGATTTAAAAAAACCAAACTTTTGACGAAAGAATCTGAAAAAGCCTGGAAGGAGTGGTTAAAAAAGTCCCAATACAAGCCTGTTGCTAACATTGAAAACCACGATACCATCGGCATTATCGCGCTCGATATGAACGGCAATTTGTCGGGGGCATGTACTACCAGCGGTCTGGCTTATAAAATGCATGGCAGGGTGGGGGATTCACCCATTATCGGTGCGGGCTTATACGTCGACAACGAAGTTGGCGCTGCAGCAGCTACTGGGGTAGGAGAGGAAGTGATCAAAATTGTAGGTTGTCATTTGGTGGTTGAACTGATGCGTCAGGGACATTCACCACAGTCCGCCTGCCGTCAGGCCGTAGAAAGGATACTCAAGAAAAATCCGGAAAAAGCTAAGGAAGTGCAGGTGGGTTTTCTAGCCTTGAGTAAAAACGGAGAATACGGTGCTTATTGTTTACAGAAAGGTTTCAATTTCGCCGTTCATGATAAAAATGCTAACCGTTTATTGGATTCCGAAAGCATTTTTTAATATCAAAGTATACGCACATGACTGTTGAAATTGTAGTTTTTAATATAGCATCGGCTATGAAAGCACAGGAGGGCGGAGCGGACAGGATTGAGCTCTGTGAAAATCCCGGTGAGGGCGGAACCACACCTTCTGCAGGAACGATTGAACTGGTCAGGCAAAACCTCAGTATTGATGTTTTCGTGATGATCCGGCCCCGTGGTGGAGATTTTCATTACTCGAATTATGAATTCCACGCGATGAAGCGTGATATTTCTCTTTGCCAGAAACTCAGTGTCGATGGTTTGGTTTTTGGAATATTAACACCCGAAGGCACTATTGACATAAAACGTTGTCGGGAATTAATTACGAAATCACGTCCGTTAAAAGTCACTTGTCACAGAGCTTTTGATATGACACGTGATCCCTTCCAAGCACTTGAAGATTGTATAGAAGCAGGTTTTGACCGGATATTAACATCGGGTCAACAAGCCCAGGCTAAAATGGGCGCCATGCTCATCGGCGAACTATTAGAAAGAGCGCAAGGCAGGATTGCCATTCAGGTCGGATCGGGAGTAAATGAAGACACTGTCGAAGAGATCGTCGAAAAATCCCGCGTACGCGAAATACATTTTTCTGCCGGCGTATTCAGTGAAAGCGGAATGAAATTCAGAAACCCGCAAATTGCAGGTATGGGCTCCGCAGAAGGAAGCGAGTTCAAGTTGCGAACGGTGGATCCGGATCGCGTACGGAAAACCCGCCGCCTGGCGGAGGCCATTGAAAAAGCCCAAAATAAATCTCCTGCCTAACAGGAGTAAAACAAAAAGGTACAGTAATCCCTGCACCTTTTTGTGGAGAATATCGGAGTCGAACCGATGACCTCTTCCATGCCATGGAAGCGCTCTAGCCAGCTGAGCTAATCCCCCTTTTTAATAATTGACAGTTGACAATTGAAACAGTTGACAATAATGCCTATCCCCAACCGTCAGGGCACAAATATAAAGTCAATTTGCAATTTCATACATCTTATGGCGGGTTTTTAAGTTTTTTTTCTTTGTCTTTATGGCTACCTGAAAAAAGTGAAGCTGGGAAGGAAAAAAATGCCTTGCGATCGGCCGCAAGGCATGGCATTGAATGACAACAAGATATTTACTTTCCCGTTTTTCCTTTTTCAAACAAGGTTGTGAATGAATTCCAGGGTGTATTATCGCCGCCTTTGTCATCTTTCTTCTTAGCATAAAACCCATCCATAAAAGATCCTGCGTCTGACCATACCGTTTGTACTATTCCCTTGTAACGTTCTTTCATCGCCGGTGTGGATGATTGACGGTAATTATACATATCCTTCATTTGTTGCTCACCTACTGCGGGCCTTCTCCAGGGACAGGTTATCACATCAAAGCCTTTCATGGCAAAATACACGGCGGTTTTATCCGGACGCTCGTAGTGCCAGTCGCAGATCACTACATCTTTAGGAATCAGATCAATCGCCCTGTGGGTGTTGTTCATACTGGCTTCCCAAATGCCCATACCCGTTGCTTTTCCGTCTATCAATCGATCACCCCAAATCCAAAGCCGGCGGTTTTTCTGAGCCAGATGGTCGCGTATTTTCCGGATCTCATTGGCAAATAATTCTGCTTTATCATGACCGGAGCACCGCGGGCATTTAGTCTCACCGATATAAAAAACTTCATCCATACCCGCGTGGAAGGCGGTGCTGCCAAAGGCATCACACATTTCATCTACCAGATCAAATACGATTTTGTGAACTTCAGGATGTAATGGACAATAACTCTTGCAATACAGACCGTCTTCATTCGGCCATTTATATTGTGCAGGCATCTTAACCCAGGGAGTTTCGTCGAACTGAGGATACACGGTCAGAAGATTCGTGGTTTTCGCCGCCCAGGATTGGTGACCCAATAAATTAATTTGCGGAATGAGATCGATGTTGTTTTTCTTGCAGGCATCCACCATTTGTTTGACATCCTCCTTCGATAAAGCAACGCTATCTCTTAATTCGGGGTGGCTTTCATATTGAAAATTATAATCAATCCTCACAATCAGGGTATTGATTTTCCGGGTAGCCAACTCTTCGTTAATGAATTTAACAAATGCGCCCACTCTATCCGGTTTCGGTGCGCCGATGCACATTCCCCGGACGGGAAGTTCAGCCTCAGCCTTATCCTGTGCCCAAGCCGGGAAGGATAAGAAAAGCGCGATCAAAAAAAAGGGTAATTTTCGATTCATATTAATTGGGTTTGAGTGCAGTGTGGAAGTTTTTTGATCAAATGGCCATGGGTTAATCTTTCTTATACAAAGTACAAGATTTTACCGACCCCCTGACGAATGAATGATAAGTGGTTTTTGCGCTTTTAAAGCGGATTTATTAGAATATGAGACGGATTCTCGGATTTCATGCAATTCAACGGACGTTACCACCTGTGAAAGTTTCGAAACCCCGATTCAGCTTTTTTCAGGCTTACTTTGCTTACCTTTCCTGTATAAACCCTGCCTATGTCACAACGAGTAAAGGATATCATTATCAGTTCAGTGATTTCCATTGCCATCACCATCGTCTATGGGTATTATTTTCTTTATGTAGGCAATCGATTGAGAGAGCCTACTTTCTTTGTCGACCCCATTCGAACCACCATTCTAGACAAAAGCAATGCTGCAGATGCGCCCTTGCACCTTCTTACGTCAACGGGTGATACGATTACCTCCGATGTGGTATCGGTTTATATTTATTTTTTCAATCAGGGTGAAGAAACCATCAAATATGAAAACATCTACTCTCCGTTAAAAGTAAAACTCGACACCAACTCGCGGATTCTGGATTTCAAAATGATCAAGAGTTCACGTAATGTTTCCGGGATCGGGGTCACCATAGACAGCACCAATAAGTTTCTCAACATTGATTTCAGGGCTTTGGAAAAAGATGACGGGTTTGTGGGTCAGGTAATCTTCGCGGGAAATAAAGATGCGCAACTTTTCATTGAAGGGGGTATCGATGGCGCAAAAGATTTTAAAAGTGAAATGGCCACCATTGATCCATTTTATTTTATGATTGCCCTCACTATTTTTCTGATCGCGGCCTACATTTTCCTGATTGTTTATCGGGATAATCCGAAGAGCGTTCCGCGGTTTTTATTTTTCTTTTCCATGTTACCCTTGTTATACCTTTTACTGATGGTGTATAAATCCGCGTGGTTTATGGATGATAAGGTACCAACAACACTGCAGATAGAACAATACGCCGCGCATGCGGATCGATCAAAGTTCTTTACGCTTCCGAGTTGGTTTAAGTATTGAGTGTTGAGATGGTATAATGTGTCCGGCCAGGCGATACTTACCGCTTCGGGAAGGAATTCGGAGCCAGGGCAAGTGAATCAGAGCCCATTTCCTGGTAATAACTGCGAATTTTTTTCTTGTTCTTACGGATATTCTCTTTCACTGCTTTGGGCAAGGTTTTCTTTGCGCCAGGCTTTGGACAATCCAATTCCTCAACGTCTACATGTTGCATGGTATACTTTACGTACCGGTATTTGTGGGTATTCTTTGCGGTGGGTTGCGGCGTTTTTGCATCACTGGAAACGGTAAAAACCTCCTCTTGCTGAGGGCGGGTTTTTTCAGGGAATCGGACGCGTTTGTTCGCCTGACTTTTTTTCAACCGCAAACCTTTTACCTCCGGACATGGGATAATACCCGTTCGGCAAGCTGTACAGCACAGTACGAGAAAAAGCACGATACAACGAATGAGCATCTTTTTCTGCTTTATTCAATAATTGACATACAATATATAAAACACATACCGTAGTTCAGGTTTTAAAGCCCTGAATTTTAAGGATTTGATGAATCTTAGATGAGAAACGCCTTTTCTGACCTAAAAAATGTGTCAAATGGAGAAATTAATCATTCACGCCCATTTTTTGCCTTTGATTTTGACGTTTAGACGAGTCTACGCATAAAAAAACCCGGAAAAACCGCTTTAAGGGCAGATTCCGGGTTTTTATTACAATCGAGTTTTACAGTTTATTAAACTCTCTCCTTATTTCGTCCTTAGTTTTACCCAACTTCTGTTGTAACCGACCGTACATTTCATCTTCTTTTCCTTCTTCAAAAGTCAGATCATCGTCAGTTAACTCACCGTACTTTTGCTTCAATTTACCCTTCATTTCATTCCAGGCACCTTTTACCTCTAATTTGTCCATAACCTAGTCTTTTAAGTTTATGATATGCGCACGTATGTGCACTCTTCTGAATCGAAAAATAATAATGCCAACGGCAGGACATAATCCGCAAATAAGATAATCTGAATAACAGCCAGATAGGCCCGAGATATTTACGCCAGAATGCAGGGATTACCAAATTCATTCATGGTAAGTTTTGACAGGAATTCCCATTTTTTATGTGACACTATTTCACCTATTTAGCTTTGTGAAAAAAGTGTTCTTCGTCATTTTTCTTTTCGCGTCCTCATGTCATAATCTGAAGGAACATTCAGGTCAGACGCCTTCGGGCGAGTTACTGCAAAAATCTTTTTTAGTAGACTCGGCGCTCATAAGCAAAACATCATTACATATTCCTCAATCTGTCAGGAAGTTTTATAATGGCCGGGATTTTTCCTTGTTCTGGTCTGATGAGCGGGGCAAATTAGCGGTGGCAGACTCCCTGTTGAACTTCATCCGGAATGCACAACGGCTCGGACTCATTCCTCACGATTACCATATAGAGGAACTCGACAAAATTGCGAGGGATTCTGTTTCACGCGATCTGACTTCGAGGATGGATATTTTATTAACGGATAGCTACCTGACCCTGCGTCATCATATCCGGTATGGCAGGCTTGATCCGCAAAGTTTTCAGCGCCTTGATCTCGCTAACACGATGGATGAAGAGGGTATTGCAGCACTCGAAAAGATTGTAGTGACCTTATTAGCTCGCGACTTGAATTTCCTTCAACCCCAGGCCGAACCTTATCAGTTGTTGAAACGCGGTTTGGAGGATTTAATTTATTCAAATATTTCCGATTCAATCAAGCTTCAGCGTTTACGGGCAATATCGGTTAACATGGAACGGTGGCGTTGGGAGAAAGCGCTGCCGACGCGTTTTGTTAGTGTTAATATTCCCGCTTTTTTATTGCGTGTTGTGGAAAATGATTCTGTTTGGCTTCAATCAAAAGTTGTTGTAGGTAAACGAAAAACACCTACACCGGTTTTGGAGAGTATCATCAGGTCTTTCATTATTTATCCTTATTGGCATGTTCCCTTCAGTATTTCGACGAAGGAATTTTTGCCTGCTATTCAAGCTGATTCCTCCTATCTGAGAAAAAATAATTTTGATGTGCTCAACATAAAAGGCGAAGTGGTAGACGGGTCCATCATTCCCTGGAAATTATATGATGCTGAAAACTTCCCCTTTATACTTCGTCAACGGGAAGGCTATGAGAATTCTATGGGAATTATCAAATTTATTTTTGCAAATCCTTACGGCGTTTATCTGCATGATACGAACAGCAAACGGCTATACGGACGTAAGAATAGGGATCTCAGTCATGGATGCGTCAGAGTTCATCAGGCAGTAGACCTTGCCCATTATCTTATTCGCGAAGACGATATTTACGTTAGTCCCGAAGACCTGGATCAATACCTCAGTCTGCAACAACGTTTGAAAATTGATTTAAGAAAATCAATTCCCCTAAGGCTTCAATATTTTACCTGCGAAGTAGAAAAAGGGGTGGTACAGTTTTATGATGATATCTACAAAAAAGATTCCGTTATGATCCAATCGCTTTACCGGAGCAATTCCCCTGCTGAATTCGAAGAGATGCCTCTCTAATGAATATTGGCTGAGTTTAGGGGCAATCCAGCATGGAAAAAATATGCACACAATGTTAAGAGGGATGTTCCGCTTACTGTAAATTGCCCGGAAAATAGTTTCAACCCATGGTCCGGAAAATTTTAAGTTCGATAGTATTCACAGTTGTCATCACTAGTCTATCCGCGCAGAACAAAGAGAAGTGGAATGTAAGTAGTCCCGACAGTTTGTTCAAAAACATTGCATTTGATGTTTCAGAGGGTACCTGGATGAATCTTGACGTTTCGCCAGATGGTCAGCAAATAGTTTTTGATCTGCTTGGCGATATTTACACCCTTCCTTTCGCCGGTGGAGTGGCCACCGTTTTACGGGAAGGGTTGCCTATGGACCTTCAGCCCCGGTTCAGTCCCGATGGAAAAAAAATTCTCTTTACATCTGATGCAGGCGGGGGAGATAATATCTGGCTGATGGATCCCAACGGTGCGAATGCACGTCAAATCACTACGGAGGATTTCAGGCTATTAAACAACGCAGCATGGACACCGGATGGACAATACATCATCGCCAGGAAACATTTTACGTCTCAGCGATCACTCGGCGCAGGTGAATTGTGGATCTACCATACTTCAGGCGGCAAGGGTTTGCAGCTAACACAGCGAAAGAATGATCAGCAAGATGTGAACGAACCTGCCGTTTCTCCAGATGGCAGGCACGTTTACTATAGCGAGGATACTTATCCGGGTGGGTTATTCCAATATAATAAAGATCCCAATAATCAGATCTTTGTTATCCGTCGTTACGATCGCCAAAAAGGCACCACTGAGGAAGTAACAGGTGGTTCCGGCGGTGCTTTTCGTCCACAAATTTCACATGATGGTAAAACACTGGCATTTATCCGAAGAGTCCGGACCAAAACTGTATTGTATTTGCGTAACCTGAGCACAGGAGAGGAGTGGCCGGTTTTTGATCAGCTTTCCAAAGATCAACAGGAAGCATGGACGACGTTCGGTATTTATACACGATTTGCGTGGACTCCCGATGATAAGAATATCGTGATCTGGGCTCAAGGTAAAATCCATAAAGTGGATGTTCTTAAACCAAATTCTTCCACTGAAATACCATTCACCTGTCATGTAAAACAGCGTATAACCGAAGCGTTGCGGTTTAAACAGGATATAAACCCTGATAAATTCAGGGCGCAGGTCATTCGGCAAGCCGTTACGTCTCCAGATGGAAAATGGCTGGTTTTTAACGCGCTTGGTTATTTATGGAAAAAACAACTACCCGAAGGAAAGCCCACCCGCCTGACCAAAGGAACTGATTTTGAATTTGAACCCGCGTTTTCGACGGATGGCAAGACCGTTGTGTATGTTACGTGGAATGATATTGAAACCGGCGCGATCATGAAAGTAACCTTTTCCGATCCCTCCCGGCCCTTGAAAATTTCACGCGAGAAAGGAATCTACCGTACTCCGGCATTTTCACCGGATGGAAAGACAGTCGTCTTCCGGAAAGAAGAGGGTAACGAACTTTTTGGGAATGCATTCGCCGTTAAACCTGGAATATACACCATCAATGCACTGGGAGGCCAACTGAATTTCGTCAGCGAAAAAGGTGAGTATCCAAGATTCAACTCAAAGGGCGATCGGATATTCTTTCAAACGGGAGGCAATCTGGATAAAACATTCGGGAGTTATACCCTGGACGGACTCGATGAAAGAACGCATGTTAAAAGCACGTACGGCAGCCAGTTTATTGTTTCTCCCGGAAATGAGTGGATTGCATTTGTAGACTTACACAAGGTATATATCGCAGCTTTCCCGCAAACTGGAAAGACCATCGATCTCAACAGTGGAACCACGGACTTTCCCGTTAAACAAGTGGCCCGGGATGCGGGATTAAATCTCCATTGGTCGACTGATTCACGCCAACTTTATTATACACTCGGCGATCAGTATTTTACTGTTAATCTTTCAGACAGGTTTGAATTCATTGGCAATAAACCTGATTCACTTTTTTTATTTCCGGAGAAGGGAATCGCCATTGGACTGGAATCGCGGATAGATAAGCCTGAAGGTGTGCTGGCGTTTACCCACGCCAGGATCGTTACCATGAATGGAGACGAAGTAATTGAAGATGGCACCATCATTGTTGAAGGCAATACCATTGTTGCTATTGGCCCCGCCAATAGCCTTGCCGTTCCACCAAAAGGAAAAGAAATTGATTGTTCCGGCAAAACTATTATTCCTGGTTTTGTGGACGCGCATGCTCACGGTAATCATTTTCAGTTTGGGTTGACCCCTCAAAAGCATTGGCCTTATTATGCTAACCTGGCCTATGGAGTTACTACAATGCATGACCCTTCAGCGAATTCAGAAATGGTTTTTGGTAACAGTGAACTTATCAAGGCTGGTTTAATGACCGGTCCCAGACTATTTTCTACAGGAACCATATTGTATGGCGCGGAAGGCGGTTTCAAGGCTGTTGTCAATAATATTGATGATGCACGAAGCGCGCTCAGGAGGAGTAAGTCATACGGCGCCTTTTCTGTGAAGAGTTATAACCAGCCTAGAAGGGAACAACGTCAAATGATTATTCAGGCTGCCCGTGAACTCAATATGATGGTAGTGCCAGAAGGAGGATCTTTTTTCTACCATAACCTGAGTATGATTCTGGACGGACATACCACCATTGAACACAATATACCGGTGGCACCATTGTATCAGGACGTCATCGAAGTGTGGAAAAATTCAAAGACCGCTTATACCCCTACGCTGATTGTAAACTATGGTTCCGTTAGCGGAGAGTATTACTGGTATCAGCATATGGATGTTTGGACGAAAGAAAGGTTACTTGCCTTTACGCCGAGATCAATTATTGACACACGTTCCCGGCACAGAACCATGCTTCCGGAAGAGGAATATGTTAACGGACATATCCTGGTATCAAAAACAATTAAAATCCTTCACGATAACGGCGTAACCATTAACATGGGTGCCCATGGCCAGCTGCAGGGGCTCGGCGCACACTGGGAGACCTGGATGCTCGCACAGGGAGGCATGTCAAATCATGAAGCGCTACGCGCAGCAACGCTGAATGGTGCATATACCTTAGGACTTGATGAATGGATCGGAAGTCTTCAAAAAGGAAAATTGGCTGATTTTTTAGTAATGGATAAAAATCCAATTGAGAATATACGGGATACCGAATCTATAAAATATACCGTCGTGAACGGACGGCTCTTCGATTCAGCTACCCTGAACGAAATCGGAAATTACAATCATCCAAGAGGTAAGTTTTTCTGGGAGTTAAATAAAAACGCGGCCTATTTCCCGCTCTATCAGGTTGGTGGTGGCGTTGAAAATGTAAAATGTTTATGCGGTAAACATTAGCAATAGGGGAGCACAATAACATACTTATTTGGCAGTTATTGTGTCCTCTACGGTTTCTCGTCACGTAATTTTGATGGGTTTTTTCTGTGCTTGACTTGAAGACGAAAGGTTGTTCATCTTCGGACAACCATCCTTTCCTGAACGAATTTTCAGCAAAAGTACCCCAGGATAAGGGACGATTATTTTTATATATTTTTCTGGTGGCAACCGTCTATCTCCATTGACCGTACAGGTTTTTAATGGCGACCTATATCATTGATTTTGATCCTTCAATTCATCAGAAGGTAAGATATAACGAACAACTATATGTCGTCATGCTGAAAGACTTTTATTTTTTCAGATTACCCACCCATGCTGATGTTGTCATTCACCTTTTTAACCATAACAAAATAATTTTTCACGGAGAGAAAGAAATTCAATTGCTCTATACCGTAAAGAAAAGGGAACTGAGTATTGTGGCATCGCATGTTGAAGAGTAGGCTTCAGGAACGTAGGTTAGCCTTATCGTTGTATTTTTTATGAGGATTTCTATTTTGCAGATCTCCATCAGCACAATAACATCCAGCAGGCAAAAACCGGGTTCCTTATAGCGGACAAATCCGTACCTGACACCGGGAAAATTACTAAGACCACCGACTCAATAAGTCGACAGTTGACCGGTTTTGGAGAAAACGCCGGGGAGCATCATTTAATGTCAATTGGGAAAAATCCTCATGCGAAGAAGCAAGAAACACCATTTCAGGACTTGAGGACTTAAGCACCTGCGCACTCAACACCTGAACACTTTAACACCTGAGCATCCACTAACAACAACACCCGGGCCCGCAATCCTTTTCCTGACTCGAAACGGGAGAGGGCTTTTCGTTTAATGACTCGGTAACCCACAGGATATCATCGATGACTACATCGAAATGATAGGAACGATTCAGATCCCCATTCTTTTCGGGTGACAGGGCAAAAAGCTTATGCTCGCCTATTTTCAATCCCGTTAAAGCGCCTTCCAGTTCAGGCAATATTTCACCAGAGCCAAATAAAAATTTCACCGGATCGGTATGCATAATATCGGCTAAGATCTCTCCCTCGGAATTTTTCAAGCGGTAGCGCATAACTACGATTCTTTTCGGCCCCACTTTTATCATGGAGTTCATTGGGTGATCAGGCTTTTCGTGAACGCTGACTCCTTACCTGATATCATTACTTTCTGCACGGGAATATCTCCTGATACTACCAGTATGGAAGTTTTTCCATTGGTAAGTGAGATGTTTCCAAAGCCCGTATTGGTGGAAAGAAAAGAGGTAAAATCCCCGACTTTTGAATCTATGTACAAAATTTTGTCCACTGCATCAAAACGGACTCCAGTAAGCCCTTGCAAAAGGCCATAACTCGCCAGAGCCCGGGCATACCAATGTCCACATTCATATTCATTAAATGGATTTCGTTTTCTACCGTCATACCGGTCTCGGCAGGTCCTTACCACGTCAAGGCCTTCTTCCACGTTTCCCATCAGCATGAGATGTGAGGCAACCTGATATTCTATTCCCGTCCATACCTCGTCGCTGTAAACAAACGGAAGTGACAGCTTTCCTCCTTTTGGCCATGAGCAAAGCAGCAAGCCGCCCTCATCTCCAAATGCATAGGAAGGTCGTTGCGGATTAGCGTGATCACTGAGGTCGTGCTTAAGATTATGTTTGTACACGGAAACCAGGTGGCTTTTGATTTTTTCTTTGTCAAAAGGATCCGCCAGGCCGCAAACATTGGCTATCCAGGCGCCCAGCACTCCATCGGATAAACATCCGGTGCCATACTGGTACTTGGGCCCTTCCTTTACCAACAATTGTTGTGCTTCATCTGAATATTTTCCCACCATGGTTTTTTGCGCCGCTTCCAGCGGACTGGGGGCATTCAGCCCGGAAACCTGGATCTTCTGATAAAAATATTCACCGTCATACAATTCTGTTTCCAGAAGTTTTTTCCCGTTGTCATAAAGTTTTTTATAGAACGCAATATCTTTTTTCTTTTTCAGAAACTTCCCCATCTCCATCATGGCGCTTAATGCCCCCAGGTAAAAACTGGTGCACATCCCGTCAGGGCCCCAGAATTCTATGTCATAGGTGTTGTGATGGGGCTCTTCAATCAAACCTTTGCCGCGTGGATCCCAGGTCTTTATACAATAATCTAAACTGGCTTTTGTCATCGGATACATTCTTGCCAGCCATGAACTGTCACCACTGATTCGCCACTCTCTGTACACTTTCATAATTCCACCGAGTTGCCCGTCCGCAGCAGCATGAAAATCGTGCTTTAGTGGTCGTATCGGTAAACTAGCGCGGAAAGTCTGATGGCCATCCTGATTCTGGCTTTCACAAAACTCAGTATGACGGAGACTTCTTTCCATTTCCGGAAAGAGGTGCGGGATGGCCTGCGCGTAATTCCATACGTGTGTGCAGGAACCATGGCAACATCCACTAGTGTCACCGCATCCCTCAAAGCTCCACAGTCGTCCATCGTATTGACGCATCACTGTGGGTGATTTCAGGATTGTGAGGTTGGCTGCAATGGCCTCCGTCACCTCTGCCGGTAATGTGCTTGCGTAAAATGAATCGGTAAATTGCCGGGTTTTTTTCTGAAGCTGACCATAATTTTTTTTCCAATAATCAGCAACCTCTGAGACGTCTTTGAATTTACTGCTGTACCAGGGTTTAAATTTTCCCAGGACGTACGCTTCATCGGCAACCTTGACGCCAAGTTCAGATGAACTACCGCAGCATCCGGAGGCCGGGTCACATTTTTCTTTTTCAGTATCGTCAGGACCAAAACGAATATCCGTGACAGGGACGTACCACGCTGTCATTACCCGGATAATTTTTTCTTTTCCTGGTGACAGCGTAAAGGGAACGTAAAGGGAAGCGCCAGGTGCTGCTTCGTCAACGGGGTCAATACTTTTTACGCCTGCACTTTTAATAGTATCCCATGTAATAGTGAGGGGATCGAACCATCCACCCCTGAACCAACAATGGTCCACAATGGTATTTTCCTGATCCGAGTAAATAGCAAATTCCCCTTTTAGAAAGGGTTTTTCTGCTGTGCCTTCGTTTGACAGAATGAAACCATTTTCAAGTTTTTCAACGGAGTTTTTTCCGCCATCCGCGTGCTTCATAAAATTTCTGGCGTGAAATGAAAATACAGAGTCTGCCGGCGTGTTGCCTTTATTCATGAACTTGTATTCGAGTGCCCCCGCGGGCAAACTTGAATTATCGGCATCTGTGGGAATGAAAGAACTCCAGCCTGTTATTTCCACTTTTAATGGGAAATCTTTGTCTTCAAGAGAAATATGGCCAAAGGGAAAACGGGCAAGAAATGAGGCCTTATCAAATCGGGGTAATCCAAAAATAGATCCACTTGAGCCATTACCGGAGTTTGGCTGACCGAATCTTTTCCAATCGGGGGATGGTCCTTCAATAATTTTGGCTTCTGTTTTAGTTCCTTTGATGGCGATGGCACCAAAGATGCCAGGTTCGTTGAATACATCTGGTTTATTGCGAACGGACATATGCGAAATGGCGCCCGTACCCTCCAAACAATACATTCCGCTACCCAATCCACCGATAGGAAACGCTACTCGGTTTAAATACTCAGCCCCGTAAGCCCCGTTATATTGACGACCTTCCTTCTGAGATTTAGCCTTGGATTGTCTATTGTTTAACGTGGTTGCTTTTGCATCCTGGTGTTGCATTAAAGCGGATGGCATCACTCCGGCACCGATACTCCCAATGCCTATTTTTTTCAGGAAGGATCGGCGGTCAGTTTGTTTTTTCATTTTAGCACAGGTTTGTTTAATGGGAGCCTTATGGAAATCTAGTGAGAAAAAAGAATTAAATAAATGGATTACGATTTAGTTATGCCAACACTTAATCCGAAGACGTTTATAATGGTATAGTCTTTATTCCGCACGAGGCCGCAGAACGACATACGCATGTAGTGTTGGAGCATGACACCTATATTATAACAAAATATATAGTTATCTCGTCGATTATGCAAGAATTATGATGAAGAGGCAGCCTCCTTCAGACTTCTTGGCCATGACAAATCTCGCTTTCGAACTCAACCTAATACCCTTAAGCAATATTCCATTCTTACACGAGGAACTGGGGTACGGTTAATTTTTCTGTATTGAAAACCTTTCAGCCCCGATTTCATTGATAGCGTTGTTCAGGAAAGGTTGGGCATAATTGTTCAAATCCTCGAATTCTGCTATGGCACCTAATTTAAAGAGTGAACGGTTGACATTCCGACCGGTGCGAAGAGTTGTAAGCAAACTCCACTAATGGCGACCAGGTCCCTATAAGAATGTCATCCTTCTAATGATTTCGATTACAAATTAGTGCTTTCGATAAAGGGGGACTATAAGTAAGGAAGGAGGCGAGATGCTATTTACTGGTGAGTCATTCCGAGATACTCGGTTAAGCCCAAAATTGAATTTTCAATTTTAGGATTTGTCGCGGCTGTCTCCAGGTTTCTGATTGGCATGTCGGGATGGGATTTAAAATTTGAGTTGTAGTTATTCCTCTACGCGATAAAAAATATTAGTGGCAATGGAGTGCGTAGGCTCAGTATCGCTGAAGGCATAACATTAGTACTTGTGAGTTTGTTCCAATCTATAGGCGAATCTTTGGAAGAAAAAAAATTCCTCACAACGGAATTTTCCGCGCGTAATCTTTTACCAATTTTATATGAAAATAAAACTACTAATGGCAGCAGCAGTGTCCCTGTTGCTGATACCAAATGTCAATTACGGACAGGCTCCAGATTTAGGCACGACTTCAACCTTTGCCTTATTTACCGCGGTGGGTGCATTTAATAATATAGGAGAATCAACCACCGTAACCGGCGATGTTGGCACCAATGTAGGCGCCTTCAATGCATTTCCGCCAGGTATATTAGTGGGTCAAAAACACGTGGTTAATTCCGCTTCAGCGCAGGCGGCAACGGATGTCGATGTGGCCTATAGCCAAATAAGCTCCGTTACTTGCGGTACCGTTATCGGTACCACCTTAGGCAGCGGCCAGGTTCTCACCCCGGACGTTTATTGCCTGGGCGCAGCGTCTACCTTAAACGGAGACCTCATTTTAGACGGAGAAGGTGACGCCAGTTCTTTGTTTATTTTCAAGATAGATGGTGCGCTGTCCACTACGGTTAACTCGCGGGTCATTTTGAAAAATGGCGCGTCAATTTGTAATGTCTACTGGCAGGTAAATGGTCAGGTAAATCTGGGTAACAACTCTTTATTCCGGGGAACGATATTAGCCAATGGTGCCATCCACCTTTTGGAAGGCGCAACACTTCTTGGCCGTGGACTATCTCGTGAGGGAGCTATTTCCTTGCATAACAATATTGTTACGTTACAAGGCCAGACTAAGGCAGCAACCATTACAGCAAGTGGCCCCACAGCACTTTGCCCTGGTGGGAGTGTAACACTTTCAGGAAATAATGGTGGAATGTGGAGTACCGGATCCACAGCACCAACGATCACGGTAAACACCGCTGGTGATTATTTTGTAACCAATACAAATGGATGTGGTGGCAAAGTAACTTCCAATCACATTATTGTAACCGTAAACCCAAAGCTAACCTGCACCTTCATTGGTAACGGTTCAATTTGCATAGGCGAATCCAACGAGCTTTGCGTACCTTTTTCAGATACCTCCACCTACATGTGGAGCACAGGAGCCACCACAAATTGTATTACAATCACTGCGGCAGGTAAATATTCTGTTACTATTACAAGTGCAGACGGATGTGTGAGTACCTGCAGCAAAACAATTGTCCTTACTACCACACCGTCCTGCGATATCACTGGAAAAAGCACCATTTGCGAAGGAGGTTCTACATCACTTTGCGCCCCTTCAGGGCCGGGCTACACCTATTTATGGAGCAATGGTGCAACGTCACGGTGCGTTTCCGTTAGCGCCGCCGGAAAATTTACGGTAACGGTGACCAAAGACAATCAAAAATCAAGTATTTGCAGCAAAACCGTTACGGTTTCCGACGCTCCTATCTGCGACATTGAAGGCTCAAACACCTTCTGCAAAGGCGAATCAACCCGGTTGAGTGTGCCATCCGTGGCTAAATCCACCTATCTGTGGAGCACAGGCGCCAAGACCAATAGCATTACCGTTAGAGAGGAAGGTGAATATTCTGTTACCGTTACAACTGCGGACGGATGCAAGAAAACCTGCAAGAGAATAGTTAAAGTCACACTACCACCTACCTGTATCATAGAGGGAAGTAATACCTTATCCCAGGGTCAGTCCATTCAACTTTGTACGCCGTACGGAAACGGTTACACTTATTTATGGAGCAATGGTGCCACAACACGTTGTATTACCGTTAGCACCGCAGGTACTTATTCAGTAAAGGTGAAGAAAGAGGGATGCACGAGCACAAGCACCTGCAGCAAAACAGTTACTATGTCAAATAATCCTGTCTGCGTTATTTCTGGAAGCAGTACCCTATGCGACGAAGGCCAATCAACTCAGCTTTGCGCGCCTTCCGGAAAAGGTTACAAGTATTTATGGAGCAATGGTGCAACAACGCGTTGCATTATGGTTACTGGTCCCGGAACATATTCAGTGACCGTGAACAATAACGGATACTCCAGCACTTGCAGTAAATCAGTGACAGTGGCTCCGCTTGCCTGCAGCATCACAGGAAGCAGCACCATTTGTGAGGGAACTTCTACATCCCTCTGCGGACCTTCCGGAACCGGTTACAAATATTTATGGAGCAATGGTGCAACATCCCGTTGCATTGCCGTTGCCTCGGGCGGGACTTATACTCTTAAATTAACCAAAGACGAATGCACGAGTACTTGCAGTAAAACGGTTAGCCTTTCTACCCCTTCCTGCACCATCAACGGAACCAGCACCATCGGAGGAAACAGCACGATATGCGAGGGAGAATCTGCCCAGCTTTGTGCACCTTACGGTTACGGTTACACCTATTTATGGAGCACAGGTGAAACATCACGTTGCATCTCGGTTACTACGGCGGGTACAGTTTCTTTAGATGTGACTAAAAACGGATGCACAAACACTTGCAGCAGAGCAGTAATTGTGAACCCGAATCCAGTGTGTAGTATTACAGGTAATTTTTACCCTATGAAGGGGCAACCCACCACATTATGTGCGGCATCAGGTATGACCTCTTACAAATGGAGCACAGGTGAAACTACCCGTTGCATCACGGTGTACTGCTCAGGAGCATATACAGTGGTATCCGAATTAAACGGTTGCGTAAGCTCATGTAGCGCAGATGTTACCTCTTCCTGCTCCTCACATTTTACATCATCCAGCACGTCAAGAACTGGAGGGAAGGCTGAGTTAGATATTAAAGTAAACGCTTATCCCAATCCGTTTTATTCTACAGCGATCATTGAAATTCAAAACACCGAATTAAATTCGCACATTTTGGTTGAGTTATATAATACAAAGGAGCATAAAATAAGCACGCTGTTTGACAGTGATGTGAAAGCCGGTGGCTTATACAAGGTCGAATTGAACGCTGCCAGTCTTCCGCCAGGCATTTATATTTACAGAATCACAAACGGTTATCAGGTAATTAATAGAAAACTATTGTTAAAACGATAGTGAACATTTAGGAATAATGGAAACTGCCCTCTACAATGAGGGCAGTTTTTTTTTGGCGGTCAGGCATTGCGATATACTCCGGCTTTTCTCATTCAAGTTTTTTCACCTCCAATTTCAATTCCATTGCCCATTACTTCAGCCAATTTATTTAGCACATCCAGGGTTGGGTTGCTCTTTCCTTTTTCAAGCTTGTACAGTGTATTGATGCTTACACCCGCCAGTTCAGCAAGGTGAGGCTGGGTGATCCCGAGTTCCTTTCTGCGGTCCCGGATAGACTGACCAAAACGGCAATCTGACACTATACTGTGATTTTTGACCCGGCTTTGGGATTAGAGCCTGTTTAAATTCTCTTGGTTTAAAGGATCAATAAAAATTCATGTGATGAGTCACCCGTTAATTTCTGGCAAACTCAAGTAACGGTTTAATATTTTGAGCATCGGCTGCTTTAATAGCCGCAAGATATTCTGCTCTCGCTTTTCCGTTTTTTGTCAGCCTGTCATCGCTACCCCAGGTAAAAATTGGTTGCTTTAACAGGTGCTCAATAATAAGATCCCCCATCAACCGCGAGTGTCTGCCGTTACCGTTGGAGAAGCAATGTATTTGTACAATGCGGTGCTTAAATCGAATAGCAATTTCATCAGGTGGAGAAGTACCGTGGTCAATCCAATAGTTACAATCAACCAGAAGAGCTCGCAATTCAATCGCAACATGGTACCTATCCACGCCAATGTTTTTGTTGGACTTTCTAAACTCACCAGCCCATGCCCAAACGTCACTGAACATTTTTTTATGAACGACTTTTACAAATGCTTCGGTAAGCAATACTTCTCTTTTGAACTTCTTACCCATGGTCCACTGAATAGCGTTTTCAATGCCCTGCTGCTCAAACTCGTCCAGTTCTTCACGTGTGGTAATTGTGGAGATAAGCAATCCACCTTTCTCCTCTTCATTAATGTGGAGTTTGCCCGTTTATCAAATCAAAATCTAATCCCATAGGTACCTGGGCATTTCCCTTTTGATTTCTTCCGCCAATTCATGCACCGCTTTCTCAATTCGTTGTTTACTTACACTTTGATCCTCCAGTTTCATTGTTTTATCTGTCCGCATAACAATTTTTTTGGCAACGGCTAACGCCTGCTTTTCCAACATTTTTCCAAATGAGCCGTCGCGCGCTACAAAACCATAGACCAGTTTCATATCCATGGCAGAAGCGACCTCACGTAGATTTTTCAAACTGATATGGCCATTTTTTTCACGCTCCTCAATCTCCTGTGCGCTTTGGGCCGTTATTCCTAAACGACTTCCAAATTGCCGGAACGACATCTTTAACGCTGTTCTGATTCCCTGAATCCAACCCTTTGTTGGAATCTCAGGATAATTGGCAAAGATTACCATTTTTCGGTCTAATTGCTCGATTTGAAGCGTTTTTGGGTTTTTCATAAGGCTATAACCTGATAATTTAAATGCAAATATCAGGTTATAGCCTGATAATACCCCATGGCTTTCCGGAATGAGAATCTAAGTACCGAAGAATACTCTTTTGCAGAAAAAGAATGCTGGTGTTATTACAAAGTGCAGCAGGATCTTATTGGTTTGAAAGGCCATGCTCCGGACTTTGTGTCGTTGTAACAGTTAGTCAAGATCTTAAATACAGCCCGTATGTAATTCCAGCTGAACACGAGATACCTACAAACTCCATTAGGAGCTTAACTTTTGTTGATGTCCTAGGGCCTCTCCGTACGAAGCCCGCTAGTCAAATTTTTGATTTAAAAAACAGGCCTCGATGGCGAAGCCCGCCTTCGCTCCGGGACGGAGCTTCGGCGGGCGCAGTCGGGGTGAGAAGATTCGAACTTCCGACCCCCACGTCCCTAACGTGGTGCGCTAACCGGGCTGCGCTACACCCCGAAACCGGTCATTATTCAGTTAAAAACTGAAAAAGGTGCGCAAATATAATTTTTTTCCCATAATTACCGTGCACCAATTTATGGGCGGTCGATGAAGGTGTGTTACTAAAGAAATGAAAAACCGCTTTCCGAATTTTCTGGCGACCCGGGAACGTTGAATCGTTGAAATACGCGCAGAGCATTAGCCAGTTGTTCACCAGCGATGCCGCTGTTCGGCGTCCTATCTCCAGCAATGTTTACAGGCTGGGATTGGTTGTACAAGGTCATCCTGAAAGTACACTATCGAGAGTATATCAGCCAAACCACAGCATGCGGAAATATTTACTAGAATGAGACGGAATAAAGAATCTCCAGAACTCTTTTTCATCAACAACATTGAGGCTGTGTAATCTTGCAATATTTATTAAAGGCCTATAAAGCAGATGATGGACAAATACATAAGCCAAAAACCAAATAGCACCGTAAAATGTGACCAAAATAAACGCTATTCCTACGGGCAAAACCACCATGAGTATCCAGTATAAAATCCGATTAACCCATTTGCTTGACATATTACAGAAATTTAGTACTTCAAAACAGTAATAAATCCTTTATAGACAACCTACTATCAGGAGTTTCTTATCACCTCCACCGGATTTTTTCGTCCGGCCATGATCGCGGAGTGACCCGCGGAAAGAATGACGAGAAAAAATGTTACCATCATCACACCGAGAAATAAAAAGCATGGGAAGTCCGTCCGGTAAGCGAAACCATTGAGCCATTCTTTCATGACCCAATACGAGGCCGGTAAGGCAAATAAATTCGCCATGAGGGACGGAACAATAGTAGGTGTGGTAGGGGATACCATATTTTTCCAGCCTTCCGTTTTCTTTTCTTTCTGTGTTGACGCGGTAGATATTTTCAAATTCATTGTGGTAGCGATCGAATGACAATTGATACGACACATAGAGGGCAATTACCAGAAAACTAGCCAAGGCAAGGGTAAGCCCTGCTAACTTAAAAAAAAGTTTGCCTTATTTCGAAGGAGATGGCGGCAGATACTTTTGAAATAATGCTCAATCATGGACATAGAATTACATAAAAAAAGATCGCCATTAAAAAGCCGCCTGGAGTAAATTCCCCAAGCAGACTTTCAACCAGCAGTTACAATTTATAACAACGGTTGTATTTACCCTTTAGTAGTTTATTCCAGTGCTTGGGCCTTATTGTTAAAATCTTCTATAATTCATTTGGCTGAAACAAATGCCTTTTTTCACTAAACTTCGTTACCTAGCTGTGAAAATTTCTCATCTTGCCCCTCAGCAGCGGAAGCGTAATAACGTAAGCCGGCGTAAGCAGCCACCGCGGTTTTTCTTATTATTCTGATCGTAAGAGGCAGACTTTTCATAGGCATTTTTAAATGTTTCAGTTGGGTAGTTAATAGCATATCTGTTCCGCCTGGATGGATGATCGGCCACTATTGGGATGATGAACGGAGGTTTTTTTGTGTTAGCATAGGTAATAGCAGTTAAAAATATTTACCCTGATTCTTTTTCCTACAAGATTGACCACCGCCACGTAGACACTTATTCGAGCTAAATTAATGGGTTTATATTTAATATTTGTTTAAATAGTGGAAATGCGCGATCAATTTTACCTTCTGTTAGCAGATGACGACAAAGACGACGGTTTTTTCTTCAGCAGGGCATTACAGAAAATACCCATCGCGACCCACCTGACTATCGTCGACGATGGAGAAAAACTCATGATGTATTTAAACAAAAATTTAAAACAACTTCCTGATGTGCTTTTTCTCGATTTAAATATGCCACGTAAAAATGGCAGCGAGTGCCTGGTAGAAATAAAAAAAGACGAAATATTAAAAGAACTTCCCGTTGTCATTTACTCAACCTCGCTTTATGAGGATACGGCTGACTTGCTTTATAAAAATGGAGCGCATTACTATATTCGCAAGGGGAGTCTCGAAGGACTTGAGAAAGGTCTTCACTTTGTACTTAATCTATTGGAAGCGAAAAAATTTTCCCGACCTTCAAGGGAACTGTTTATACCTGTCCTGCCAAAGTAATGCTTGAAATATGGGCTCATGTAAATGAGTGCCGTCGCAAAAATTTAGAATTGAATACGTGTTTGTATATCCATCAACACATCTCGAATTAGTTTAATATTATACAATACATATGAATACGCTGGACTATATGCAGTTATTCGAACAAAGTTCGGCTTTGGAAGTGGTGATGGATCGCGACTTTACAATACTAGCTGCATCAGACCTGTATTTAAATACTACAAAAACTACCAGAGAAATAATTGTAGGGCAAAACTTCTTCCATGCATTTCCTGATAACCCGAACGATAGTTCTGCCGATGGGGCGTACAAAATTTTGGCTTCTATTAATCGCGTACTTGACAATAGGGCAGCCGATTCAATGGCTGTTGTTAGACATGATATTCCACTACCATCATCAGACGGCGGCGGTTTTGCACGAAAGCATTGGAGGCACTGTCACTCCCCAATCCTTGACGAGTTTAATAGTGTGAAATATATTATTCAACGGGCGGAGGATGTAACCGAAAATGAAACAAACGCAGAACCGCTTCTGAAAGAGAAAATATTGTTGAAGAAAGTGGCCGATAGTGAAAAGCGCTACAACGCGATGATGATGCAGTCACCATTTGCTTTTTCGATAATAAAAGGAAAAGAAATGGTGGTGACGCTGGCCAATGACTTGATGAAGGAATTTTGGGGAACAGGCAAGGATGTGGAAGGAAAAACCCTGCTCTCAGTCTTGCCCGAACTGAAGGACCAGCCATTTCCAGCATTGATCGATAAGGTATACACTACCGGTGTTCCGCATTATGCCAATGAAATTGTTGCCCGCTTAAATCACAATGGTAATCTGGAGGATCGGTATTTTAATATTGTTTACCAGCCGCAAAGAAATGTAAGTGGCAAAATAGAAGGAGTGGCGGTAATAGCTAATGAGGTAACCCCGCAGGCACTATTAAACAAAAAAATAAAAGTAAGTGAAGAAAGGTTCCGGCTTCTGGTCCAACAAGCACCTTTAGCAATTTGCGTACTGCGAGGAGTTGATTATGTAATAGAAACCATAAATGAAGCGATGGTTGAATTGTGGGGCAGTAAGATTGAAGAGACATTACACAAACCTGCATTTGATGTACTTCCTGAATTTAAAGATCAGGGCTTAAAAGAACTTTTGGATAACGTATATAATACAGGTGAACGATCGGTATCACATGAGCTTCCTCTTAATATAAGGCGCAACGGAAAGTTTGAAAACATATTTGTAAAATTTGTGTATGAACCGTTACGGGAGGCTGATGGAATGATATCAGGTGTGATGGCTTTAGCGCATGAAATTACTGAACAGGTTGTTGCCCGAAAAAAAATTGAAGAGAGCGAAAAGCAATTTCGGCTTCTTACGAATGCCATGCCTCAAAAGATATCCACTGCAGATGCAGCGGGAAACGTAACTTTTTATAATCAACAATGGATTGAAGATACTGGCTATTCATTTGAAGAATTGAGGAGTTGGGGATGGGAAAAAGTGATGCACCCTGAAGATGTGGAACGAACAAAAAAAAGCTGGCAACAATCCGTAGCAACCGGAAATTTATTTGACGTTGAATGCAGGATTTTAAATACAAAGGGTGAGTTTAAATGGCATTTGAGCAGGGCTTTGCCCGTCAAAGATGAAGGTGGAAAAATAAAAATGTGGGTGGGCAGCAATACTGATATTCATTTACAGAAAGAACAAAAGGAGGAATTGGAAAAAGCAGTTGTTAGCAGAACGAGGCAATTGGTGCAAAAGAATGCGGAACTCGAGAACGCCAATAATGAGTTGACTTCTTTTACCTATGTCTCGAGCCATGATTTACAAGAACCGTTGCGCAAACTTCAAAACTTTGCCTCCTTTATAATGCTGGAAGAGGAGAAAAATTTATCTGAAACCGGAAAAGGTTATTTCCTGAGGATGACGCAAATCGCTCAACGCATGCAGCAACTTATTGAAGATTTACTGGAATATTCCCGAGCAAAGAGTGGTGAACGCAGGATTGAAAACATAGACCTCAATTTACTTTGGAGCGAGGTTAAAACGGATTTCGAGGATGTTATACACGAGAAAAAAGCAATACTGGAAACGATAACCCTTTGTCATGTCAAAATTATGCCGTTACCGTTTCGTCAGGTGCTTCAGAACCTGGTTAGGAATGCTTTTAAATTTTCAAAGCCTGATGTCCCACCTTACCTCATTATTAAAAGTGAAATAGCCATGGGAAGGGGACTAAATAAAAAATGGATGAAAAATCGGAAGGAGACGCTACTTCCACAAATAAAATACTGCCATATCACTTTTAGCGACAATGGTATCGGTTTCGACCCGCAATATAAAGACCGAATATTTGAAGTATTTCAGAGGCTTCATACTTTTGAGGAATACGGTGGAACAGGAATCGGACTTGCCATTTGCAAAAGGATTATTGAAAACCACAACGGCGTTATTACTGCTACGGGGAAGTTGGGCCAAGGCGCGCAGTTTGATATTTTTATCCCGGCTAATTAAAATGAATTAGTCAGCGAACTTTATTCCGGGAATCATTGGAATTTCTTCGTCCAAAACGAAGAGGTAACTAAAATTCTGCTACTTCTTTTTGTTTTTCTTCAGACCGTTAAAAAATTTCATCCAGTTAAATGGATTGAGGAACGGGTTCGTCACGGGCATAAATTTATCATTCTGACTGGCAGCCCACTGATTTAATGAATATCGCTGGTTCAATGGTCCGTCCATGGGTGTGGTTTTTAACATGAGGGCCAACAATTCGGCATTAAGGTTTCTTTCGTCAATTTGGTCAATGGCAGGCAGATTTAAAGCCAGGACAGCCTCCTTAAAAACTTCTTCCGTTGGATAGGGTAGAATTTCTATTTCACTTAAATAGGTAACGTCCTGCACCATTGGGATGATAATGGTAAGATATTCTGTTTTCGCATCAGGCACGACGTAATACTGTCGCTGATATCCAACGGAACTGATGACCACACTGTCACCCACTAGAACAGGCATGGAAAAAAACCCAACAGAATTGGTTTTTACTCCCCTTCCAGCCAGGGGAACATAGATGTTAACGAACGGAACGGGCCCGCTGACTGTGTCCATGGTGACCCCGGAAAGCTGGATTATACGCTTTTGTTGCTGCGCATAGGTTTCCTGCGTAAGCATAATACCTCCCACAACCAGCACTGCCAAAACGATGTTGTATTTTTTCATCAAAAACCTCACGCACGCAAATTTAATTGTATCAAATATAAAAACAAGGCCAATGACAGCCTAATGTATAACTTTGAGCGGTACTATAAGATGCTAAATGCGCCTAAAAAGTTTCAATTTGACCCTCGGTTCGCAGATTTTCAAAGCATGCGCGGATGAATCCCGGTTGCGGATCCTGCACCTCATCTTTGAAAACGAAGAAATGTGTATTTCCGATCTGGAAAAAATACTCGATTTTACCCAGACTAAAACGTCCCGTCACCTTACTTATTTGAAAAATTCCGGCATTCTTACCTTCAGCCGTAACAATCATTGGGTTTTTTATCAGATAAAGGATGAAGTTTATGAAATTTTAAAACAGATTTTTCAGTTTTTAAGAAAGGATCAGCAATTACAAAAAGACCAGCAATTGTATCAGACATTATACTCGAATCGGGAACTGGCTGTAAATAAAGTCCAGATGGAAGCCTGGCAGAAACCGGGTTTAAGTACTTAAGGTGAATTCATGAGCATTGACACTAGAAGGCCTTCACAGGTGCAAAATGGCCTAAAAAGCCCCCACTACAAATGTATATTCTTCGACCTTGACCATACCTTATGGGACTATGAATGTAACGCACGGGAAACCCTTCTCGAACTGCACTCCGCCTATAAACTCCTTGAGAAGGGTATTCGGTTTGAAGATTTCCATCAACATTTCAGCACAGTGAATTTCCGGTTGTGGGAACTATACGACCGCGGGTTAATTGACAATGAGGTTATCCGCAAAGAAAGGTTCAAACAAATACTGGAACCCTTTCAAGCCTATGAGGAAAAGTTGTGCGCCGACCTTTCGCATGAATACCTTTATGGTTGTCCAAAAAAAGCAAACCTTGTTCCGTTTGCAAAGGAGGTTTTGGATTATTTATCAAATCGTTATGCCCTGACGATTGTGACCAACGGATTTGAAGAGATTCAGACTGTTAAGCTTTTGTCAGGTAATATCACCCACTATTTTGATCATGTAGTAACTTCTCAAAGTGCCGGATTTAAAAAACCTTCACGTGAAATATTTGACTATGCGCTGTCAGTTAATGGACTTCAGTGTCATGAAGTGGTTATGATTGGCGACAATCTGATAACGGATATGGGAGGCGCCAGCAATGCTTCTATTGACACCGTATTTTTTAATCCCTCCGGAGTAACGCATTCGTCGCCGGTGAATCACGAGATACGTTGCCTTTCTGAACTGCACAACATATTATGATTTCAATTACCTTTAAACGACGCAATACATAACCGAATACTTATGCCGAAAGGATTTTATCATGTCCCCCTTCCCAAAAACGAACCTGTACTTAACTATGCGCCTGGAAGCAAGGAGCGTGCATTGTTAAAGAAGGCGCTGGAAGAAGCACGTTCACAGGTTTTAGATATTCCAATGTACATCGGCGAAGAGGAAGTGCGTTCAGGAAAAAAAATCAAGCTTTCCCCTCCGCATGACCATCATCATGTTCTGGGTTACTATCACCAAGGAGACAAATCGCACGTTGAGCAGGCCGTTCAGGCTTCTCTTGCTGCAAAGGAACTCTGGGTAAACCTGGGCTGGGAACATCGCGCAAGTATTTTTTTAAAAGCAGCCGAATTATTGGCCGGGCCGTGGCGCTATAAGATCAATGCTGCAACGATGTTAGGCCAATCAAAGAGTGCCTATCAGGCGGAAATCGATTCGGCTTGCGAACTGATAGACTTTCTGCGTTTTAATGTGTACTTCATGTCACAGATCTACCAGGATCAGCCGGAGTCATCTCCTGGTGTATGGAACCGGATCGAATACAGGCCGCTGGAAGGTTTTACCTTCGCCCTAACACCGTTTAATTTTACCGCTATTGCGGGAAACTTGCCCAGCAGCATGGCCCTTATGGGAAATACTGTAGTTTGGAAACCGGCGAATTCGCAAATTTATGCGGCGCAAGTTATTATGCGGGTCTTTAAACTGGCGGGCTTACCGGATGGCGTAATCAATCTTGTTTATGCGGATGGCCCTACGGTTGGAGGGGTAATTTTCAATCATCGTGATTTTGCAGGGCTACACTTCACAGGCAGCACGGGTGTGTTTCAGAACATGTGGAAAACGATCGGCCAGAATATTCACCTTTACAAATCTTACCCCCGCATAGTTGGCGAAACCGGCGGAAAAGATTTTATCATGGTACATAAAAGCGCCAATGCCAGGGAAGTAGCCACGGCCATGGTGCGTGGCGCGTTTGAGTACCAGGGGCAGAAGTGTTCCGCTGCCTCCAGGTGCTACATACCCAGCAACCTCTGGGAGGAGGTAAAAAAATATGTGCTGGAAGACCTTAAGAGTTTCAAAATAGGAGGCACTGAGGATTTTGGTAATTTCTTCAATGCAGTGATAGATGAAAACGCCTTTCATTCAATTACCGGTTACATCGAAAAAGTGCGCAACGACGGCATGAATGAAATCATCGCCGGTGGCAAATACGACAAGTCTAAAGGATACTTTATTGATCCCACTGTTGTGGTTACAAAAGATCCGTTATCGTTAACGATGTGTGAGGAAGTTTTTGGACCTGTGTTAACGGTGTATGTCTATCACGCCGAAAACTTTGAGCAAACCCTGGAGCTTGTAGATAGTACTTCCCCTTATGCCCTGACTGGCTCTATCTTCTCGGGAGATCGTTTCGCGATTGAAATGGCCACGAAGAAGCTGTCTAATGCCGCGGGGAACTTTTATATTAACGATAAGCCTACCGGCGCAGTGGTGGGACAACAGCCTTTTGGCGGAGCACGCGGTTCCGGAACGAATGATAAGGCGGGAGCAAAAGTAAATTTGCTGCGGTGGGTGAGTTTGCGGACTATAAAAGAAACTTTTGTTCCGGCAGTAGATTATAGATATCCATTTTTGGAGAAGGATTAGACCATCGTCTTTTAATCCGTCCGAAGAATTCAGCCGTGGTTTCATGAAAACGGAAAAAAGTTTCTAGGGGAAAAGCGTAGGCAACGAGTGATCCTCATTGCCTACTGCTATACCATTTATGCCTGCGCCGAAGGGATTTCTTTATACCACCTCACCTTCCTGGAAAAATACATCAGGGTTCCAACGATCACGAACAGTCCGATGCTACCCAGCAGTAAAGAAAAATCCTGCTGAAGGATGATGATATAGATAAAGAGATAAAAAACCAATAGAAGTGCACTGAACAAAGCGGCCAGTTTAAAATGATTAAAGAATGTGGTTGAATAGGCACTGATCAAGCCAACCGTTGCCAGGGATGAAATGATGTACGCCAGGTTATAGCCCACATGCTCGGAGAAGCTTAGCAACAGCGTGTAATAGATTGTCAATGCGGCACCAATGAGAATATATTGAAACGGATGTATTCTGATTTTTTGGGTGATCTCGACCAGGAACAGCGCCATGAAGGTTAATAGAATAATAAGAATTCCATACTTGGCCGTTCGAATGCTTTTCTGATACTGATCCACTGGTATTAAAAGCTTCACGCCAAAATCGGCACCGCTGAGTTCCTGATTGTTTTCGGTCCATTGTTGGGAAAAAGGACGATTGAAATGGAGAACTTTCCAGGAGGCGGCAAAACCCTTTTCGGTGACTTCCCGGGTATTCGGTAAGAACTCTCCGTCAAAACTTGGGTTATTCCATGTCCCCATGAGTTTGACCGAAGTGGTTTTCCCTGCGGGAATAAAATCGAGTCTGCGGCTTCCTTTGAGGTTCAGTTTTATGGTGATGTTGCCAACAAAACTTTCGGCATTCTCCCATTGTAGTTTTGTTATGATACCGTTGTCCATCGCATCTGGCTTTTCAACCTTGGTAGCGTTTGTGGTGTAATCCGGATGAATAGTTTTCCGTATGGATACCCCTATATTGTTAGAGGGTTCTGCCTCAAGTAGTTGTTTTCCTGCCATGAGTATCAGGCTGTCCTGTATGCCCCTAACGTCGGTGATACCAAAAACCAGGTAAGCCTTATTCCACAAAACCATCTCTTGCGGTATAGACAAGCTCTTGAAATCGGGTATTGTAAATATCGAGTGAATATTCAAGGAGGATTCATATACTACCGCATCAAAAATTCCACGGTGCAGAATCTGAGGATCTATATTCCCGGTGATATCGAGCTGATGCGGAAGAAAAAATGCTTTCTCTTCATACGCTCTGATTTGTTGCCCTTCTTTACCCGAATTGATAACCTCATTTTTTTTATAGGGAATGATCAGTACCGGGCCTGAAATTGTTTGCGCGTCAGACCACTTGCTGGCTACTTCTTCAATCACCTGATCTGCCCGCAGCTGCCGTTCGTAAATAAGGTTTTCGATCCAGGCGGATGGGATGAGAAGGATAAGAATCAAAAATCCGATGGAGAATAGTTTTACCATGATAGACTCTTGTATCCAACGGTTAAAACGTTCAGGAAGGTTTTGAGTGCTTTGCTGTACGGTGTGCATATTATTATTGTTTTGGGTTTTGTTTCTATCTTCAGAAAATTTAAAAGTACTTTCAAAATCAAAGTAACTGGGAAAAAAAATTTATTTTACGTGTTTTACCACTGCCTCAAGGGCGTCCAGGTGCTTTTTAAAAGCATTTCGGCCCCGCTCAGTGATCTTATATTTTGTGTTCGGTTTCCGTCCGAGAAAAGATTTGGATACAGAAACATATTTTTCCTTCTCCAGGGCCTTGATGTGTGAAGCTAGATTGCCGTCGGTTACATCCAGTATTTCTTTCAGTCCATTAAAATCATATATATTATTGGTGATCAGAACTGACATGATCTGTAGTCTTACCCGATGTTCAAGCATTTTGTCTAAATGTTCGAATGGATTCTTCACTTGTCGTACTTGTTATACAGGATGGAACCGTAAATGATGTGCAGAACGCCGAATCCGAATGACCAGAATATCAGGCCGTATGCGGGAAACACCGCTGAGATTAAGCCTAAAGCTATTTCACAAAACCCAAGATATCGGACTTCATCATACGTGTTGGAACTTCCCTGAATCAGGGCGATACCATAAAAAATGAGGCATGCGGGAGCTGCCAAACCAAAATGACCGGTGTAAAGCATGATGAGTATAAAGATGCCTCCGGAAATCAAGGGAATCGCCATATTGATCAAAACGGCGCGGCTCGCAGGACTCCACAATTTTATACCGTGTTTTTTAGCTTTTTGGTGGCTAAGCCATAACCCCGCAGAAACGGAAGCGATTAACACAGCGGTTGCAATAATTATTAATTTCGTAAGAACGCCGGGTTCGGTGATGGAGTAAGTCAGGTAAGGATCAGGTGACACCGGATAGTGGACAATATAATAGGCCGCCACGGCTCCTGCTAATGCATAGATGCCGGCCAGCACACCCGACAATCCGCTTAATGAAATGAATTTTGACGAACGTTCCATCATCGTGCGAATGGAAGCGATGTCCTTTTCATACTCCTGAATTGGCTTCATTTTGAAAGTACTTTGAATAACAAAGTTAATAAATAGATGGTGTGTCGCAAAGGTTTAGGAGAATAAAATCTTCGTGACTAAAAGGATAGATACCGAGCCCTAAACCGGCCAACGCCGTGGCTTCACTTCCTTTTAGGCAAAAGATCACGCGATAATCTATGCATTTGAGTGGTAAATGATGGTTGGAAAAATGAAAGGAAGTCCCGTTGCAATTCAGTGATCAACGTTAATATTTTCCATCCAATTTGCTTCCGGCTGCTCGTTCGAGCACAGACGCCGACGCGTTGGCACAGGTTCAGTCCGGGTGGAGAAAGCTGAACAAGGTTTTGCACAGAAAACTCATAAATCCGAAAAAATAAAAGGCAGCTACAAATAACGTAACTGCCTGATTTTAAGAGCTCCTCCTCTAGGGCTTGAACCTAGGACCCCCTGATTAACAGTCAGGTGCTCTAACCAGCTGAGCTAAGGAGGAAAATTGGATTGCAATATTAAGGCTGATGCCGTGAATTGCCAAATGTAAATGGATTTTCTTTAACATTTCTAATATTCCAAAACAGGGCTTATTGCGTTAAATCGAAACTTTTATAGGTTTCAATTTGCTCCTTAGCCATCGCTGTCGTTGCAAATAGCAGGACACCGCACGCTTCAACTAAAAGAACTAGGTAATGCAGCAAGGAGAGAATATTACTCCAATGTGAAGGTCTGAATTCAGAACCGCTGCTGTAAAGCTTCCGTAAAATTTGGGGATGCTTTATACCCAGGGACCGGGATGTATTTTTTAAACCAGCTGTTGATAGTCATATACAGAACGCCGAAAAAAGCCTCTTTAAAAATTCCGGCCGACATCTTTGATTCACCCAGCGTTCGGTCGGTAAAGATGATGGGTACCTCTTTCAACTTGAACCCGTATTTCCACGTCAGGAATTTCATCTCGATCTGGAAAGCGTAGCCGATAAATTTCACCTTATCAAGTGGAATTGTTTCCAGAACTTTCCGGCGATAGCAAACGAACCCCGCAGTAGTATCTTTAATCGGCATACTTGTAATCGTTCGCACATAAGTGCTGGCAAAGTAGGATATCAGCACCCTTCCGATGGGCCAGTTAACAACATTTACACCCGTGGCGTAGCGTGAACCGATTGAAAGATCTACGCCATCCTTCAGACATGCATGGTATAATTTGACCAGGTCCTTGGGATCGTGAGAAAAGTCCGCATCCATTTCAAGAATATAATCGTAATTTTTTTGGATAGCGTAATGAAAGCCTGTGATATATGCGGTACCCAAACCTTGTTTGCCGGGTCGCTTGATGAGATGCAATTGTGTACGTTCAGCATTGTACACCTTTTGAAGTTCTTCAACAATTTCCGAAGTGCCGTCCGGCGAACTATCATCTACGATGAGTACGTCGAAATTTACGGGCAAGGCAAAAACCGCATCAATAATGGATTGAATATTTTCACGCTCCTTGTATGTCGGTATAATTACAACAGCTTTATTCAATGGTTGGGCTATTCCTGAATATATAACAAATCTATTAAAAGAATAATTTCATACAACCCTTTTTTGCCAGGGGAGCGCATTTTTTCAATGTAATCATCCCGCAAATGAAATAAAGCGATAATTCGGCGATAAAACGTCTAATAAATCAGTTTGCGCTTAACTTATTCCTTGAACGGTCGATTAATGGAGGCAGGAGCCCCAACTTATATGACCTCTAATTCATGGAATTGTTTAGCTACCTGTTGTTGTACTTCGTAAGGCACCGGAACGTAATCCGCGAAGCGCTGCGTGAATCGTGCACGCCCCTGGGAGAGTGACCTGAGCGTCGTGGAATACCGGTCTAATTCGGCCAAAGGTGTCCGCGCCTTGATCACCTGGAATTTCCCTTCGTTATCCATACCCATGATGATCGAGCGACGTGTTTGCAAATCACTCATTACTTCTCCCATCACTTCTTCAGGCAACAGGATTTCCAAATCATATATGGGCTCCAGTAATTGAGGCTCGGCCTTCATAAACGCGTTTTTAAAAGCAAGCATCCCTGCAATTTTAAAAGAGATATCATTGGAGTCTACAGGATGCATTTTCCCGTCGAAAATGCATACTCTCACATCCCGCACATACGATCCGGTAATGGGTCCCTGTTCCATTTTTTCCATAATCCCCTTTAAGATGGAAGGGATAAAACGGGTATCAATTACACCGCCCACAATGCAATTGTAAAAAGCAAGTTTTCCTCCCCATGGTAAATCGATTAATTCTTTTCCACGAATACTGTATTCTACCGGCTCAGGCATTTCTTCATAATAGGGTTCAATTTTTAAATGAACTTCACCGAATTGGCCTGCGCCCCCGGATTGCTTTTTATGTCTGTGAACCGCAATCGACGATGTACGGATGGTTTCCCTGTAAGAGATTCTCGGCGATTCAAAGGTCACGTTGAGCTTGTAAATATTTTCCAGATACCACTTGCAAACTGAAAGGTGTAATTCTCCCTGCGCTTCAATAATTAATTGCCGGAGTTCTTTTGAGTAGTGCACCTCCAGGGTTGGATCTTCCTGATGTATTTTATGCAACACCTCACCAATTTTCTCATCGTCATTTTTGCTTTGCGCAATCACTGCCGTACGAATTCTGGGTTGGGGGTAAACAATCGGTAAAACCGTGACCTCATTTCCTTTCGCGTGTAACGTTTGATTGGTGAAGGTGTCTTTCAACTTGAGGGTCGCACCAATATCGCCTGCCACCAGCTTATCTACAGGGGTCCGTGTTTTACCATCCATAATAAAAAGCTGATGAATGCGCTCGGATGCACCGGTCTGGCTATTGGTAAGCTCCGAAGAGGTCGTGATTTCTCCCGAGATAACTTTAAAAAAAGATAATTTTCCAAGATTTTGTTCAAGATGTGATTTAAAAACGAATAAGACCGTTGGTTTACCGGGATCGAAGGGGATCTCGCTTCCATTCGTGGTTTTTTCAGGCTTCGCCTCGCGGGGAGATGGGGCCACGTTGTCTATAAAGCCCATCATCCGACCACTTCCCATGTTCTTTTTGGCGGACATGCAAAATACAGGAAAAACACTATGTTGAATCATTCCAAGTTTTAATCCTTCACGCATCTCATCCTCATCCAGCGTTCCTTTTTCAAAATATTGGCCCATAAGTTTCTCATCATTCTCTGCGGCTTTTTCCACGAGCTCGTTATGAAGCCGGTCAGCTTTTTCTTTTTCAGCGTCCGGGATGGGTAATTTTTTTGGCTTTCCGCCATCCACCGGAAATTTATACATCACCATTTTCAAAAGATCAATGATGGCATTGAAATCCTCCCCTTCATTATAAGGATATTGCATTTGGGTTATGGCGCTTCCAAACCGCATCTTCAGTGACGAGAGCGCAGCGTCAAAATCCGATTTCGGATGGTCTACCTGATTGATCGCAAAGATGGTAGGTTTGCCGAAGGTGTCGATGTAATTCCAGATAAGCTCGCTGGCAACTTCCACGCCTTGCTGGGCATTGATGACCATTACACAGGTATCCGCTACCCGTGCTGACGATATAATCTCGCCGATGAAGTCGTCAAAACCAGGTGTATCAATAATGTTAATTTTATAGTCCTGCCACTCTGTGTGAAGGGTAGTGGCAAAAACAGAATTACCACGTTCATGTTCGATGTCGTGGTAATCTGATACGGTATTTCGTCCTTCAATGGTACCTCTCCGGTGTGTGATACCGGCTTCGAATGTCATGTCTTCGGCCAGCAAAGTTTTGCCGGCCTTTGGCGCACCCAACAGAACTATGTTCTTTATGTGCTTGTCATCATAAACTTTCATGGGTATTGATTTTATTGTGAATGGAATAAAAACCTGGACTGCGGAATGAAGTGTATTTTTGGTTGCCCGAACGGATTTTTTGCCCTGCAGGGAATGTCCTTAGGAAAAATGCTCCTGCATGAAATGAGTTCCTGTGACTCTTCATAGGCGAGAAATTTAAGATTTAGTCAGGAAGGAAAAGGTAATGGAAGATAAGGGAAAAAAAATTATAAGGAAATAGGGGTATAATAGGGGTATAATAGGGGTATAATAGGGGTATAGAGGTATAGGTATAGGTATAGGTATAAAGCCAGTAAGGGAAATCGGGTCCAGGGGGTGAGGGTTAGTTCTTGGTAGCCCTGTTAATCAGGGAGGGCTGTTTGGAGATCAAGTCGTTTCGTAGCCAAGAACGCGTAGCATACTTTCGCTGGTTTGCTCACCGGCAAATAGTTTCGTCGTAACTTCACCGTCTTCGTTGCGGTCAATCAATACGTGCTTGGGGGCAGGTACCAGACAATGCTGAATGCCTCCATATCCGCCAAGCGATTCCTGATAAGCTCCCGTGTGGAAAAATCCGATATACAATGGCTCCTCGTCGTTTATCATGGGAAGAAAAACTTCCCCCGTGTGTGCTTCTGAATTATAATAATCCATACTATCGCAGGTAAGGCCCCCCATATTAACTTTGTGATAGGGGTCGTCCCATTTGTTGATGGCGAGCAAAATATACTTTTGATTCAAACCCCAGGCATCGGGGAGGTGCGTAATGAAGGAGCCATCAATCATATACCAAAGCTCTTTGTCGTTTTGTAATTTCTGATCAATTACTTTATACAAAACCGCGCCGCTCTCACCGACGGTATAACTACCAAACTCGGTAAAAATATTGGGCACCTCAACATTACTTTTATCACAGATCCATTTGATATTCTCCACAATCTGTTCGATCATGTATTTATAATCGAATTGAAAGGTAAGGGAGGTTTTGATAGGAAAACCGCCGCCTATATCAATGGAGTCAAGGCTCGGGCAAATTTTTTTCAGTTCGCAATACTTAAAGATAAACCTGCTCAATTCACTCCAGTAATACGCAGTATCTTTAATGCCGGTGTTAATGAAAAAATGCAGCATCTTCAGGGAAGCTTTTTCACTCTTTTCGATCTTCTCCCTGTACAGCGGAATGATGTCACTGTAGCGGATTCCCAGCCGGGATGTATAAAACTCAAATTTGGGCTCCTCATCAGCGGCAACCCGGATACCTACTTTATAAGGACCGTTTACAGTTTGTTCATAGGCATCAATTTCACCCATCTTGTCCAATATGGGGATGCAATTACTGAACCCTTCATTTAATAATTCACTTATGTATTGCGTATACAAGGGCATTTTGAAACCATTGCAAAGAATAAAAGTATCCTTATTCACCTTACCACGGTTATAAAGAGACCTTATGATGGGAATATCAAAGGAGGAGGAAGTTTCAATATGAACGTCTGCATTTTTCGTTGCTTCTTCCAGCACAAATGAAAAATGAGACGATTTGGTGCAATAACAGTAGGTGTATTTGCCGCTATACTTAAACCTTTCAATGGCGTTATTGAAGGTAGCCTGTACAAACCGTATATTTTCGCTGATGCGGGGTAAATACGTTAATTTAAGGGGTGTTCCATATTGTTTAATGATCTCCACAAGGGGGACATCATTAAATAATAATTCGTGTTCTCGTACTTTAAACTCTTTTTGGGGAAATTCGAAAGTTTGCTCGATCAGCTCGCGATAGCTCTTCATTTAGCCGTTAGTCGTTGATAGGTACATCCTTATTTAGCACAATTTAGAGGTCAAAAATATCGTTCCGGTCAACAAAATCCCATCTCATTGTATGCTGATCGGATCAATGCCAAGCGAATGATTACACTCCGAAGAAGTGCAATATTGGTATAAATTTGCCATCTTTGCAATACGCATTCACAACCTATGGTTAATCGCCCGTCACTCTTTTTTTTCTTTGTGGCGCACGCCTTTGCGGATTTCTGAAGGCGGGTTGCTTTGCGTCAATTCGCCAAAATATCCAAAATTATTTATTTACCTGTGATACCTGGCGTAATTGAGACCATAAAAAATAATGGTATGAACGGGTAATGAGTAAGCGCATGAAAGATAGCTCCATTGATTCTTCGCGAACGATCAATTCACAAGAATTTCACATGGAGTTGCCTTGCGATAAAATTATGACACATGAAAGAGATTAAGATCATTGAAGTAAAGTCAGAAATCGGGGCGGGTACGAGAGGAGCCAGTTTAGGTGTGGAAGCGATGAAGATCGCCAGCCTCGATTTAAACTCAGATTTCTTCAAACAATACGAATCCGTAGAAGTTGAAAACGTAAATGAATTATTATTCGACGGTGCAAAACATTCTTACGCGAAATTCATAGACGGCGTAATGATCATGGAAGAGCGTGTTTGCCTGGAAGTATATGAAACAATCTGGAACGATTATATTCCTTTGATTTTGGCTGGTGATCACAGTACGGCCTATGGAACCATTGCCGGAATAAAAAAAGCCCACCCAAAAATCAGACTAGGGGTGATCTGGATTGATGCACACGCTGATATTCATACTCCCTTTACAACGCCCTCTGGCAACATGCATGGCATGGCATTGTCTATGGCCTGCGATATCGATAATCTGGAATGCAAAGTAAATGATCCGCGGGGTGAAACCCTGGAGTATTGGGAACAAATCAAAGATGTGGGAATGCCCGGTGCTAAAATTTATCCGGAAGATATTGTTTACATCGCAGTCCGCGATCTGGAGAAACCAGAAAATTATTTGCTGAATAAATTTAACGTCAACTTTATTGAAACCGAAGACGTTAAAAAAGTGGGCGCCCAAAAAGTAGCCGAAAGGGCATTAACGATGCTCGATCATTGTGATCTGATCTACGTTTCCTTCGATGTCGATAGTATGGATTCCAGAATTTCTACAGGTACAGGAACCCCTGTGCCCAATGGATTAACCGTGGATGAAGCCAAAACGCTAAATGTTGAGTTGGCGAAAAGCCCAAAAGTTTGCGCCTGGGAAATAGCCGAAGTAAATCCTACACTGGATACTGAAAACAGAATGGCCGAAGGCGCTTTTGAGATTCTGGAGGCTACCGCGAAATCGCTTGTGAGCAGGCCGGTGTTGGCTGAGTAGGGGTAACTGAAGTCTTTCGCTTTTGGCCTTTAGCTCTTGACTTAAAAACTCCGTTTCCCAGGAAGAAGGCTCTCCTATAATTCAGGAAAATTTTCTGTAAAAAACAACGCGATCCGAAAGTAAAAGGTACCGTTCTCTTATACGGTACCTTTTTTTTTGTCATTCCCTATATCCGCATAGCCTTTGTTGTCTCCGCGGAGTCTCCTGTCTCAGGGACTCCTGCGGTTTAGGAGCATACTGTTTGGTCACGGGGAAATTTTAACTAAGGAACTTCCTATTTGCCTTTACCTCATATCCCCCCTGCAACTGTTTCAATATCTTATGATGAAAGGGGTCACAGGATGAACTAAACGGGCTAACCGCTTATTCATCGGCGCCGTTCATTGTTAATATAGTACATACTGCTTTGGCAATCGGTGTCCCGATTCTAATTTTTGTTGCGAGTATGCAAAATGTGACGCTTCTTGACATTCCGAGCTTTACCTTTTAAATTTAATCCTTCCGAAAGTCAAAGTTATTACGTGACGCAATTCCATTGTTGATTGGGCGGGCGTTATTTGTAGCCGTTTTCCAATATTTTGATATAGGCTTCCACAGTGCTCATTAAATTATTCCGGATAACAGGGTCCGTAAAAAAACGAGGAATGCTGCTGGGCATGGAAAGGATACGGTAGGTGATTTTTATTTTGTTATCGGAGTGTTGCTGTAGATACCAGCTTCCCGACAGTGTCATACGAGACACCCCCTTTCTATTTTTCGCTAACGAATCATTGCGAACCGATTCAAACGTGATGAACATGCCGTCAGATTGAAGGGGGTTCTCAATGCGGTATTCCAGAAAATGATCCTGATCACTCACTGGCCAGGGTATGTCGTGGTATGAATACTCATGCCAAACTGAATCTGTACCGGGGTATACTTTAAATTCCGATACATGTTTTTGCCAGTTTTTTATTTGCCTTTCATCTCTTATCAGGGCAAGCGCATTTTGGATGTCGCCCTTTACAAAGAATTCACTCTTTACCTCCCGTGCGGTAACGGGAGGGTCAGACTTCGGGAAGGTGATCCACCGCTCGTAAACTACAATATTATCTGCTTCCCTCACCAGTTCAAAACCGTCATGAGTACCTGTTTGCGCCCTGATGTTGGTACTGCATGCAGCGAAACCGAAAACAAACACCCCGACCTTTAAAATATTTAACATTCCTTTAATAACGCAAATGCCGCTAATATAATCCACGGGCGTCGAATTATAATCCGACCTTCGATTCTTCGACTTTTTTTTATGTATTTTCGCACAAAAATCGACATAATTAAACATGAGTCAAAACAGACCGATTTCGTCTTTTATTGAAAAGCATTATTTACACTTTAATGCAGCGGCACTGTTAGATGCTGCGAGAGCATATAAAAAGCACCTGGCAGACGGTAAAAAAATGATGATTACCCTCGCAGGCGCAATGAGTACCGGAGAATTAGGCATCAGCCTGGCAGAAATGATCCGACAGAATAAAGTTCAGATTATTTCCTGTACCGGGGCAAATCTTGAAGAAGATATTATGAACCTGGTTGCCCACGACTTTTACAAACGAATTCCCAATTACCGCGACCTTACCCCGCAAGAGGAGTGGGATCTTTTAGGACAGGGAATGAACCGTGTCACCGATACCTGTATACCTGAGGAGGAAGCTTTCAGGAG
>JBDSIM010000032.1:0-18496 GCA_039917935.1 Cyclobacteriaceae bacterium | reverse complement strand
TCACACCCTGATACTGCAGGCTGGGCTTGTCGAAACCAAGTGCCCGGCGATTTCCGTTCTCCGGGAATTGGGTTCTGCTGAACTCTTTCAAAGTAGTCTCTTTAATGAATCGCTTACCACCATAAGTGCCCCCATCCAGATACATTTGCATAAGTTTAGCAAGGTCGTTGGCATTGGCAAACAATCCGGCGTGACCCGATACCCCGCGCATCATCGCAGCGTTTTCATCGTGCACCGTGCCATGCACAGGACCGCGCCGAAAGAAATAATCGTGTTCTGTTGGGACCACCACTTTGGCAGGATATCTGTTAAGAGGGTTGTACGTGATGGTAGGTGCGCCAAGAGGTCCATAGAAATTCTTTTGAAGGTAGCCGGAGAATTCTTCATGGATGATATTCTGCACCACCCGGGGTGCGAGCATAAAGAAAAAATCGGAATACACATATTTCTTCTCAGGTCGCAAAGGAGATTTTCGAATACCTTTCACCATCTTTTCCGGATACTTGCGGTGAAGAAACATCTGATCCGTGAGCCTTATTGGAAAACGTTGTGAAGAATCTTTCTTCACGGTAGCCCATTTATAACTTCCGTTTCTACGCAAGGTATTTTGCCAGAATGGTATGAATGGCATCAAACGCCCCTGATGTGTGAGGATATCGCGCATGGTAATCTCCGCTTTGTTAGATCGTCTAAACTTTGGAAGATAGTTGGCGAGTGTTGCGTCCAGCCTAAACTTGCCTTCGTCATAAAGCTTCATCAACGCAGCGAGTGAGGTTGAAATTTTCGTAAGGGAAGCGAGATCATAAAGGTCTGTATTTGACACCTTAACAGTATCGCTGTAGTCATGTACGCCGTACGCTTTATTCATCACTACTTTCCTGTCTTTGGCGACAAGCACCTGACATCCCGGGATCGCTTTTACATCCAGGGCCTGGTGAACAATCGAATCGATGCGTCCAAATAAAATGTGAGAATCCATTCCAACTTCTTCAGGGATGGTGTATCCAAACCGGATTCCGCCTTGAATGGCAATGCCCTCCCCGGCAGCGAATTTGTTCCCAATCGTGACGGGCAAACGTCCGCTGGCACTGATCCCACCAAAGATGAGTTGCGCGGCGAGCTCTTCCGCATTGACATTATCCTCATAAGTTGCGATAAGGCACGCGGCTAGTTCGATATCTTTTAAATCATTCAACACATAAGGATTTTTGAAAACCGTCATAATAGTGTTTTTCATTTTCGCCAATTCGCTGATGAACATTTGCATTTCGCCGGAAAAGTCAATCCGGTTTAGGGGTCTGATACCGTCATCATGTACACCTGCAATGATCAGGTTGTAGTCCTGCAGCCTGACTTTAACAGAATCAATTTGCAATTTATCGGCATGTTTGGGCAGCGTGAAATTTTTTATCTGCGTATAAAAACCCAAAGTTGTCTGAAAGGCCGAAACCCCCTTTAAACCGATGGAGACAGAAGCAATTCGCAACGTATCCAATGAGCGCACAGGGATCAGGTAGCGTTCGTTCCTTATCACTGTAAGGGAAGCCTCGGTCAGTTTACGACTTAGTAATTTAGCTGACGGAGAATTGAGTTCCTCTGCGATGTTTCGAACAGCGGTAGGCTGAAAGTGGCGTAGGCCTGCCCATTCTTTTAAAGCCAAAACCTTACGGCACCTGTCATCTATTTCCTGTTGACTGATCAATCCCCCCCGGATTGCGCTCCGGATTTCTTTTATAGCGCGGTCAACGTCTTCCGTAAACTCCAGCAAATCATTCCCGGCAAGGATCGCTTTTCTGTCAACTATTCCCGGCGGGTTACCAAAAGTCACTCCACGCATGTTCATAGCATCCGTTACAACCAGCCCCTGGAAACCGAATTCATTCTTCAATAAATCGGTTATGATGGGTCTTGATAAAGTGGAGGCTGTGCCTGATGAATCCAGTGACGGAATATTTAGGTGCGCCACCATGATACCCCCAACACCGGCTTTAATGAGTTCGCGGAACGGGTGCAATTCCGTTGAGTCGAGATGTTGCCTTGAATGATTGATTTGCGGTAAAGCAAAATGTGAATCTGTGCTGGTGTCTCCATGACCTGGAAAATGTTTGACGGTCGCCAGGATATTCTGATCCTGTAAACCCTTCATATAAGCAGTAGACTTTTCCGAAACTTTAATTTTGTCCTCACCAAAAGAACGAAAGTTTATGACCGGATTATCAGGGTTGTTATTTACGTCTGCAACAGGCGCGAAATTGATATGAATACCGGCGCGAATCAATTGACGCGCTATTTCAACACCCATCTGATAAATGAGATTATTATCCTGGATAGCGCCCAGGGTCATCTGAAAAGGATAGCTGATCGTGCTATCCAGTCTCATGCCCAATCCCCATTCTGCATCCATAGCCATGATTAAAGGTACTTTGGAGGCCGACTGAAATTCGTTTATTAGCCTGGCTTCCCTGCCAGGACCTCCCTGAAAGAAGATCACCCCACCCACTTTATGATCCCTGATAACTTTCATGATTTCCTGTCGGTGCTCATCTCCACGGTTAGAGTATGCTGCGACCATGATGAGTTGACCTATGCGTTCGTCAGGGCTTAGCGTATTGATCACGGAGTCGACCCACGCACTCTTCCGGTACTTCAAAAAATCTGGCGTCTTCATCTGAGCTGACGTAGATGCCGTAATAATGACGAAGCTTATACAAAAAGCAAAAAATATTTTCATGGCACAATGTAGGAATTTCCAGATGCCGTTCAATAAAACTGACGCTCTCGCGAAGGCGGTCTTCGTCCGCCCGTAGCTTTAACGCAGGCAGATAGGGTGATGTAATTAAAGGACGGAATCCAACGCTATTAATTCATGAAGGACTTTCCCAAAGACGGGTCTCACACTCACTTGCCCTTCACATCGTTGATCGCCTTTAAAAGAGAGTGCTCATCGCGCGTATCTTGTGATATTTCCCAGATCATTACCCCTGCCAGATTCTCTTTCTTCGCCAATTCGGTCTTTCTTTTAATGGTTGTGATACCATTGTAATAAACTGAATCGAATTGATCACCTGAGGGATCAGCGCCTGCAGCTAAGAGGTCTTTGTAGTGACTGAGATTTTCGCGACGGGGTTTGCCGTAAAAAGGTAAACCCAATACCGCTTTCTCCGCGGGAAGACCGCGTTCCTTAACCCAATAGTTGATCGACTTCTCTGCCAGGCTATACGGCGAGTGAGGAACTGGCTGTCATTTATCATCGTCATAAGCCATCAGGTTAAGCCAGTCTACAATCGCAAAAATCTCTTTCTTTGTACCGGCTCCCTGATTGCCATAATGCACCACAGCCGCGGTCAGTTCTTTATTGATAGCATGAAGTGAGTCACCCAATTGTTTCATTAGCAAAACATTGTCTTCAGCAGATCTGTTTTCAATGTCTGGATACTCCCAGTCCACATCCACTCCATCCAAATTATATTGCCTCACCAGTTGCATGGTTTTTGAGACAAACATATTGCGTTCATCAACATTTGCTGCCAGCCTGTGAAAACGACTGTCATCGCCGCCTCCGTCGCCGATACTCCAGCCGCCAATGGAGATAAAAACTTTTACATTGTTTTTATGGGCTTTTTTAACCAAACCAATTAATTTATCCCAGTTCCGGAGTGCATCGAGGCCGCCCCCATTTTTTGCGGGCACAGCAAATGAAAAATTGATGTGTGTTAGATTTTCGAATACAATCGAAGCGGTATCAACACTCCTGCCAGGCAGATAACCAATTACTTTGAATTCTGATGACGAAGCATTCGCGGGCGCTATTACTTTGGTCCCAGCTGGCTGTTGGCAACTTAAAAAAACAGGCGCCAGCAAAAAAAGAAAAAGAAATTTTTTGTGCATAATCAATTTATACTAAAAATGAGGTTTGATATTTCAGTTGAAACTATTTCTGAGAGCTTACAATTTGTTCATCATCAGTAATTTAAAGGAATAGAGAATAAAAAAAAATAAAAAGATTACCGGAGCCGTATCCAATGATATATTTGTGACTGATGGCAGTCAATTTCAGTTTTTTTTACCAATAATCAGTATTATTTACCTCTTTACACAACACTCTCCTAATTTGATACAGTGTTGAATTATAAGAACGGCTGTTATCACGAATGATTCCCCATGCTCTTCGAAGAAAATAAAAACGAGTATAAGAAAGCCGTCAGACCTGTATTGCCCGCGAGTTATGAACTTGCCTACGAGATCGGGTTTTTATTCAACTTTGTCTCCGGAAAATCCACTCGTTTTGACCTTGAGCCTGTACTGATATACAAAGTAAATGGCGTCACTGAATATAAGCGAATATCCCTGCAGGTTGAAAAGGGTCTTGCGTTTTTACAATCCCTGGAAGAGCCATTTTACGAGGACCTTTTGCAGTTCTCAGACAACCACCTGTTACAATGGATGACCAGGACTGGTAATCGATTTTTGAGGAATCATTCCGGATCATGGGCCCATATATCAGCAAGGGAATTAATTAATCTCAGACGACATTATGTTGATATCCTACAGAAACTGTGGCCAACCTTAGGAACATGGCCCAATCTTTTTTTTCTGAACATTGGGCGTTTCAGCAACACACAACAAAAGAACATTAAGCTTAGCCAGCAGCCACCAGACTTCAGGTTTTCCGTCGACCAAAAAGGTGAATTAATTTTGTTAAGGCTGATTCTTTTACTGGATGACGAGGAAGCACCTCTCAATATATGGGGTGGTTTTTTACTTGAAAACAAGGGTACACTCTATTTGCCTGCTGATACATCGGCATTATCGATCATAGATTTATTCAAAAATGGTCCGCTCAGCTTTCCGCTTTCCATAAAGAAGGAAATTATCAAGCAATATATTGTGCCATGGATAGATAAATATGATGTTGCGATCAGCCCGCAGGTGGGTATTGAAATTCTTAACCCGGAAATGACACCCAGGGTGCGGTTAAGCGAATTGAATGAAAGCAATCTCATGATCCGCCCTGAGTTTTTATATGGAGCGACAGAAATAGACTACAGCGAAGAAACCCATCACATTGAAGAAACCACGAATGGAATAAAACTTATCCAGCGGAATAAAATTCAGGAGATCGAACTGTACGAATATCTGCGTACACTGCATCCATCCTTCTCCAGGCAACGGAATAATCAATATTACTACCTTGCCTTTGATGATGTTATGAAACGCGGATGGTTTATAACCATGTTGCGCCATGTGCAGGAAAAAGGCTTCAGCATTCATGGTTTCGATACCCTGAAAAAATTCAGATACAGTACCCATACTCCGAAGATTACCATCACAGCAACCGCTTCCATCGACTGGTTTGAACTGAAAGTAACCGTTCAGTGGGGTGATCAGATGGTTGCACTCAAAGAAATCAGGCATGCCATTCTGCATGGACAAGATACGATCATGCTGGAAGATGGTACGCTTGGCCATATACCGGAGGAATGGGTAAGCCAATACAGTCTTTTGTTGCGCACAGGGACAGAGGAAAATGGAATATTGAGAATCAGTAAACTGCACTTTACCTTGCTGGAAAATATCCTGGATAAAATTGAAGGAAAAACTATTCGGGCGGACATCGAAGCAAAGAGACGCAGGATATTGGAGTATGATACGATCGAAAATGCGCCGTTATCAAATAAAATCAAGGCTACCCTGAGACCTTACCAGCTTTCAGGTTTTCACTGGCTGCAGGCGTTGGATGAACTGCAATGGGGCGGCTGTCTTGCTGATGATATGGGTTTGGGGAAAACACTGCAAACCATTTCCTTCCTTCAGTATGTGAAAGAAAAGTATCCAGGCAGTACCCAGCTCGTGGTCTGCCCGACGTCACTTATTTTCAACTGGGAAAATGAGTTACAAAAATTTTGTCCTTCATTGAAGTTTTACATTCATTATGGCTTGCAGCGGCAGCTGAAGGAATCCCATTTCAAAGAATTCGATATAGTCCTAACTTCATACGGAGTTGTAAGGAACGACGTTGAAGAACTCTCTGGTTTCCTTTGGCAATATATTATTCTGGATGAAAGTCAGGCGATTAAAAATCCAGATGCGCGGGTTACCAAAGCGGTGCAACATTTGCGTGCGGTAAATCGCGTGATTCTCAGCGGAACACCTGTACAGAATAACACATCTGATTTATATGCCCAGTTTAGCTTTTTAAACCCTGGGCTTTTGGGAAATCGTGAGTATTTTAATCGCGAATTCGGTGTTCCCATTGACAAACTGGGAAGCAAAGAAAAAACCCGTGACCTTAAAAAATTAATCTATCCATTTACCCTTCGCCGAACAAAGGAACAAGTAGCAAAAGATTTACCCGATAAAACTGTTTCGGTATTGTGGTGCACCATGGAAGCTGAACAGCGCAAACTCTATAACCACTACCGTGATGCGTATAAGACACGGTTATTGAAAAAAATCGACGAGGAAGGTATTGCGAGGTCTGGTATTGATGTATTGGAAGGGTTGTTGCGACTCAGACAGATTTGCGACCACCCGGCACTGGTGGATAAAAAAGAGTATTCGCTCAAAAGCTCTGTGAAAATCGAAGAATTGATTCGCGAAGTTCAGGAAAATGCAGGCCAACACAAATTGCTTGTCTTCTCTCAGTTTACACAAATGCTGAAACTCATCGAACAGGAATTTGTCAAGGCCGGCATCCCCTATTGTTACCTTGACGGAAGCACCTCACTCCCGCACCGCAAGGAGCAAGTAAATAAATTTCAGGAAGACCAAAGTATTAAGGCGTTCCTGATTTCCCTGAAAGCGGGTGGTGTGGGACTAAACCTGACAGTAGCGGATTATGTTTACCTCGTGGATCCCTGGTGGAATCCGGCCGCAGAGCAGCAGGCTATTGACCGTGCACACCGAATCGGTCAGACAAGAAAAGTTTTCGCTTATAAAATGATCTGCAAAGACTCTGTGGAAGAAAAGATACTTCAGCTTCAGGAAAAAAAGAAAATGCTCGCCGAAGACCTTATCCAGGAAGAAACTGGATTTGTCAAAAACCTCTCCAGGGAGGATGTGGAATTTTTATTTGGGTAATTTAGGGGTCAGGCATTAGGTGGTCGTTCACTTGGGCGAGGGTAAGGAGGTCTTTATTTCCTCTTGCTTCTCTTCCATTGTTGCCGGGACCTCCGGCGCTGTCGCCAGTTCAGTAGCCTCGTTATGCTCGGATAGCTGCTTGTTTATTTCAACATCCATTAGCCAGTGGGTAATCAGCGACTCTACAGGGAGTAACAATAACGCCAGAATAAAATTGAGAAAGAATCTGAATATTGGCGCCCCTCCGAAAATATTGAATACTAATGGATCAACAAAATTCTCAACATATTCAAGCGTGATAAAAAAGCTGGAGAACAACATTAATCGTAATACATATCGCTTTGTGGAAATACCCTTCTTCCCAATGAAATATGTGATGAGGAAAAGGCTTAATAAACTTACGATTTGCAAAAAATAAAACCAGGTACGCTTCCAATAAGGCGGCGTGATGGAGAATGAGTACTCTGTTATTGGATCCACCCATGCCCCAAGATCATCCGTTGCCTGCAATTTTAAAACATATTCCCCCGGGTCAAGGTTGGTATACGTGAGGGAATTGGCAGTTGAAGGGGGTGTCCATTCGACATCATATTCCTGCAATAAATGCCTGTAATAAATTTTACCATTCCTATTCAGGTCAATGGCAGCAAAATCGAATGTAATGTGGTTTTCTTCATGGGTCAACGTCAATGCCGGAAAATTTCCCAACATTGGCCTGCCTGGTGAAATCCCTCCCTGTAATCGCGAAGGATAATCTTTGAAAAAAATTCTAATACCGGTCAAATACGTTTCCAGTTTACTTCTGAAATTCCCAACGGTATCATTTTCAAATAGGGTTACGCCATAATCATTGCAAAACCACTTATTCGCTTTCGAATCAACCATGATAACAGACGAATATGCTTCACCTGACACCAATCCGTCCTGTTTGGTAAAGTGGCGTTTTTTTTCAGATTCCAAATCAAAATAACCGAGCCCTTTCCGATACGAATACCATATCCGACCCTGAGGATCGTATTGAATCCCTTTAATAAATGGCGTGACAAGATTTTCGGCTGACCCCACCTGGGTGAATTTACTATCCGAATATTTAAAAAAACCCTCACCCTCTGTCGCGATCCAAATATTACCCTCGGCATCCTCATCAATATCATTGATATCTTTGGCCTTAATAGTTTCATCTTTGGAGAACAATTGCAAATTCTTTTTACTGTCCATCATGGCAAGTCCTGCCCCATAAGTTCCAAACCACATGTTCCCTTTGGAGTCGGACTTGATTGCAAATATGTCATTGTGGATAAATCGATCGGCCGTTGTGAGGTGATCAACGAGTTTTTTGTTCGCATCCAAAACATAAACGCCTTGAGCCATCACGGAGATCCACATATTTCCTTTTTGATCCTCTTCAAAAAGCCGGACTTTTAATGGGTCGCCTTCAGGAGAAATGTGCACTCGTTCAATATCTTTAGTTCCAGCCGGCAAAATGAATACCCCATTATTTTCAGTGCCGACCCAGATGTCTTTTTTACTATCTGTGTAAAGGCTGAGGATGGATTCGCTTTTAAACCTGTTTATCAGGCGGACTTCGTATTCGTCGGATTGCGCATGAAAGGTAATTTCAAGAAGCCCCTTGTCAGTAGCAATTAAAAATCCTGAAAGACTCTCAACAATGTACCGTACATTTTCAATGCCATACTTTTCCGCGAAAGGAAAATACCGAAAAAATTCTTTGTAGATTTTAATTAATCCATCCCCCATGGTACTGGCCCATATCTGTCCCTGACGATCAACGATTAATGTATTGACAGAAGTAACCGGGAAGCCAGTAGTCTTGTTAAAATCATTGACTTTGAATATGGACTTCCCATCCCTGCCAATATTGAGATGATATATCCCTTGTTGCCGCGTTCCAACCCAAAGATCGCCATCAACATCCTGGTCTATAGAGTGCACGATATCATTGGAGAATTCAGGCAGATCAATTTTCCTTTTTAAAATTACGTTGTTTTGTTGGGCAACAGATTCAAGGAGATAAATCCCGTGAAAAGCGGTACCAACCCAACATAGTGAGGAATTGCTCTTATGGGGCGAGATAGAAGTCACCTCAACATATGCTGGCAACAGATTAAAATCAATCGGTGTCAGTGCAGTTCCTTTTATTCGAAAGAAAAAGATTCCTTCCTGAGTGCCAACCCACAAAAGTCCACCCTTAGCATAAACAAGATTTATAACCTGATCCCTCAGTATCTCAGGAAGTAAAAAGGTAATGCCAGCGCTTTTTCGATCGATTAGAATGATGCCTTTTGACTGGGTGGCAAGCCAAATATTCTGGTTTTCGTCTTCCGTGATGCTCACGATCCTCGTGTCCAGCGTATCTGGCAGGAGTGAACGAAATTCCATCCCATCGAAAGCACTTATACCGCCCTGATTATGTCCAAAAAGCAAGCCTCCCGAAGTAGTACGAAAAACCGCCGTAACAAAATCACCACTTAAGCCATCCTTCACGGTAAAATTCTTTATTTCAAACCCATCATAACGGGAAAGCCCAGTGCCTGTCCCCGCCCATAAAAATCCTCTGTCGTCCTGGATCAGTCCATAAACAAAATTTTGGGCTAATCCCTCATCTTCTGTTAATCGTTGATAAGAGTATTTTCTGGCCTGACCCAATAATTCGCCACTCTCGCTTACCCAGTAAGCGATTAAAAAGTAAATCAGAAATTTCAACTTCATTTCTGGACTTATTTGGTAGTTACTTTAAGATTGTATTTATACTTCGGAGGGCCACCGATAGGTAAAGCAAAAAATGGCACAGCTTCATTATACTGATTCGTAATATAAAGGGTCATCGTATTCTCCTGGGAACTTACTTTCTGTATTTGAATATCCATTGTCAGATTTTTTTCTTTCTCCGTAATCGGATGTATGCTCGAAGCCCAAACATTATCACCGGAGGCCTTCGCTTTCTCGCGGTTCTTGACAACCGTATAGACCAGAATCTCTCCATCATTGTCAAAATCAAAATTATGTTGTGTTATGGAGACCACAGAATTTTCAATAAATGGGTAGATATGCGCTAGCGTTTGTGCTTTGTGTAATTTAAAAGTGTAATTGTAAGCGAATGCATTCGCTCCTTCAATACTTTTATTGCGCACTGACTCCTCGCTAAGGAAAAACCGATAATGGTTGCCGTCATTTCCCTTTAATCCCTCGACCACAACCTTTAATAAATACCCATTGAAGGATGGAACCTCTTCGCCTTCCAATGGATTAAACGGCCCCATAGTATACCATTCAGAATCAAATTGGACCTCATTTCCAAAAACCTGAGAAGCCAACAAATTACCTGTCTTAAAATTGGACGACAGTGTTATCTCGCGGGCCTCTTTACTAGAAAATGCCCCTTTTCCGCCATAGACAGAAAAACGGGTGAATGTACTGGCCATGCCCACAAGTTCATCATGTTTATTTCCTGTGTCAGGATCGAAAATCCTCAAATACACCGGTTCTTTATGAGAATAGGGTATAACGAAGAAAATTACCTGAACGTGATCGTCATCGCCCGTATCCGGCGGAGCTTCCTTGCCAAAGGTTACCAGATAATCGATACTCTCGCTCTCATTTGGTACACGTTGTGCCATAGCACAACAGAACGTGTGTATAATGAAAATGGTCGAAAAAAATATTTTAATGCTCATAATTTGACCCTGTAATCTTGAATTCTACCTTGTTATTAAGCGCGCTATTTTCCCAGTTACAATCGGAAATCGCAGAACACGTATTAATCAACGACTTGTTGTTGTCAGGCGAAGCAATGGAGATCCTTTCCTCCCTTATTCCGTTTTTTATAAGGGACTCTTTGACAGTAGTCGCTTTTTGTAGAGACGCCTGCATCCCCTTTTCTATCCGGCTGCCAGTATGAATATATGATCCAATCTCTATTTTAAAGGAAGGATTTAGGAGAAGAAGCTCAGCAGTTTCATTAAGTCCATTATCCTGCATGGATGGTGTAGCCTCTCCATCGTGAAATGCTACCGCTTTGAAAAAATTCAGTGGCTGAAGGAGAAATGAAGAAAGCGTATCCTTTAATGCGCCGTACAACTCATTTCCTGCCAATCCCGCTGCATTAAATTTTTTTCGTTGGGTAAAAGAATTACCGGAGAATAAAAGAATTTCATATTCCTCATTTTCCTTTATCTCGACCTGACTCATCAAAAAGTTTATCGGATAGGTCGCAGACCGCTTGTTTTCACTTTGCGATATAACCTGGCAAAAAACATCACTTTTGACAAATGGACCAGCAGATGAACTTTTTTTGGATGCTTCGAAAAACTTTATAATGGGTGTCGTCCAGATATCTGAATCACTCATGGTGATTTCAGTGGTCGCGCATGCGGTAATTAATCCCGTTAATTCCGTATTTTTTTCAATGCCCATCTCAACCACATAAACACCGGCTGTATGAAAAGCATGAACGACTTTTTTCCCTTCATAATACTTCCCATCAATGCGCCAGTAAACGTGATCAGGCTCAAATAATTCCGGATGATTATAGTGACAACTAAATTCCAAAAATGAAGGAGGCAGGTCTTCGCTTCTTTTCTGGATTGATAATTGTATTTCAGGATATAAATCCACTGTGGCTGATAATTCATTTCGTATTACAGTATTGGTCTCAGCATCAATTAAATCCATGGAAATCTGATAACTTCCAAACGCTTCATAGCAGTGCTCGACCTTATCTCCGGGCTTCCTGCTTCCATCGCCAAGACTCCATGAGTATAGGTATCCATTGGTACTATCATTTTCTATGGAAGATTCAGAACTCAAGTCAAGTTCAAGACATTTCCATCCGCCAAGAGATGTTGCACAATCTGAGACCGTATTAAAAAATTCCAACGATGCAGGGCTCTTCTGGGCAATTGCCACTTGTGAAATAAATAGAAACAATATCTTCCATCTTAGTGACATCATTTGCTGCTTGTTTTTTTCCTCAGAATCAAATTGAATTCAATCGTTCGATTCATCTGATGCATTAATTCACCGCAATCAGACAGGTCTCCACAATCATTTAAAAGCTGACCTTCACCCACAAATCGGCTTAAAATCTGTTCTTTTTTAATCCCTGCACTCGTCAGATAGCCTGTCACTTCATCCGACCTGTGCCTGGAAAGCTCAAGGTTAAACTTATTGGTTCCTCTGCTATCGGAATGAAAAATTAACTGCACATCAATCTGAGGATAGGTGACCATTACTTCAATGATTTTATCCAGCTGAGCCATTGCATCATTGCGGATTAAAGTTTTTTCAGAATCGAAATAAAAGCTACGGATCAGTAAAAACTTGCCGACCGCATATCCGTAACCTGATAACTCATTTGAAATAATTTGTTCAAAGTCATTTCGTTTTGCACCCTGAGGTATGTTGATCTGAAAATTCAGATTACTGTTTCCCAATGTATTGTTTGAGGTAACGCTGAAATCATAAATCGAATCATTTCTGATAACCATCAGAGAAGGGAGTCCGTTTACATTTTCAACGACAATCACTCTCACTAGTGGAAGGGCATCTGAATCAACACTGATACCGGTAGAGTCAGTTGGTAAGGGAGTCGCTTCGGAAGCGAAATCCACATCCAATGGAGCTGAACTAAAACTTATTGTATTTGTCAGGGCTTTCTGACCTTTCGTTTGCAATGCCACAGATAATTTTTTATTAGCCATGCTTTGTTGCACAGGCGATAAATATACTTTGATCTGTGGCTGCTGTGTCGCAGTCCATTCAAATGTTTTTAATTCAATGGCTGAAGACTTATAATCCGGATGAGATATGGACACTTGATAATCTCTGAACGGACTCAACCTGAATTCCAAGCTGCCCATAAGATCAGATTCTGCCTGGCTGAGAATACGCTCGCCGGAGGACAAATTTAATTTGGCCGTTCGGATATAATCTCCTGTCACGCTATCGTACAATTGAAATTTGACAAACTGCTGAATTTCCTCAAAATAGTAGATATCATCCGATCCTTCTGATAAACGATTCGATGAAATGAAACCGGAAATGCCACGCGGATCCAGAAAAATACCAAAATCATCCTGGAGACTGTTGACCGGAGCATCCATCTGCATCACTATTAAATTAGTGGACTTAAGGTTGCAGGAAAATATATCCAGACCCCCCAGACTATTATGTGCGGTGGATGAAAAAAATAAAATACTGTCGTTGTGTAAGTAGGGAAATAATTCTTGTCCCGCGGTATTTATTTTCGGGCCTAAATTCTTAGGTGTGGACCATAAACCATTCTGAAATTGACTGACAAACAGATCCGATCCACCCAGTGTACCAGGCATATTGGATGAAAAATACAGGGTAGATCCGTCTGACGAAATGGCGGGGTGCCCCACTGAATATTCGGAACTACCCAAAGGAATAGTGATCAGTTCAGACCATTTTCCGGAAGCATTAAGGACCGACTGCGCCAATTCCAGCGTAATGGCCGAGCCGTCTTTCATTTTACTATTTTTATAAAATGAATTCCTGGTGACGATTTTCTTATTATCGTGGTCAAAGAATACGGTAGGGCCCAGGTGGTAAGGTGTATTATGATCTTTGTTCAGCAATTCCGGTGTCGAAAAAGTGCCGTCCTCAGCCTCCTCTGTGTAGAACAAATTCAGGAAACCTTCCTGGCTGTCATGGCCACTTTCCTTCTGAGGGCGGGATGAAAGAAATACGATTCCATTTTTATAAGGAAAAGGGCTAAAATCCATCCTGGATGAATTAAAGGGTACCAGTTTTACTGCATACGCCGGAGCTAAATTTTCAATTGACCCCTCGCCACTGATTGCGTTACGCTGATGAGAATGGCTTTTTTCTGATTGACTGGACGCCAATGGTTGGGCAAAAGCGTTGAATCCAGTCAATAAAAAAATAACAAACGTCGAGCGGTTCATATATTAAAAATATCTTGGATTGATAGTTTTCAGTCTTTTCACGGGCGACCTGTACCTTACCATTATTTCATGCGAACCGCCGCTCAATTCCGATAGCTCGCTCCCCGATGGCATGTCATAAGCATAACCGAAACCAAATCTCGGAGACACCTGCAACTGTATCATAGAGGATACTGATTCGAACGATCTCCAGGAAAATCCGAACTCAACAACCTCGGATAAAAACAAATTGCAGTTAACATCTAACTGCATCGGGTTACTCTTAATACTTTTCAGTAAAATATTTGGTTTCAATTTAAAGGCGTCGGATAAATCAAATACATACCCCATGGCAATAAAATAGTGCGGAATAGTCTTTATGGAAGCGGAAGCCTTACCCGGATCGGAACTTTTATAAAAAATCTGGGGGGCGGAAAATCCCACATAGAAACGTTGGGTGTTGTAATAAAGACCACCGCCAAAATTGGGAACCCATTCATTAATATCACCCTTTAAAAAAGATGGATCATCGAGCGAAAGTGCACTGTACTTTATTCTGAATTGGCTTACACCTGCCTGAAGTCCCATAGAGAAGTACGCATTATTGATCATTCTCAAACGATAGGCATATGCGCCATAGATACCCGTCTGGTCAGTGATCGCTATCCTGTCATTAAAAATCGTAAGTCCCAAACTTACTTTACTGCCAGGCCTTTTTCTCTGCCGTAATTTATCCAGGGGGCTATGCGCAGAAAAGGTTTGGGTTTGCGGAGCATCATTGATACCAACCCATTGCTTGCGAAAAAGCCCCGACGCCGTAAACGTCTCTTGCGATCCCGCATAGGCGGGATTAATGGCCAATCCATTAAACATGTATTGCGTGTACATGGGCTGTTGTTGCGCACCAACTTCCATAGGCCAAACCATTGCCAGGAGGATTATCCAGTAAAGTATAATTTTTCTGATCATTGCACTCACTCACTCCTCATTTTTTCACAATCAGGTATCCTGTCAAAGGCTTTAATTCTCGCACCGTAATAATATAATAATATGTACTTTCCAAAACCTGGCTGTTTCCTTTACTTTCTCCACTCCAGGATATTTTGTTATTATCATAATTTCTGGTTTCAAATACCAGATTTCCCCATCGATTAAAAACTTTCACTTCATTGTCCGGAAACGCCTCTATCCCTTTGATTAACCAAAAATCATTAATACCGTCACCATCAGGAGAAAAGCCCTTCAGGGGCTCGATCTGTGAACTATTAAATTCAATTCTGATCAGGGCAATGGCGGCCAGATCAGAACGATCATTTACCCTCACGCCCATTTCAAATGCAGGAGAGAGACTCACCTGGCGAGAGTCATTAATCATAATTTCTCCGGTGACAGAATTGAGTGAGAATCCGGAGTTTGTATTGACCCCCACAAATAAAAAGGTTAAGACATCATTGGCATCCGGATCAACAGCCTCGACCTTGTGAACAATGGTGCCGTTTGGCAAGTTTGCTTCAAGGGTAATCAACGCATCGGAGGCGGAGGGTGCCTCATTTACATCCTGAAGATTGATGCTCACCATTGCATCTGTAAAAAGGGCCCCATCGCTAAGGCGTACTTTCACAGTAAACACAGGCGTGGTTTCAAAATTTAAGGAGGAAGAATTATTGACAGAAATCAGTCCTGAACTGTTGTTAATAGCGAAGGCTGTTCCGCCATTTCCTGCAATAATCGAGAAACTTAACATAGCGCCAGCATCAGGGTCACTGGCTACGAGGCTATGCACGGCCGCGCCGTTGATTGAATTTTCGTTTAGCGATACCGATGCATCCGAAACCATGGGAGGTTCATTCACATTGATCAGATTGACAGTAACAGATGCATCGTCAAAAAGACTCCCATCACTGAGCCGCACTGTTAAAGCAAATGAAGGCGTGGTTTCAAAATTTAATGCGGCAGAATTATTTACCGTGATTACTCCTGAACTGGTATTGATAGTGAAGGCTGTTCCGGTATTTCCGGCAACAATAGAAAAAGTCAACACAGCACCCGCTTCCGGATCACTTCCTGTGAGGGCATGTACGGCTGTACCGGTACTGGTGTTTTCATTCATCGATACCGTAGCATCCGCTGATGCGGTGGGAGCTTCATTCACATTAACCAGGTTGACGGTAACAGATGCATCGTTAAAAAGGCTTCCATCACTGACGCGCACTGTCAACGTGAAGGAAGGGGTGGTTTCATAATTCAATGCAGCAGAATTATTTACCGTAATCCCTCCTGAACTGCTGTTGATAGTGAAAGCTGTGCCTGTATTGCCTCCTCCAATAATGGAGTAAGTTAAAACAGCACCTGCATCCGGATCACTTGCTACCAGAGTATGAACAGGGCCCCCATTCAATGTGTTTTCATTCAGGGATACCGTTGCACTGGAAGAGGTGGGAGATTCATTCACATTAATGAGGTTGACGGTGATGGTAACACCATCAAACAGCGTTCCATCACTGGCGCGTACAATTAAATTAAAAACGGGGTTCGTTTCAAAATTCAATGCAGCAGAATTGATGACGGTAATCGCTCCTGAACCTGAATTGATAGCGAATGCTGTACCAACGTTGCCTGCAACAATGGAGTATTTTATAACATCCCCGTTAAAATCAGAGGCCAACACTGTATGCACTGCTGAACCATTGGATAAGTTTTCATTCCGTGCTACCGTGGCGTTGGTGCCGATGGGTGCCTGGTTGGAGCCACTTCCCGTAGCAATAGTGGTGAAATTATTGATCGCAGCGATGAACTGGTCATCATCGTTGGGAATTAAGTTGCCATTTACGCCGCCTATATCACTTGCACCGCCACCCAGCGAGCTGCCTATAGCCTCATTAACAGCAACCGCCATTCTAAAAGGTGTGGAAGAAGTTATTCCAAGCGTAGAAAAAGGCACATACATATCCACAAAGGTAGGAACCCTGGGGCTGCACACCGGATCCTGATTCAATGCATAAGCCATCTGATAGTGTGTATCCAAGGTATAAAAATTATTAATGACAGTAGCGTTAGCCACGCCATCGACATTAAAAACCCTTACACCACCGTCTGAACCAGGTGAGGTATAGGCAGCTACTTCTTTTTCGAAACCGGGATTTCCAATTACCGCATTAGGGTCCGATTCCGTTCCGGAAAAACCAAATTTGTTGTCAAGGTCTAATAAAATACTGTATGAAGTAGACCCATTTGAAAATCTTGCAAGCCGGAACCTAAAAAACAACTGCTCATCTCCGTTATCAGCTATGCCGTCAGGATCTTTAAAATAATAGTACGATGATTCGGAATTATTAGCAGCATCATTCACCAGGTCATATATCGGACAGCCTGTTGAAATCTGGTTATCATCCCCGGGCTCATTCTGATATTGCCCAATAGGCAAAAAAGGTAATTCAAATTCAGTTTCATCTACACCCCCTGGAGTAAAAGCAACACCGGTTGAGGTTACGAAACCATCGCCATTAGGGTCCAAAGGATTTACTACGGGTATTGCGGAATCAATAATAGAACCGGGACCCTGCGCAAGAGATAGGCCATTAAAAAATAAGGCGATACAGATGAGGTAAATCCGCATTCAATTCTTCAATTTGATGCTATAACCCCACAATTTAAGCAAAATTAATGTCGCTTAAAAGCGAAAACAACTGAAATTCCTACACTCATCTGCCTGGGATATCTCCGCAAACGGTTGGAAAATATTAATCCTTCGACCATTTCCACCTATTGGGAAATAGCCACTATAAATTCTACTATCAAAAGCGTTTCCACTCTCCGGTGTGGATTTCCCGCGTTCCATTTTGATGAACCGTTCTGCAAAGTATGTGAGTGACTTGCGAAAAGCGCCAAAGAATATGACCATTAGTCTCGGTCCAACAACTCCTCCAAACTTACATGCACAGGCTTCCTTCTCAGTAGATCCCTGCCAGCAATCCTAAACTATTTCCTCCGCAAGTACTCACACATTAACAGGTATGGAACTTCATAAGATCTCAGCCATTTTCATCGGGACATAGTTGACGGCCAGTCATAAAAATGGCAACCATCACTGTTAGCCAAACCTACCTTTTAACCAACACCGATTACAGAAAACCAATTACAATTTTTACGGTCTAATGATCGTCCCATCTCTTTTTCTTACCTGCCAGTTGGATTTTGTAGTGATCGGATATTTCGCAGCTTCTTTTTCATTGATATCAACGCCTAAGCCCGGTACTTCATTTACTGACATGTAGCCATTCTTCATTGTCGGGCAACCGGAAAAAACTTCCAGCATCTTATCTGAAAAGCTTACCGCTTCCTGGATTCCGAAATTCCAGACAGCCAGATCCATGTGCGCATTAGCAGCATGTCCGACAGGAGAAACATCTCCGGGTCCATGCCATGCCGTTTTTATATTGAACCACTCACCCAGTTTAGCAATCTTCATGGCAGGCGTAATGCCACCG
>JBDSIM010000031.1:0-19110 GCA_039917935.1 Cyclobacteriaceae bacterium | reverse complement strand
GGTGATCGGTGATCGGTGATCGGTGATCGGTGATCGGTGATCGGTGATCGGTGATCGGTGATCGGTGATCGGTGATCGGTGATCGGTGATCGGTGATCGGTGATCGGTGATCCGACTACGCTGACGCTTCGTCGGACAAGGTCGGTTTAGATGCAGGTTGGAATGCAGGTTAAATGCAGGTAATCAGTACGAGGTCGTGATCAGCACACGGTATCAATATATTTCCGCTAAATTGGATTCCCAATGACCATTGCCAATAACCATTGACACATTGACTATTGACTATTGACTGTTGACCAACCACAACGCTCTTACTAATCCCCGGTCCCTCATGCCCAATGCCTAATACCCGACTACCTCAAAACATTCCAGCGGATAACTTTCTCCAGTTTAGAGGCGTCATTGATGCTGATCTTTCCGCCCTCGATATCAATCAGGCCTTCTTCTTTAAAATCCGATAACACCCTGATAACGGATTCGGAGGCAGTGCCTACCATTTTAGCGAGATCATCGCGGGAAATAGAAATAACGGATTGTAAATTCTTTAAAGCAGCGGACTTTAACAACGCTTCGGCTGTGCGTTGCCGAACGGAATTATAGGCGAGGTTCAATAGTTGGATTTCCCTATCCGCTACTTTCTTGCACAACAGGTGAATAAAAGTCTTGGAAACGTCCGGATGACTTTGAATCATTAACATAAAGTCATGTCTCGGTATGGAAATCAATTCCGAATCCTGCATGGCTACGGCAGACTCAGTGTAATTTTTATTCTCCAGCACCGGTTCAAATCCAAAAAAATCATTACTAACATACAAATTGATGATCAACTCTTTGCCATCAGGATGCGACTTGAAAGTCTTGACGTTCCCTGACTTGACTAAGTAAACGTATAACGGAAGATCACCTTCACTGAAAATTTCAGATTTCTTTTTATAAGTTTTCACTTTTTTGTCTTTTCCCAGGTCCTTGATGTTCAACACGGACTGAGCGTCTTTTATAAAATTATCCAGCCCTTCGGGTGTTGGATCATACTGCTTCTGTTGCATGGCGGTCTTGCGCAAACGCGCCTCAATGGCATTCAGCAGATCCGTGTCGTCGAAAGGCTTTGTCAAATAATCATCAGCACCCAGATTCATACCCTTGCGGATATCGGATTTTTCAGTTTTGGCAGTAAGGAAAATAAAAGGGATCCCGGCCGTGGACTCATTTTTACTCAAAATGTGGAGCACGCCGTACCCATCCAATGCAGGCATCATAATATCACAAATGATGAGATCAGGATTTATACGTTGCGCGAGATCTACGCCAATCTTTCCATTCTCCGCTACAACAACATCATAGTTGGCAAGCGACAAAATTTCACTGGTGTTTTCCCGTACGTCAGGATTATCCTCTATCAAAAGAATTTTTTTCATAACTTTTAAAAATTAACGAATGGGAATCCATAACGTAAAAATACTTCCTTTGCCATATTCACTGGTGAAGGATATGCGGCCACCCAACAAATCAACGTAACGTTTTACAATGTTTAATCCCAAACCTGTTCCCTGCACATTCCCGGCATTACTTGCCCGAAAAAAGCGGTCAAACATATGTTTCTGATCCTCCTTTGGTATGCCGATACCTTCATCACAAATTCTGAAGACCATTCCATTGTCTTCGGGTTTACATTCTATCCGGATCACTTTTCCCTCGTCAGAATATTTTGTGGCATTTGAAATCAGATTAAACAGGATGTTGCGTAGAATACGTACATCAGTAAAAACCTCCGTCTGACCATCCGCACAAAATCCTTGTAATTTCTGACCGGTTTTGAGCGTGGAAATAATTTCCTCGTATACTTCATTCAAAAACTCTTCCACCAAAATAGATTCCTTAATGACATCTATTTTCCCTTCCTCAAGTTTTCCAAGTGAGAGGAAATCATTTAGTATAGAGGTAAGATTATTCACTGATGACTTTATCCTCAGTACATGTTTGGTGACTTTATCTGTTTCACCTCGTTTATTATACTGGTCTATTAACGAGGCGGAACTCAGTACTGTACTGAGTGGTGTCCGGAATTCATGGGATGCTATTGAAACAAATTTTGATTTAAGGTCATTTAACTCCCTTTCGCGACCAAGGGCTTTATGCGCATCTTCTTCGGCCCTTTTCCGGACAACGACTTCATTCTCTAAAGCATTAATTGTGGAATTGAGATCCTCTGTTCTGGATTGCACTTTTTTTTCAAGTTCAGAAGCATATACCAGCAGTTGTTCTTCACTCCTCTTCAAGGCTTCCTCAGCTTTTTTACGTTCGGTAATGTCGCTCACGAAAGCCATGACCATCAACATTCCATCAATCTTGGCATAGCTCAGGCTTACCGCCACCTGAAACTCGAGTCCGTCTCTTCTTTTCGCGATCAGATCTCTTCCCATCCCCATGGGCCTGGGTTCAGGATTCGCATTAAAACTATGGCGATATTCAACATGGCGTTTTCGGAGGTGATCAGGAAGCAGGTCTTCAATCACCATTCCCAATAATCCACCGGGATCATAGCCAAACATTCGCTCACTGACCGGGTTGGCCAGTAATATTTTGCCATCCTTATCCACCATAATAATGGATTCCACGGAACTTTGAAAAATCTGCCGGAAGGTTTCGTTTGACGTAAATCGCATGGATTATTGTTAAAAGAAAACAATATAGATAAGGACTGACAAATATCAGCTTTTTTATTGATGCAAATCCTGATTTTTAGGTAGATAAGAGGCCTATGTTCGTATAATATTTCCGCTATGAAACAAATACTGTGCGTTATTGACTTAAGTGAATCTTCAGAAAAAGTACTGGAGGTAGCCGCTGGAATGGCAAACGCCTGCCACGCGCATCTAATGGTATTGTTTCCCTATCGACTAATCAATTACGGATACGATCAGGACATGGCCACGTTAAAAACGAAACTAGAGACGGACGCCAGACAAAAATTTCTGAGTATAAAGAAGAATCTTTCCATCATGGATATTGTGTCCAGTGAATTCCAGCCAGAGATTGGATTTCTTTCCGACAGGATCAATGCGCATGTAAAAAGTGCAAAAGCCGATATGATTATTATCGGTCAGCGACAATCCATTACCGCAAATGAAATAAAAGGCTTTAACCTCCAGAATTTAATCAGCCATTCAAAATTGCCTTTCATGATTGTGCCCGAGGAAACAGGGACTGAGTCGATCATAATTTAGCTTTCTTTAACATCAAGGTTCATTCAGCATGTCAGCCACAAGTTTGTAACCTCCACCCTTCCCAAAAAAAATTTTAAATAAATCTATTTTTCTATTTTAATGCCTAATCTGAACTGAAACATGTTGGCGATATTTCCCGCACGGGTCTTCGCTTCGTCCGCCTTCTCTCCGGAAAAGAATTCATCGACAGTCGACCGGAAGTGAAATAACCATCCCTCAAAATGCTCCCGCCGGATGGGAAGGTTGATGTGTTTTTCAAACGGATTTCCTTTATAGTTATTTTCACCCAAGAGAAGCATACACCAGAAGTTAATGATAATCGGGGTATGATGCTCCCAATCAACATGACTGAATACCGGGGCCAGAAGTTCATCTTGTCTTACTTTCTCATAAAACGCATGTATCAACAATCCGACATCATCTTGAGTGCTGATGTCATTCTTTTCTTCCATACACTGAATAACAATCATACTCGCCTAAAAATTCACCCGGGCGAATTTCCACCGACGCATCCTCTGCTGAAAAACATATTTACTTCATTCCAGATCAAGGCTCACTGATCGTGTGCCAAATAATGTGAAGCTCCGATCGAGGGTTCCTATGGCACACACTTTCAGTCTACCTGGGATCCCCGGTTAAAACCGGGCGTTACAAAATTTTTCACCCCTCGGGGTTCCGTGATTTCGATCCAAGTTGTAAATCGTCCTTGAACCTTAAAAGGTAATTTAAAACTTCGAACCTGAAACAACTTGAAACCTGAAACACTGTAAACTTTAAACACATTAAACTTCAAATTTCAAATTCACTGCTGTCCGGTAAAATATTGATGTTTGCGTTCTGGCCTAAACTTTACTCCAGATCAAGGCTCAGTGATCGTGTGCCAAATAATGTGAAGCTCCGATCGAGGGTTCCTATGGCACAAATTTCCAGTCTGCCTTGGACCCCCGGTTAAAACCGGGCGTTACAAAATTTTTCACCCCTCGGGGTTCCGTGATTTCGATTCGAAGTTGTAATCCGTGCTTGAACCTTAAGGTACTTTGAACTTCAAACCTGAAACCGCTTTAAGCTTATTGCCTATTGCTTACTGCTTATTGCTTTTATTCCAGTATACTTTAAGGTTATGGGTTGATCGGCCTGCTGCAATGATATCTTTCCGGCCATCGCCATCGAGGTCAGCAACCTGCAAGTCTTCACAGGCCATGCCGTTGTCATCGATCCAATAATCTATCCAACGGGTGGCCTGAGGGTCTGCGGGGACGAAGATCTTAACCCCAACTTTTCCTTTCTTATCTGGTTCACGCCATCCGGCAACAATCTGATCTGTTCCAGACCCCAGCAAGTCAGCGGCTGCCAGGGCATGACCCTGATTGAAGTCCGCTGTTAACACCGTTCGCTTAAGTCCACCACCAGCCTCACTAGCGTTATTTTGGCTTCTTGCGGAAATATACACCGTTAATTCATTGCCGTGCATCGGTTGAATTCCTGCCACTAGCCCTTTTTCGCCAGCCCTTACTTCACCGAAGCTTTGCTGAGAAATATTCCCCTCATCGCTGGCGCTGGCGGTCCACTTGTTACCCTGAAATGCAAAGACTTTGACACCCTCCTTTCCTCCAATGTAAATTTTTTCGGCACTCCCGATGGGCACAACATCAAGGTTATGGGTGAGGTGCATGGACTCATCGATGATCGTCAACTTCCACGGGGCCTTAGGGTCTTTTGGTTTTTCGTAGGCAATTATTTTTACCCCGTTACCTTCACCACTTTTATTTCCCCTGCCATGCAAGGGCAACACAACGAGTTGATATCGGTTCGCAGACACCTTTACCCACCGCATTCTATGAATGGCGGGTTCGTGATGCAGTTTCACAGGTGTCCATGCCTGAGTAGGGTCTTTGGGTCTGATTAAAAAATGCACTGACCCCGATTTGAGGGTGTCCGAAGTTTCTGATGGATTCCATTGTGCCCCGACGGCTACCTCTACCTTGCCATCCCCATCAATGTCACGGGCAGCGATACAGACGTTGTCTGATTCCGTAAGATTTTCAACCATCACAAAACGCTTCCAGTCTCCGTTTCGATACCAGACGAATTGCTTTTTATCTGCCAGAAGAATATCCGGTTTTCTGTCGCCGTCTACGTCACCAACGGCAAGTCCATAGCCAATCGATACCTTGTCATCAATAATTTGAGGAGTGAATTTTGGTTCCGGGGCTATTTTGAAAAAGAAATCAAAAGCCAGAAAGAGAAATGTATAAGGCAGCATAGCGTGATCGTTAAATGAAGATCAATTTACTTTTAAATGCGGAAAGCAAAAAGCGAAGCGCTTAAAGATAAATGTAAAAAGGGGAAACCCTTCGTGGAGAGCAGGATGACTTTTTAAAAGGAATTCATGTGACGGTAGCCGCTTGAAGGCCGGTTGATTTTACCGACCCTTACTTAAATTCCTACCTTTCCCTAGGCGGTTGACCGAAAGGTATTTTCCAGGCCGGGAGGCTGACTATAAAAGTGGTGCCCACACCCAGGTTGGATTCCACCCGGATCTGACCGTTGATTTTATTTAGGGTTTCTTTCACAATGTAAAGGCCCAGGCCGGAGCCCTTCGATTTTTCATGCGCACGGAAGAACATATTAAATATCTTATCCATGTATTGGGGATCAATACCCACTCCGTTATCTTTTACGGATATGATTTTTTCATCCTCTCCGCCAACCGTTTCGATCCGGATGAAAGGGCTTTCTTTTTCCACATCACAATACTTAAGCGAATTATCGATGAGATTGGACAAAACTATTTTTAACCGCATAAGATCGGTATGCACGATCTCATCCTCAGAAACGTAATTCTCAATCCTGATATCAGGATTGCCCGCAGAAAAAATCAAAGCTTCCGCAACATCAGCCACGGCCTTCCTTAAATTAACCGGTTGGGTCTTAATATCCATCCTGGCGTTGCGGGAATAAGAAATAATTTCTTTGATAAAATCCTCCATGTCATGGATTTTGGTTTTCATCATGCCCAGGTACTGATTTATCCCCTTCTGGTCAAGCTGAGCCACTTCAATTAATCCTAATAAAGAACTTAAAGGTGCCTTGAGATCATGGGATGCGCTGTAAACAAAACGGTCAAGCTCCGCGTTGGCCTTTTGCAGTTGCTCGTTTTTGTTCAGGATAGCTTTTTCAGAATCATGGTGAACATCCATCATGAAATACATGATGGCAATACTACAGGCCAATGTCACCAGAAAATTAGTCGTGTAACTGAATTGGAGATATTCTTTGGAATATATTCGTTCAGTGACAAAATCAAAATCAACCCAATACGAAACCAGAAATAATGCGACCGACAGCAGGATGAATGCAAAAGCGAGCCTCAGATTTTTATAGCCTAATAGAGCAAAAGCCATGAGGCTGGTGACAGCGAATAGCATAAAGACCCCGCTGCCAAAAGGGTCGATGGCAGAAAAATAAAAAATAGCGAAATTAATTAGTATCAGAAACAGGATGGTGGCCAGACGGTACTTTTGAAATCGGTTCAGCAGCACAGTAATCAGGGCCATCACCGCAACCCCGAGGTAGTAGGGTTCATTGCCCCTTACGCCGTGATAAATATCTATATAGATATAGCTTACCGCAACGACCATGGTAATGACCGCCAAATGACTTCGGAGAATAGCGTTTTTAAAATCGACCCGGGAGGGAATAAAAACACTGCGTCCCAAGACGATATCCCTGTAGCGCATAGGTAGCTAAGGTAAAAGGTAAAAAGTTCGCCAACCAATAGGGGAATCACATTTCATGTAACATGTAATAAAAGGGATTAAAATGAAAATTTAAGCGGTTTAACAAGCATGAAGATGTGCTTTTTTTGCTTAAAAAAGCCCTCCGGTTTATGTCTGTTAATGGGGGAGAAAATCCGGTGAGTCTTTGTGTCTTAATAGATGGGAAATTTTTAAAAATTAGCGTTAGAATCGCTGAAATTCCACCCTAAACATTTAGGGGAAGATGAATGTCATTCATTGTAAAAAGAAACTTGCATCCCTGCTTATGTAAGGTTACTGAAGATAATCAAAATCTTCGTTCAGGATAAATGCGGTAGTTTGATATATGAAAGCAATCAAAATTACCAAAGCCGTACTCAAACAGGAAACCCAAATGCTTTTGGTAAAGATCTCGGCCGAAGTAAAACAAATAGGCGAAGCTTATGCTTTTTTTCCCCGGCCTGGAAAGTTACTCCAGTTTCTTTCGATTCTGAAAGACAACAATCTTCCTTACACCTTCGATGAAAAAGCTTACAGCGCAAAAAAAGCTTAAAGCAGAATAACAGCTTAAAGCAGAAAGTAGAAAGCTAAACCGTGTAAAAGCTTAAGCTAACGCGTGTTTAGTTAGAGAAGAGATCTGATAATGGTAGGGTTGCATCCCATCCTCATAACTTAATGACTAATGACAACCCCCTACTAATCCCTAAACCCCTAAACCTTGATGCCTTCATGCCTGATACCTAGTACCTATCGCAGCAGCTATTGATCCCCCCACACGATTCGTCTTTCTTTCTTTGGTATGAATATTTTACCGCTGAACTAAAAATATTATGCAAACCGAAGTCTCAACCCAAATTGACCAGGAGATTGAAAAATATAAAACCGCGCACAATGGTAATAAGCCTCTGTACATGATCATGAATACCGATGAAGCGGATGCCTTAACAGAATCCCTTAAAACTGAACAGGGTCAATCACAGGAAATTATTATTACCTCATACAAAGACATCAAAATTGTGAGAAATAATTTAATGGAAAAAGGTGATTACGTCCTCAGCAATGAATTACCCGAAACGGGGAGTTAGGGTTTAGGGAATCGTTAGGAATAGGTATCAGCCATTAGGCATTGGTCAACAATTGGTCGATAGTCAATAGTCAGTGGTCAGTGGGAATCCATCTTGGGGGAAATCTATTGATGCCGTGTTCTAATCACCGCCTCGTCCGACGAAGCTTCAGCGTAGTCTGATCACCGTTTACCCTTTACCCTTCTTGCTCATTCCCGTGCCGAACATTACCTTTGCGGTTTATTTTTTACAGCAACATGATATCAGCAAATAACCTATCGCTTCAGTTTGGGAAAAGAGTGCTTTTTGATCAGGTGAACATGAAGTTCACGGGCGGAAATTGCTATGGGGTGATCGGAGCCAATGGCGCAGGTAAGTCCACTTTTCTTAAAATTCTCGCTGGCGACATCGATCCCACCGCCGGCAACGTCAGTATTGATACCGGGAAGCGAATGGCTGTACTCCGTCAAAATCACTATCAGTTTGATGAGGTTACGGTATTGGATACTGTTTTGATGGGTCATAGCAGACTCTGGAGTATCATGCTGGAGAAAGACGCGATTTACGCCAAGCCCGATTTTTCGGAAGCGGATGGTCTCAAAGCTTCCGAACTGGAAGGTGAATTTGCCGAGATGAATGGCTGGAATGCGCAGTCTGATGCCGCCTCATTATTGAGTGGCCTGGGTATCACGGAAGACAGCCATTTTAAACTGATGAAGGAACTCAGCGGCAATGAAAAGGTTCGGGTTTTGTTAGCTCAAGCCATTTACGGAAATCCGGATATCCTTATTCTCGATGAGCCAACCAACGACCTGGACATCCATACAATAGGCTGGTTAGAAGATTTTTTACTCGAGTTCAAGAATACTGTCATCGTAGTATCTCACGACCGCCACTTCCTGGACACGGTTTGTACCCATGTGGTGGATATTGATTTTAAGGAAATAAGGCTCTTTAGCGGAAACTATTCTTTCTGGTATCAGTCCAGTCAGCTCGCCCTGAGTCAGCGGTCATCGGCCAATAAAAAAGCCGAGGAAAAGAAAAAAGAATTACAGGAATTCATCATGCGCTTCAGTGCCAATGCATCAAAATCACGGCAGGCTACCAGTCGACGGAAATTACTGGAAAAGATAACGCTGGATGATATCATGCCCTCGAACCGTAAGTATCCCGCCATTATCTTTCAACAGAAACGAACGGCAGGCGATCAGATCCTTCAGATAGATCGTCTGGGTTATCAGGATAACGGGGTCACTTTTTTCAAGAATCTCGATCTATATGTAAACAAGGGTGACAAAATTGCTTTTCTTAGCAAGGACAGTCTTGCCATCACCTCCCTGTTTAAAATACTTATTCGTGAGATGGTTCCCACGTCTGGTGAATTCAAGTTCGGACAGACAATCACTTCTGCTTACTTACCATCCAACAATGAAAAATATTTTCAGTCTGATGACAACCTCATTGACTGGTTACGGCAGTTTGCAGAGGAAGAGAACAAGGATGAAGTATACATTCGCGGCTTTTTAGGAAAAATGTTGTTCTCAGGAGAGGAGGTTTTCAAGAAGTGCAATGTGCTGTCGGGAGGAGAAAAAGTCCGCTGCATGGTGTCGCGCATGATGCTGGCTGGCGCCAACCTGCTTATTCTGGATGAGCCCACCAACCACCTTGACCTGGAATCCATCACCGCTTTTAACAATGCGTTGAAAGATTTTCCGGGAACCGTTCTGTTTACTTCCCATGACCATGAGTTCACCCAGACCGTCGCCAACCGGATTGTTGAGATAACGCCCAATGGCTTTATCGATAAGCTCATGACCTACGATGAATACATCGAAAACGAAAAAGTAGCCGAACAAAAGGAAGCGTTGTATGCTTAGGCGGGAGTTTGAAGGATCATAAAGTCTAGAAGTTGAATAAGGAACGCGTCACGCAGGGGGTGGGTAAAAACTGGTTAAATGCAGGTTGAAACCAAACCCCCCGACCCTGGCCAAAGTCTGAGCCATGTGCTCGTCTTAGATGCTCAACACCAGCGACACAGAAGTGAATACGATTATCTTGCTGACCTTGATCATGTGCGTGAATTCATAGCTATTAGCTACTAATTCGTGTATTAAAACAGAAGTCATCATTGGCAAACACTGCGTAATAAGGGTGGTCAATCCGTTGGTTTTTACGCTTTGAATGAAAGACTTTTCGCACCGTAAAATCAGAAACAGAAAATATTTTCAGCCTGCATGTGCAATAAAGCGAATGAGTTAATTAAATTAGGGGTAAACAAACTTTAATTCACCAGGGAAATTTTACTAACCAAACGGATTAAACCTTAAAAACAAAAGTAAGCTATGGCAAAAAAAGCAAAGAAAGCTGCGAAAAAATCAGCTAAGAAGGCAGGAAAAAAGTCTGCTAAAAAAGGGGCAAAGAAAGCTGCGAAAAAATCGGCTAAGAAAGTAGCGAAAAAGGCTCCTAAGAAAGCTGCAAAAAAGACGGCTAAGAAAGCTGCGAAAAGGTCAGCGCCTAAAAAAGCAGCTCCCAAAAAGGCAGCGCCTAAAAGAAAAGCAGCCCGCAGACCTGCCTCAAAGCCAGCCGCATCTCAACCTAGTGCGCAGTCATCGTTATTTAATTCACAAGAACCTGCTTCCCCTTCTACTGGCAACAGCGGTAGCCAGGGTGAAAGCAATAACGATTCAGACTCCTCCTCGTCTGGTTCTTCCAACTCATAAATAAAAAAAGCGATGGATACCCATCGCTTTTTTTTATGATTCCAGAACGGTCAATGCACCAATACGCCCTTGTATTTCAAAGGTTCACGCAGTACTGTGGCCACACCTCTGGAAACTGACAATAGTGGATTGGCATCGATGTGCACCTTTAAATTCAATTTACTTTCCAGGCGTTCTTTTAATCCCCGCAAAAGGGCATTGCCACCGGTCACAAAAACTCCACTCCCATAAATATCGGAGGATAGTTCGGGAGGACAAGCTTCCAACGTCTGAACGATTCCTAATTCAATTGCCGAAATAGATTTTTCAAGAACAGCGCAAATTTCGTGATGGCTAACGGTGCGGATTACAGGCAGGCCCCTTAACATCTCTTTACCCTTCACTTCCATTGGCGCCGGAGGATTATCCAAATCATTTAGCACCGCCCCTACACCAATTTTCACTAGCTCAGCAGTTTTAATTCCAATCGCCATGTTGTATTCTTTCCGGAAATAATGGCGTATCGATTCATCCATGGTATCGCCCGCAACTCTGATCGATTGAAAACACACAATCCCCGAAAGGGAAATCACGACGATTTCAGTAATCCCGCCTCCCATATCAATGACCAGTTTACCCTCTGGCTCCTGGATATTCAATCCCATTCCTAACGCTGCGGCCAGTGGTTCATACAACAGATAGACACTTTTCGCGTGCAAAGTCTCCAGCGCATTTAACAAAGCCCTGCGCTCAACCGGGGTTGTAGCGTAAGGCACTCCGGAAATAATGTTTCCATAACCCTTGAGCACTGATTTCGTTCCAGAAGCCTGGCGCATGAGTGCCTGAATCATTTTTGTTGCGGACTCATAGTCGGCAATCACTCCGCCCTGCATGGGTTTAATCGGCCGGTACTCCTGGTGCGATTTTTCAAACATACTATATGCCTGAGTGCCAACCGCTTTCACGGCATTGCGTTTTGAATCCAGTACGATATAGGAAGGCTGGTCTACCAGTAGATTGTCGGCATCACTCACCAGGGTGTTGGTATTGCCGAGGTCAATGGCAAAACTTTTCTTCCGAATAAAATCAAATTTCACCATGTCATGTAAAGGAGACTTCGCTTTCCTGCCAAAAATCGTAACTTCCATCAGTCTTTAAATATGTAAATAATCCTATGTCACAGCAACCTATAAAATCACGCAGGAGTTTCATCAAAAAAGCACTGGGCACTGCCATCGTTTCTTCCGTTACACCGCATTTATTGGCAAGATCAAAAAATATTATTACCCTGGCGCATCAAAACGATCTAAAAAAATACGCACCTAATGATCAGGTAAATATTGCTGTAATCGGAATGGGCATCATGGGTTTTAATAACCTAAGAACAACACTTCAGGTCCCAGGCGTAAAACTCATCGGCGTTTGTGACTTGTACACCGGCAGGCTTGAACGCGCCAAAGAATTGTTCGGCAAAGATATATTTACCACTAAAAATTACAAGGAAATTCTCGACCGAAAAGATGTGGATGCCGTCATCATCGCCACTACCGACCATTGGCACGACCGGATATCGATTGACGCCATGAACAAAGGTAAACACGTTTACTGTGAGAAGCCTATGGTTCACAAACTGGAGGAAGGGGCCGAAGTAATCGCGACCCAAAAGAAAACTGGCAAAGTATTCCAGGTCGGCAGCCAGGGGGTAAGTTCTATCGTGACAGACAAAGCAAGAGAAATCGTTGAATCAAAAATAATCGGCGACATTGTTCTTGTTGAAACCTGGAATGACCGACAGGGAGCCAGTGGCGCCTGGCAATACTCCATACCCCGCGATGCCAATGCAAACACGGTTGACTGGGAAAATTTTCTGGGAGACGCTCCAAAAGTACCCTACGATCCTACCCGGTTTTTCCGGTGGAGAAATTATCAGGATTATGGAACAGGTATCGCCGGTGATTTGTTCGTACACTTATTTTCAAGATTGCACGCGGTAACAAACTCCAAAGGACCTAACCGCATCTATACAACGGGTGGGCTACGCTATTGGAAGGATGGCCGGGACGTGCCCGATATCATTTGTGGATTGTATGACTATCCGCAGACGGACCAACACGCTGCTTTTAATCTGCAGATGCGTGTAAACTTTGTGGATGGCAGCGGAGGCGGTGGATTATTGCGCCTGGTCGGAACTGACGGGGCCATTACGTTGGGTGGCGATAACGTAAAAGTTGCCCGGCATCAAACCCCCAGGCAACCTGGTTTCGGTGGCTGGGATTCTTTCGACACCTTCAGCAAAACCCAGCAGGATGAATACGAAAAGTGGTACCTGGCCAACCATCCCAAAGAGAAGCCTCAAATGGTGCAACCGGAAACAGAGTTCAAAGCGCCTGAAGGTTATAACGCTGACCTTGACCACCATACCAATTTTTACAAAGGCATTCGCGAAAAAGCACCGATAAAGGAAGACGCCTTGTTCAGCATGCGCGCCGCTGGCCCCGCACTGGCCAGTAACAAAAGCCTTTTCGAAAAGAAAATCATTCAATGGGATCCCGAAACGGCTAAGGTCGTGGAGGGAAATGGGAAGCTTTGAGCAGTTGCTAGTTGCCAGTTTAAAGTGGTTTCAGATTTGAAGTTCGCGTGCATTACACCTCCTCATCGAAATCAAGAACCCCGGAGGGTGAAAAATTTTGTAACCCGCGGTGAAAAAGCCCTGTGGGGTGAAGACGCGCTCTGGTTCACCTCACCCTTCTTCAGGCGCATTTTAATTCCTTCTCTTTTTCAGAAATCGTGCATCAAATTCATTCGTGTGCTCTCATGATCCGCAAATTTTCTAAACCAAACACTTCAGTAACCACATTCGGCTTTGATTAACCTACAATTGAAGCCACAATCGCTTATAGCTTACCAAATTTGTTGTATTTTTGAAACAGCTGGTATTTGAGCCCTGCCAGTCCTCGCGGACGGGAGCCCGAACTAGTCTAATAACCCACTAATAATAAACCCTATGAATAACCGTAGAATGTTGCCATTAATTATCCTGGGCGTGATTGCCCTTTTTGTATTGATGGGTCTCTCCTCCAGTATCTTTTACACAGTAAATGCTACACAACGCGCAGTCATTTTTTATAAGTTCGGAAATGGACTCGAAAAGGATTTGGTAATACAGCCAGGCGTCCATATGAAAGCCCCGTGGAATGAAGTATTCACGTACAATGTTCAGGAAACAGCACAGGGAGAAAATATGGATGTGCTGGACAAAAGCGGTTTGTCCATACACGTAGATGTCACGATCCGTTTTAAACCCATTTCCGAAAAAATCGGGTACATATACGAAAAATTCAATGTTGATTATGTCGAGGTTTTGGTCATCCCTGAAGTCCGCTCCACAGTAAGACAGGTGATGGGAAGATATACCGCAGAAGAGATTTACTCTACAAAACGCGCTGAAGTTGAAGAAACCATTAAGACGGAAGCCGAAGCCATCTTACATGAAAACAATGTTATGATGGTGGCACTTTTGATCCGTTCAATCCAATTACCCGATCAGATTCGCATCGCCATTGAAAGCAAATTACAACAACAGCAGGAGGCGTTAGCCTACCAGTTCAGGCTGGATAAAGAGAAAAGTGAGGCAGAACGCAAACGTATCGCTGCCGAAGGAGAATCACGCGCCAATAATATTATTAATAACAGTTTAACCAATAACCTTCTAAAGATGAGAGGTATAGAAGCCACCCTTGAGCTATCCAAATCACCCAACAGTAAAGTGATCGTAATCGGCTCTGGTGATGCAGGAATGCCTTTGATATTGGGCAATAATTAACTTCCGCAAAACGTAAACCTACTTCTCCCCTCCTTTGCATGGGTAGAACTTACCCCTCCGATGTAACGGGGGTGCTTAAGTCTTGTGTTCAAAATACTTAACGGAATCATGAGCTTAAGGAGATAGCCAAACGCAACGCGGGGTTTTATTGATGGTATCGGACAAACTTTAACCGCAGCCAAAAGGCAACATTAAAAGCCTAGCGGCCAACACCCAACACCAAAAGTTAATTTCCATCTTTTTTCTCCCATATTTTCCAAACATGACACTTACCCTGTATATTTAAAACTTGCAAAAATATATCTCCGGGCTATTGGCTGGGTAACAACCTACTGGTGAGGGTTACTCCCGATAACTTTCGGGGACGAAAACCAAAAGGCCAGGCCGCATAAACTGATATAAACTAAATTGACATGTCGAAAACAGCAGAATTGATTATTGATGGCAAATCTTATACACTGCCGGTTATTGTAGGCTCAGAAGGTGAAGTTGCAATAGATATAAGTGAACTGCTGGAGAAAGCCAAAATCATTACCCTGGACCTTGGATTTAAGAATACCGGTTCCACAAAAAGTGCCATTACGTTTCTGGATGGCGACAAAGGAATTTTGCGCTATCGCGGATATTCTATTGAAGACCTTGCTGAAAAATCAAATTTTATTGAAGTAGCCTACCTGCTGATCTATGGTGAGTTGCCTACCCAGCAACAACTGGACACCTTCACGCACGCGATAAAGACTCACACACTGGTCCATGAAGACACCAAAAAAATCCTGGATGGTTTTCCTTCCTCCTCCCATCCTATGGGCGTAGTAGCTTCCCTTTTCTGCTCACAGACAGCCTTTTACCCTGAATCCCTTGACCCTAACCGTTCCGCTGAAGGCGTTAATCTCAGCATCATAAGGTCGTTGGCCAAAATGCCAACCTTTGCCTCATGGGCGTATAAAAATGCAGTAGGCCATCCGGTAAACTATCCGGATAATACCCTTGACTATTGTGCGCGTTTTCTGAAAATGATGTTCAGCCTTCCCGCTGAAGAATACGATGTTGACCCTGTGGTGGCCGACGCACTGGATAAATTATTGATCCTCCACGCAGATCATGAGCAAAACTGCTCTACCTCTACCGTGAGAATTGTGGGTAGTTCGAAAGCGAGTATCTATTCTTCTATCTCCGCAGGTATCAATGCCCTCTGGGGTCCGTTGCATGGCGGCGCGAATCAGGAAGTAATTGTGATGCTTGAAAATATTAAGAAAGACGGTGGGGATACAGACAAGTGGATCAACAAAGCCAAAGATAAAGCCAGTGGATTTCGCCTGATGGGTTTCGGACACCGCGTGTACAAAAACTTTGATCCCCGCGCTAAGATCATCAAGAAAGCTGCCGACGATGTGCTCAAAAAATTAGGCATCAATGATCCGGTTTTGGAGATCGCATTAAAACTGGAGGAAGCTGCGCTAAAAGATCCTTATTTCGCTGAACGCAAATTGTATCCCAACGTTGATTTCTATTCTGGTATCATTTACCGCGCCCTCGGTATACCCGTTGAGATGTTTACCGTCATGTTTGCCATGGGCCGCCTCCCCGGATGGATAGCCCAGTGGAAAGAAATGCGCGAGAACAAAGAACCTATCGGCCGACCCAGACAAGTGTATACCGGTCAGACACTCAGACCTTATAAGGAAATGTCTGGCAGATAAGCTTAAAGTTTAAAGCTGAAAGCCAGTGAGGGTTCGGGTTGAAGACTGAATTTCTATAGAGAAATTGGTTCTGTATTGGATGGTATGTACAATCTCTGTTGTCACGACTGATCACTCACAACTCACCATTGCTCAATCCGCAGACGAAAAGAATCCCCCGATGGGCGTGCCCCCTCGTGCCCTCGGGGTCGCGCTATCCGCTACAAGTGCGGCCGGCTCGCATGCCGACACACTTCGGGCTTTCCGCTGCTATCGCTCACGCATAGAGGGAGGGAAATAAGGTATAGGGGTATAGAGGTATAGAGGTATAGGGGTATAAGGAAATATTTTGCCTAATACCCCTTACCCGTATATCCGTAGCGTACCCCTATCCCCATCACCTGTTCACCAGGTTTAGTATATGACAGGCTGCCATACCTGCTGTTTCCGTGCGGAGGCGGCTGGGGCCCAGGCTTACTTTTTTAAATCCATATTCGGCGGCTGTTTTTATTTCTTCAGAAGAGAAATCGCCCTCGGGTCCGATTAATACACAATAGGACGATCGCGGAGACGCAGCTTCCTGTAGGTGAAGGGTGTTCGCGGCATCAACAAACGCAATGCACCTGACAGCGGCCTCACAATTTTTCACCACATCTATAAATGGCAAAACTTCGGTTCCGATGGCTGGCAAATATGCCTTTAAGGATTGCTTCATAGCACTGACGGCCACTTTCATCAGTCTTTCGATTTTGATAAAACTTCGTTCTGTATTTTTACAATCGATTAAACTGATCTGATCAATGCCCAACTCGGTGGCTTTTTCAACAAACCATTCGATACGATCTGCATTCCTGGTAGGAGAAATGGCGATGTGAATAAAGTAATTTTTTTTTGGGGCTGCTGATCGCTGACGTATCTCAAAAGCACATTGGCCGGAATCTGCCCTCGTAATGACCGCATCAAAAAAAAATCCTTTCCCATCCGTTATTGTAATGGTATCAGCCGATTTTTTTCGCAGCACTTTTACACAATGCCTCGACTCTTCTTCATCCAGGAACAATACTCCGTTCTGAATATCCGGTTGATAGAAGAGATTAGTCATGGAGGATGGCAGTGGTGAGTGGTCAGTGGTCAGTAGTGAGTTGTCCGTGTTCGCAATAAGTACGCTTTATCTGAAATTTGAATATAACAAAAAATATTGGCGGCTTGACTTACGGTCAAGGGGAAATAACCCTATACCTTTATACCTCTATACCTCTATACCCTATACCTCTATACCTCTATACCCTATACCCTATACCCTATACCTCTATACCCCTATATCCCCGGAATCCCCTATCTTTCGGCACTTGATTCTGGGTAGCTATGATTTTGAATTACATCTGGGTTGGCTTCTTTCTGATTGCCTTTGTCGTTGCTCTTATAAAACTGATTGTCTTCAATGATCTTGAGGTGTTTCCAAAAATGCTTCAGTCAACATTTGACATGGCAAAAACAGGATTTGAAATTTCCATTGGATTGGCCGGAGTGATGTCGCTTTGGCTTGGGTTGATGAAGATCGGAGAAAAGGGAGGAATGATTCCAATTCTTTCGCGATTTGTTGGTCCATTTTTCTCGCGACTTTTTCCAGAGATACCGAAGAACCATCCAGCTACCGGATCTATCATGATGAACTTTAGTGCCAATATATTGGGCCTCGACAACGCAGCCACTCCCCTTGGTCTGAAGGCGATGAGTGAGTTGCAGGAAATTAATCCAGACAAAGACACGGCTTCAAATGCGCAGATCATGTTCCTGGTATTAAATGCATCGGGACTAACGATCATACCGATCTCCATTATGGCGGACCGAGCACTGCTGGGTTCTGTTAATCCCACCAGCATATTTATTCCTACCCTGATCGCAACGTTTTGCTCTACCTTCGTCGGTTTATTGTATGTCTGTATCCGGCAAAAGATAAAATTGCATGATCCGGTTTTGATGGGTTACATTCTCGGCATGATGGCTTTTATTGGCGCGATGATCTGGTACTTTTCAAGTTTGTCTCCGGAGCAGGTCCAGCAACAATCCTCTGTCTTTACAGGGGTGATTATTTTTTCGATCATCATCGCATTTATATTGCTGGGCTTAAGACGGCGGATACCCATTTTCGAAACCTTTATCGAGGGCGCAAAAGAAGGATTTGCTATTTCCATCAAGATCATTCCTTTTCTCGTCGGAGTTCTTGTTGGCATTGGTGTATTCAGAGCCTCTGGTGTTTTAACGTATATGGAGGAAGGAATTGCGTGGGGACTGATGGCCATGGGGATAAATACGGATTTTGTTCCTGCCATTCCTGTAGCATTATTGAAGCCTTTAAGTGGACAGGGTGCAAGGTCGATGATGATAGAGGTTTCGAAAGTACATGGAGTAGATTCTTTTGTTGGCAACATGGCCGCAATATTCAGAGGTTGCGCGGAAACCACGCTTTATGTTCTCGCCTTGTATTTTGGATCCGTCAACGTACGCAATACACGCTATGCCGTCACTGGTGGACTCATCGCCGATGCCGCGGGAGTTGCAGGAGGAATTTTTGTAGGGTATTTATTTTTTCATTAGTCGGTTTCATTCTCAAAAATTCAAAAATTCCCCTCCTTTTTTCAAGGAGGGGACGTTACGCCGTCAAGGCGTAACGGGGGTGGTGAAACACAGTCTCAGGACCTTAAAACCCAATTTCCCTAGGAAATGCACCGAATATTTTGTATATTAATATGAGCCACAACGCGCGTTCCACGTAACATTATTTTATTCAGATTCACCATCTGACCTAACCCCTCTTCTATTCTTCTATTCTTCTATTCTTCTATTCTTCTATTCTTCTATT
>JBDSIM010000030.1:0-25233 GCA_039917935.1 Cyclobacteriaceae bacterium | reverse complement strand
CAACAGCCGATACTATATACTAAGCGAAAAAAGCAACGGGCAAGTAGCCTAAAAATTTTAACCTTAAACTTGAAACATTAAACTCACTAAATTATGGCAAAGATCAATTTTGGCGGCGTTGTTGAAGAAGTAGTAACCAGGGAAGAATTCCCAATGGAAAAAGCTATCGAAGTGTTAAAGAAGGAAGTCATCGCAATTATCGGATACGGAGTACAGGGACCTGCCCAGGCGCTGAACCTTCGCGACAACGGATTCAATGTGATCGTAGGTCAGCGCAAAGGTTCCAAAACATGGAACAAAGCGCTGGAACATGGTTGGGTTGAAGGCGAAACGTTGTTCGAAATTGAAGAGGCTGCAAAAAGGGGAACCATCATCCAGTTCCTGCTCTCAGATGCCGGACAGATTGCCCTGTGGCCTACGATCAAACCTCACTTAACGAAGGGTAAAACCCTGTATTTCTCGCACGGATTTGGAATTACTTTTAAAGAACAGACAGGAATTATTCCTCCGACTGATATCGATGTTATTCTGGTAGCACCGAAAGGTTCCGGCACTTCTGTACGCAGATTGTTTTTGCAGGGAAAAGGTATTAATTCCAGCTACGCAATCTTCCAGGATGCGTCTGGAAAATCAAAGGAGAAAGCTTATGCCCTGGGAATTGGGGTTGGTTCTGGTTATTTATTTCAGACAGATTTTAAAAAAGAAGTTTACTCTGACTTGTCCGGTGAACGCGGAACGCTCATGGGAGCCATTGCCGGAATTTTCGAAGCCCAATACGAAGTCTTGCGCGCGAATGGACATTCGCCTTCCGAAGCATTTAATGAAACGGTGGAGGAACTCACACAAAGTCTCATGCCATTGGTGGCGGAGAACGGGATGGACTGGATGTATGCTAACTGTTCGACTACTGCTCAACGCGGCGCTTTAGACTGGAAGAAACGTTTCAAAGCCGCCACGTTACCAGTCTTTAAAGAACTTTACCAGAGCGTAGCGTCAGGAGCTGAGGCCAAACGCACAATTGAAACCTGTAGCAAACCTGATTACAGGGAGAAACTTGCCGAAGAATTAAAAGAAGTCCGTGAAAGCGAACTCTGGCAGGCAGGTGCTGCGGTAAGAAAACTGAGACCGGAGAAACAACAGGCCGAAGCCAGCATGATTAATTAGTTGACAGTTGACAATTGGACCAATTGACAAAATAAGTTGTCCAATTGTCAACTGTTGTTTTATAAAATGACACCCCAAGCCGAAACACAAAGCCTAAACATAAATGCAGCCTATAACACACTGAAGTCAGTTGTGCTAAAAACACCCCTTCAATATCATCGTAAGCTGTCCGAAAAATTTAAGGCCGAGATTTACTTAAAACGCGAAGATCTTCAGATTGTCCGTTCTTATAAGCTCCGCGGTGCTTATAACCTTATTCAAAGTTTAAGTAAAGATGAAAGGGCTAAAGGAGTGGTCTGTGCAAGTGCCGGAAACCACGCACAGGGAGTTGCTTATTCCTGCAGGCAACTCGACATAAAAGGCATTATTTACATGCCCACGATAACACCTAAGCAAAAAATCAATCAAGTGAGGATGTTTGGTGGGGATAAAATTGAAATCGTTTTGACAGGAGATACTTTTGATGAATGTCAGGCGGATGCCCTCGAATTTTCAAAAGATAACGACCGGATCTTCATTCCACCCTTTGATCATTTGAAAGTGATTGAGGGACAAGGTACGGTCGGAAAAGAAATTCTGGACGAATTAACAGGCATTGATTTCATTTTTATTCCGATTGGTGGGGGTGGCCTGTGTGCAGGCGTTGGCGAATATTTTAAATCCTATTCTCCTGAAACAAAAGTTATTGGTGTGGAGCCTTCCGGGGCCCCCTCGATGACGGAAGCCCTGAAGGCTGGTAAGCCAGTTAAGTTGGAAAAAATTCAGCGCTTTGTTGATGGTGCTTCAGTGCAAAAAGTCGGTGACCTCACTTTCAGGTATTGTAAAAATCTTATCACTGACATGTTGCTGGTGCCTGAGGGAAAAGTAAGTTCGACCATTCTACAGTTATACAATGAAGATGCTATTGTGGCTGAACCGGCCGGAGCGTTATCGATCGCGGCCCTCGATCAATACAAAAAACAATTCGTCGGAAAAAAAGTAGTGTGTATTCTGAGCGGCGGCAATAATGACATTGATCGCATGCAGGAGATAAAAGAAAGGTCCTTATTGTATGAAGGCCTGAAGCATTACTTTATTGTCAGGTTTGCACAACGGCCTGGTGCATTAAAAGAATTTGTCAATCACATTCTTGGCCCTACCGATGACATTGTACGATTTGAGTTTATTCAAAAAAATAACAAGGAGACGGGTCCTGCTTTGATTGGCATCGAAGTAAAATCGAGGGATGATTTTCGTGTGCTAACCGAAAGAATGGATGCATTCAAATTGAATTATACGCTGGTCAATCAAAATGAAAATCTGTTTGAATATCTGGTTTAGATTGCATCAATCCTTTGGGCGGCCTTTAAGCGTTTCTACGCTTTTTGGAATTTACTCATCTAAAGAAATGTAACTAACTTTCAGTTGCAAATCCACTACAAACAATCGTTAGTATTAAAATTTTTTTCGTGTTTCATTTGATGTAGCGCTTTACTTTCGGCATCTTCGTAGTTGATAAAAACATAATCAGAAATTAACTTTCAGCAAACGTTATAGTTTAAAGAAATCGCACCCCGCCCCTCCTGGTCTTACCCTGGAGGGGCGATTTAGTTTCATGTACACTAGTCCAAACTAACAGTTGTAAAGCATTTAGCAAAGTGGAGAAAATGAGTGATTCAGCCAAAACATTGTTCGACAAGATCTGGGACGCCCATGTGGTAAAACAGAGCGAAGGACATCCTGATGTTCTTTATATCGACAGACATTTCATTCATGAAGTAACCAGTCCTCAGGCTTTTGAAGGTCTCCGTAAAAGAAATGTTAAAGTTTTCAATACCGCGAGAACAACCGCTACTGCCGATCATAATGTTCCTACCAAAGATCAGCATCTTCCCATCCGCGAGGCGTTGTCAAGACATCAGGTTGAAACCCTTCGAAAAAATTGTGAAACCTTCGGCGTCAGACTTTATGACCTCGGTCACCCTTTTCAGGGAATTGTTCATATCATTGGTCCGGAGTTAGGGCTGACGTTACCGGGGATGACGATTGTCTGCGGTGACAGTCATACCTCCACGCACGGCGCTTTTGGAAACATCGCCTTTGGTATCGGCACAAGTGAAGTAGAACAGGTACTGGCTACCCAGTGCGTACTGCAGTACAAGCCGAAGCGAATGAAAATTGAGATTAATGGCAAGTTGCCCAAAGGCGTTCTGGCCAAGGATATTATTCTATATATCATCGCCAAAATTTCTGCGAGCGGAGCAACAGGATATTTTGTTGAGTACGCTGGCGATACCATTCGCAACCTTTCCATGGAAGCCCGCATGACCATCTGTAACATGAGCATTGAAATGGGTGCGCGGGGAGGATTAATAGCACCTGATGAAGTTACTTTCAACTATATTCAAGGACGTGAGTTTGCGCCAAAAGGAGAGCAAATGGAACGTCTGGTAGAACAGTGGAGACATCTTCAGTCAGATGAGAAAGCAGTATTTGACCGCGTGTTAAAATATGATGCATCTGATATCGGTCCAATGATCACCTATGGCACGAATCCGGGAATGGGCATTAAAATTACAGATCGCATTCCTACGCTTGCAGAATTAAAGGATATCAGCGAGCAAACCTCTTTTTCCAAATCATTGGAATACATGGGGCTGGAACCGGGCACGCAACTGCTCGGCAAATCCATTGACTATGTTTTTATTGGAAGTTGTACCAATGCCCGAATTGAAGATCTAAGGTTAGTGGCAGAAATGGTAAAGGGAAAAAAGAAAGCTGCCAACGTCGTAGTATGGGTTGTGCCAGGGTCAAAGCAAGTGGAACAACAAGCCCGGAAGGAAGGACTTGATAAGATATTTGAAGCAGCAGGATTTGAATTGCGCGAACCCGGATGCTCTGCATGTCTGGCCATGAATGAAGATAAAATTCCCGCGGGAAAATATTGTATTTCGACGTCAAACAGGAATTTTGAAGGCCGGCAGGGACCTAAATCAAGAACATTTTTAGCAAGTCCTTTAAGCGCCGCCGCCGCTGCTATCACTGGCAAAGTGACTGACGTTCGTGATTTATAGTTGGCTATGACGAAGTACAAATATTCATCAAGAATTAAATAATGGGCAAGGAAAAATTTATTACATTAATAAGCAGGGCGGTGCCGTTGCCGATCGAAAATATTGATACGGATCAGATCATTCCTGCACGGTTTTTGAAAGCTACAACGCGAGAGGGATTTGGAGAAAATCTTTTTCGTGACTGGCGTTATGATGGGGAAGGCAAGCCCAAAGATTTTGTCTTAAACGATAAAACCTATTCCGGAAAAATTCTGGTAGCTGGAAAAAACTTCGGATGTGGAAGCAGTAGGGAACATGCGGCGTGGTCTATATATGATGCGGGGTTTCGCGTGGTTATCTCCAGTTTTTTTGCAGATATTTTTAAAGGCAATGCCCTGAATAATGCCTTGTTACCCGTTCAGGTGTCTGATAACTTTTTGAGAAAAATATTTGAAACCATTAATAATAACGCATCCACGATGATCACCGTGGATCTCGTGCAGCAAAAAGTCATCCTGGCAGATGGAAGTTCAGAGGGTTTTGACATCAATCTTTATAAAAAGACCTGCATGATCAATGGCTATGACGACATTGACTATCTGCTAAATATTCGCCATGAAATAAAACAATTTGAACTGACGCATTAAGAAGCAATGAAGAAGAAAATAACAATACTTCCCGGTGACGGCATTGGAAAAGAAGTAACGGCCAGTGGAAAAAAGGTACTCGAACAGATTGCTGAATGTTTTGGTCATGAATTTATTTTTGATTACGCTGAGATTGGCCATGAAGCAATCGAATCAACGGGCAATCCTCTTCCCGAAGAAACACTGACCAAACTAAAAAATACAGACGCCATTCTTTTTGGTGCTGTAGGACACCCCAAGTATGACAATGACCCCTCCCTGCCTGTAAGGCCTGAGCAAGGTCTGTTAAGAATGAGGAAGGAACTCGGTTTGTATGCCAATCTGAGGCCGATTAAATTGTTTGATGAATTGCTGGATGCTTCAAGCATAAAACCTGAAATATTAAAAGGCGCTGACATCCTTTTCTTCCGTGAATTGACCGGGGATGTCTATTTCGGCGAACGCGGATACAAGAATAATGGTGACACGGCATTTGATACCATGATCTATTCAAAATATGAAGTAGAACGGATTGCGCACAAGGCGTTTAAAGCAGCCCAAACAAGAAAAAATAAACTCACTTCAGTGGATAAAGCCAATGTGCTTGAAAGTTCACGCTTGTGGAGATCGGTGGTGCAGGAGGTAGCCAAACAATATCCTGGCGTAACCGTGGAACACATGTTTGTAGATTCTGCAGCTATGAAGTTAATTCAAAACCCCAGAAGTTTTGACGTAGTACTCACCGGTAATCTATTTGGTGATATATTAACAGATGAAGCTTCCCAGATTGCCGGTAGCATGGGGATGCTTGCATCAGCATCGATAGGCGATAAAGTAGGATTATATGAACCTATTCATGGAAGTGCCCATGATATAACAGGAAAAGGGATAGCCAATCCGTTGGCGTCAATCCTTTCGGCTGCATTGATGCTTGAAATTTCTTTTGGATTGAAAGAAGAAGCCGCGACAATTATAAAAGCGGTCGAAAAAACCTTACAGGAAGGTTACCGAACAAGAGACATCGCAAGCGCGTCAACACCCCATGAAAAAATTCTCGGAACCGACGTGATGGGTAATGTGATTTGCAATCAGGTAAGAATGGTTGCAACGGTATTGACTAACATCTAATAAATTAATAACTGAATATCATGAGCCGGAAAATTGAAATCTTTGACACTACCTTACGGGATGGAGAACAAGTTCCGGGCTGCCAGCTTTCTACAGAAGAGAAAGTAGTTATCGCCCGTGAACTGGAGTTGCTGGGCGTGGATGTTATAGAAGCAGGATTTCCGATTTCCAGTCCCGGAGATTTTCTTTCTGTTATTGAGATATCCAAAGCGGTAAAGGAAACAGGTGTCTGTGCCCTGACGCGGTCTAAAAAAGACGACATCGATGTGGCGGGTGAAGCATTGCGCTACGCCAAAAGGGGACGCATCCATACGGGCATCGGTTCATCCGATATCCATATTAAACACAAATTCAATTCAACGCGCGAACAGGTTTTAGAACAAGGTGTCTGGGCTGTGAAATACGCTAAAGCAAAGGGTTTCGAAGTAGAATTTTTTGCAGAAGATTCAGGCCGTGCTGACCTGGCATTTCTTGCGCAAATGGTGCAGGCAGTCATCGAGGCGGGTGCCGACGTGGTAAATATTCCGGATACCACGGGCTATTGCTTACCTCATCTATATGCGAAGCGAATCGAATATCTTTTTGAACACGTAACGAACATCCATAAAGCTGTCATCTCCGTTCATTGCCATAATGACCTGGGGCTGGCAACAGCGAATACCATGGCAGGATTGATCAGTGGCGCCCGGCAGGCCGAAGTTACCATCAACGGTATCGGTGAGCGCGCTGGGAATACAGCGCTTGAGGAAGTAGCCATGATTATCAATACCCACAAAGACCTCGGCTTGTATACCAACATAAAGTCCGAAAGAATTTACGCCTTAAGTCAAATGGTGTCTGAACTGATGCGGATGCCTGTACAAGCTAACAAGGCCATCGTGGGAGCAAACGCGTTTGCACACTCTTCAGGCATCCATCAGGATGGATTTCTGAAAAATTCCGAAAACTATGAAATTATAAACCCCGATCAGGTAGGGGTACCGTGCTCTTCCATCGTGCTGACCGCGCGAAGTGGCCGGGCCGCGTTAAAACACCGTCTGGAACTGTTGGGTTATCAGCCGACTAAACAGGAGTTGGATCTTGTTTATCAGAATTTCCTTATTCTGGCAGATGAAAAAAAGAAGGTAGAAAATGAAGATCTTATTGCCCTTGTTGGCCAGATACCGGTTTTCAAATAATAATTAGGGGCAACCACATTCTGAATTTCAGCACGCCGTTCTGCATACCATTAAAGCAATCTATGAAGTTTTATTTGAGAATATTAATTCTTGCATCGGTGGGCATTATTCTTAGTTGCCAGCAAAAATCCGCTGAAACAAATCATGGCCATGAGCATGATGTGGAGATCCAAAATAGCGATAACCAGATTCTCTATGAGGAGGTGATGAAGATACACGATGAGGTGATGCCAAAATTGGATGATTTGTATAAATCCAAAGTTGCGCTCCAAACCCACCTTAAGGGCAATCCAGGGATGCCTGATAATGAAAAGAAAGAACTTAATGCCAGGATTTCCCGGTTGGATTCGGCCAGTGAAGGCATGATGGTCTGGATGAGGCACTTTAACCCAGTGCCGGATAGTGAGGGAGAAGAAAAGGCAAGAGGTTACCTTGAAAATGAAATGGTAAGGGTTAAGAAAGTAAAAGAAAACATTCTCAGTGCCCTTCAGGAAGCTGAGATAAAAAGATAACAGCCGGAGGATGAAGACGTGGTGGCTTTCAAAATATTAGTTAAGGATGACACCTCGAAAATTTTTACTTCCGTTGGCCGGGTAACTGAAAATAAATATTTGCACAGTAATCTGAAGTCCCTGAATAAATGTTATCGCCTGATCAGTATAGACGAGGCGGGAAACCAAAGTGATACAAGCGATGTAGTTTGCAATTTAAACTACCTAACATCATAACGCCTGGTATTGAAGACGAAAATAATGATGTTCTAACTACATTCCCGGACAACGAAAATTACCGTTCTGATTGTTCCAGGTCCGTACTACAGGTAGATCTAAAAAGATTTTCCCGATGGGGAATAGAAATATTTGCCACTTCGATAACCTCTCAGGATTCACCGGTTTTTTGGAACGGGTTGAATGCTGCCGGGAGGGAGGTAAGTTCCGGGACCTATTTTTATCAGGCACAAGTAACCTTTGACACCAGCAACCCGGCACAAAGAAACCAACAGGTAAAAGGCTGGGTTCAGGTTCTTCGATGACCCATTTTTTACTTAGGTAATTCTTCTACCTTTGTGGCCATTAAAGTGGCCCTATGGAAGTAAAGCAAGTACCCCTGAACGATGTTCATGTAAAACTTGGCGGCAAAATGGTTCCTTTCGCAGGCTATAATATGCCTGTGCGGTATTCCTCTGATATCGAAGAACACATGACAGTGAGAAATGGTGTTGGTGTTTTCGACGTGTCACATATGGGAGAATTCACCATAAAGGGCCCACACGCGCTCGACCTTATTCAGCGCGTGACCACCAACGATGCCTCCAGGCTTGTGAATGGACAAGCTCAGTACTCTTCGCTTCCCAATGATATAGGCGGGCTGGTGGACGATTTAATCGTCTATAAGATTAATGATGATGATTACCTGATTGTAGTCAATGCCTCCAACATTGAAAAAGACTGGAACTGGATCAGCAAATTCAATACAAAGCGGGCCGAGATGCAAAATATCTCCGATGATATTTGCCTCTTCGCCGTACAAGGTCCCAAAACAGTCGAAGTACTTCAAAAACTGACAAAATCAAATCTCAAATCCATTCCATATTATCATTTTGTCGTTGGGGAATTCTCGGGAGTACCGAACGTCATTATGTCAAATACAGGATACACCGGCGCAGGTGGATTTGAAATCTACGTGAATAAAAAATTCGCAAAAAAAATATGGGGCGATATATTCAATGCCGGAAAAGATGTGAACATTAAACCCATCGGCTTGGGCGCACGGGATACCTTGCGATTGGAAATGGGCTTCTGTCTTTATGGGAATGATATCGATGATACCACTTCACCCCTGGAGGCAGGGCTGGGTTGGATCACTAAGTTTACTAAAGAATTTACCAACTCCGCCAATCTGAAAAAGCAAAAGGAAGAAGGCATCAAGCGAAAACTCGTTGGATTTAAAATGATCGACAAAGGAATTCCCAGGCATGACTACCAGATTAAAAACGCTGAAGGTAGCATTATTGGAAGGGTAACCTCCGGCACGATGTCTCCCCTATTGGGTATCGGAATTGGGTTGGGTTATGTAACGATGGAATATGCTGGGGAGGGAAAAGAAATTTTCATCGATGTAAGGGGGAAAAACATAAAAGCAAAAGTTCAGAAAACTCCATTAATTCCTTAACGCCCGAACGGTTATTATGAAAGGATCAATAGACGTTTGCTTATCACCAGATCTCATGCACTTGTATGAAGTGCAGGATCAAACCATTGTCGTTGTCGATATTTTACGGGCGACGTCCTGTATGACAACCGCGTTTGCCCACGGAATAGAAAGCATTACCCCTTTCGCACATTTAGCGGAATGTCTTGCGTATAAATCAAAAGGATATTATACGGCAGGGGAAAGAGACGGCAAAAAGGTTGATGGTTTTGATTTCGGCAACTCTCCCTTCGAATATATGAATGGCGTGCTTAAAGGAAAAAAACTCGCCTTTACCACAACAAACGGGACAGGAGCAATTGTAAAAGCAGCAGGAGCAAGGGAAATTGTAATTGGATCGTTCTTAAATCTTTCTGCTGTCGCACAATATCTTCGTCAAACAAATAATAATATTCTCATTGTTTGTTCTGGCTGGAAAGGCAAAGTTAATTTGGAAGATACTTTGTTTGCAGGTGCCGTAGTTGACTCTCTGAAGGATGATTTCGGTTATGATTGCGATGCACCTCTGATAGCCCAAAGGTTGTACGAGGAGGGCAGGCATAACCTGTCGGCATTTTTAGAAAACTCAAGTCATATCAAGCGCCTACACCGCCTGAACATTCACAAAGACATAGATTTTTGTCTTACTAAAGATCAATACCAGATTGTGCCTTTTGTTAAGGATAATATACTTACGGCCATCAAACCTTGATATAGATCCGTTTCCTGTCCAGCCAGTAACCTACCGCCCAGTTTACAAGCATATAGAAAAATGCAAACAGGAAAGATGCCAGCAGGGGCCCGGCCCATTTTCCAAATATCTCCTTGTAAAACCAATTCTGCAAGGAACTGTCTCCCACCGGAATCATATTCATGATGGTTATTAAAAGGTCCGCCAGTAAATAAATAAACAAAGGGTTCCGGCCAAAAACGACAAAGAAAAAAGTCCACTTTTGGCGATGGTATAATTCAATGATGTAAATGAGAATGGAAAGGATGAGAAGATCCAGACCGGCAGTCAGTAAGACAAAAGAGCTTGTCCATAATTTTTTATTGATTGGGAAAGCCATGTCCCAGATGAAAGCCAGAAGAAGTAAAACTGCGCCCGCAATCATCAGTTTGGCAATAGTCTCATAAGAATTTCCATTTCTTCTTATAAAATCACCGGCGAAATATCCTGCCAAAACGTTTACAATAGAAGGAAGCGTACTGAGTAATCCCTCCGGGTCAAAAGCAATACCCTCTCCGTGATACAGATGGCTTTCGCCGAATAATAATAAATCAAGCTTCAATCCTGCATTTCCAGCCATGCCATAGGGATCGGTAGTATCGCCAAAAAAATAGGAAATCACCCAGTAACCGATCAGCGCAAAGACGCTGAACCAGACGGCAAATTTTTTTCCTCCGAAATGAATGATGATGGATGCGAAGAAAAAGCATAATGCAATACGTTGCAATACACCTAAAATGCGGGTCTCGGATAAGGGCTTTAATTCAAAACCTCCGCCATCGGCCACCTGAAAAAATGGAAACCAGTAGATCAAAAAGCCCAGGAGAAAAATAATGAAGGTGCGTTTTAATATTCTGCGCCAGAATATCGCATCAGGCTGATTTTCATATTTGTGCATCACAAAAGCCAGGGCGTTGCCAACGGCAAAAAGAAACGACGGAAAGACAAGATCCGTGGGGGTAAATCCATGCCATGGCGCATGCAATAATGGACCATAAGCAAAATCCCAGCTGCCTGGTGAATTGACGATGATCATGAAGCAAATGGTCATGCCCCGGAAAACATCAAGAGCCAGATATCGCGTTTGCTGTTCAACCATAAATCAGATTATCACTGGCCACCAATTGGCGGCCTCTTAAAAATAGAAAACTAAATTGTCAAATCATTTTCCCAGGGGGCCCTCACATCTCGCAACTCACAATTTATCATTCAACCTATGCCTGTCTTTATCGCGCATGGTTTTCTTTTCTACATTTTTTTTAAAGGCTACTGTAAGGTCAACTCCCGTTTGGTTAGCAAGGCACATCACAATCCACAGAACATCCGCCAGTTCGTCTCCAAGATCTTTACCCCTATCCGATTCCTTCTCTGATTGTTCACCATATCTCCGGGCGATTATCCGAGCAACTTCACCCACTTCCTCCGTGAGCATTGCCATGTTGGTAAGTTCGTTAAAATACCGAACTCCCATGGTGTTGATCCATTGATCAACTTGTTTTTGTGCCTCCTCGATTGTCATATGTTGAAGGTGTTGTTGTTTTATTTTGTAGCCAAGGCAGCCAATTCAGATACGGACGAGCCAATCGATTTAGAAAATTGCAGATTCAACTTAAAGTAACCAGAAAAAGTAATGACCCGATATGACTGACTGATCGATCCATATTTTAAATTATGGCTTGAATTGAACAGCCCTATCAAGCAGATTTTTGGTGATCCGTTGAATCCGGGGGGCCGCTTTCGTAAAATCGATCACTTCTTTGCCAAGTTCGCCCTGGTTGTTTACAGGATTTTGATAACCTGGAGGTTTTGAAAGCGGAAGACTCCAGAAACAAGTTCCAGCGTTGAAGACAAAATTTCCCTTTTTCGCAGTGTACATTACCATAGCGTGGTCCGGTGCATCAGGATTACCATGCTTATTAGGCTTGATCTTTCCGATGCCCAGTACAGTCAGGCTAGAATCTCTTTTTAATGGATATCCATGATACTCCCACCCGACAAGGTCTTCTAGCAAATCGCCATTTTTCACTCCGGTCCCTTCGTAGATCCAATGGTCGGCGTTTTGAACAATAATATCAGCATAACCAACACCATATGAGCTGTTACCCATAAGCTCATCTTCATCCTTGAAATCTCTTTCGGGTAGCCTCCCCGTAATTCGGTTGGAACGTCCATCAGTAGAAGGGTCGAGATAAACAGTTCCATCTACTGAGTTGCCACTAAGGAAAAGTAGGTTCACGCCTTTGTCGCGTGCCTGTTTTACGTTAGCAAACATCTGATAAGTCCAGTACTCGTCGTGGGCAACAGAAAGAAAGGCCTTCGTGCGAAGTAATCTTTCGGCATCAGCGTGTGTATCAATGTTGGAAATATAAGTGACATCATATCCTTCCCGCTCCAGCCAAAAAGCAAGCGGAAATTCCCACAGAAGAAATTCGCCTGCCCCGTTTGTAAGGCCGTTAAAATCGGAAGGCAGATTGTTTATATATAATGAATAAGGCCTGTCAAAACTGATGCGCGCGCCATTTGTATTCACCCATGGATTCTGGCCTTCATCATACATCGAATGCCAATAAGGCCAGCGATTATAAGCTTGCCACGTAAGATCAGAGCACTGAAAAGTTACGTCTGATTTTCTATCATCCTTCAGGATAAATATAACATACGATTGACTACTATCATTTAAAGCAGTAAGTTTTCCCAGGTAGACGCCGCTTGTCCACTCTTCAGGTATCACCATTGAATAAGAAATATCCCAACCACATTCCACTAAATTCGTTTTCGTTGCCGTTGGGGTTTGCTGGAGCTTACCTTGTTGCGGGCTCATCGACTTCATCAATCTCCCTCCTTTTCCATCGTAATAACCCATACGGAATAAATCAACGGTGTATAATGAAGTCGGATCGGTACTGACAAATATTTTTAGTGAATCTCCTGTAGAATAACTTGCCTGGGAACAGTAACCTTCAATCTGAGGACGTCTGCAAAACTGGTGGTCAGGCAGGGCACAACGTCTTTCGGGCACATCAATCAGCCATGAGGTCGTTCCCTCATTCTGATTCTCAGTGACCACTCTATTTTGTTTTGTTTCTGATGTATGCTGAGCAGGACCGCATTGATAAAACGCCGCGCTAATAATGATTAAAGCCACATGCCTGTTCATTTGCAGAAGAATAAGCGCCGGCTGGATAGATATTTTCATGCAGATAAAGATACGGAGAAGCCTGAATTAATGTGGGCAAAGCGCAATTAAAATCCAGGTTACAACCTGAAGATTAACCTTTAAAAAACTTATTCCAATTCTTCAAAATCAATATCCATCACCTCAAATTTTTGCCAGCCTATAAAATCATAATGCCACCATTCAGACCCATTAACCTTGAAGCCGTGTTTTTGCATGACATTCATTAATAATTGCCGATTCTTCCTAATAACCGGATCCCTTACCGGGGTTGAAGGCCAGGCCTCTTTGCTGAAGGAATCATACCCTGTAGGCATTTTTAATTCTTCGCCTGTCTTAAGATCTATCACCGTAAGATCAAGGGCGCAGCCACGGTTATGTCTTGAACCCCTGTAAGGAGAAGCCACATAGGTAGTATCTCCGTACACTTTGTAAAATTTTACGGTTGCCTTATAGGGTCTGTAGGCATCAAATATTTTTATTCCATAACCTTGTTTTCCAAGTTCATACTGAATTTGTTTTAACGCTTCGGCTACTGGTTTGCGAGCGTATGCCCGCGCAAGATTGTAAATACGCTCCTTTGTAAAATTATTGGTTGTCGCATAACGAATATCCAATACCAGATCCGGAACAAATTTTTCCAGGTTAATCAAAATATTTTCAGAATTCCTATTTACACTCTGCTGATATTCCGGCCATGAACTTACCTTTAATCCGTAAGGGTTCTGGGCCCTGGCCGCCATTATATCAGCCAGCAAAAACAAAAGCAGAATGTTGGTCCGCATCAGACTTTATTTTTTGTATCAATTAAAATGGTGACGGGTCCGTCATTCACCAGAGCCACCTTCATGTCTGCACCAAACTCGCCGGTTTGAATCTGCTTTCCCAGTGATTTCTCCAAACTTTCGATAAACATATGATACACAGGAATGGCCGTCTCTGGCTTTGCCGCCTTTATATAGGAAGGCCGGTTTCCTTTTTTAATACTGGCATGGAGGGTAAACTGGCTAACGACAATGATTTCTCCGCCAATTTCCTTTACGCTGATATTCATTACCCCCTCCGAATCATTGAATATCCGGAGGTTAATGATTTTATTCACCAGCCAATCAATATCCTCTGCTGAATCTGCCTCTTCAATTCCAACAAACAATAATAACCCCCGGCTAATACTCGCCCGAATTTGTTGCTCAATTTTAACCGATGCTGAGGAAACCCGCTGAACCACACTGATCATAAACCTTTCAACTATTATAAATTAACATCATCAAAAGCGAGGAGGAATTCATTTTGATTGCATTTCAGCAGACTCATGAATAAAAAAACCCTCCTGGTTTCGGGAAGCGTAATGCATCATGGACAATGCAACTTTTGATGAATCGATTGCTTTGTATTTGCCCGGAACGAGGAAACTAAACGTATTGAATAAAACTTTGCCTATTTCTTCACCAGGGCGGCGTTCTCTCCGGGCCCCCAATAATAAAGAAGGCCGAAACACATGAATGGATTTAAAGGGAGTGGATCGGAGTGCCTCTTCAAGGTCGCCTTTCACCTTGTTATAATAAACGGCCGAATGCTTATCTGCTCCTAAGGAAGATACCAGTAAATATTTTCTAGCCCCTAACCTGAAGGTTGTCTCCGCTAGTTTTAAGGGGTATCCATAATCAACTTCGTAAAATTTTTCTTTTGAACCGGCTTTAGCCATGGTAGTTCCCAGGCAACAGAAAACATCATTGGGCGTGATCTCAGAAGGCAATTCTTTTAAAGTTTTGAAATCAACAACGACGTTTCGGAGTTTCGGGTGGTTGATGGAAAGAGCAGAACGGGTTAAGGCAATGACGCTGACATATTGGTCACTGTTTAGAAGAAGTTGGAGAAGCTCCTTTCCTATTAAACCCGTACTGCCCGCTATCAGCGCCGTGTTCATGGCTGCTTCAGGTTTGATCTTTCCCACGAGAGGAACTTCTCAATTTCATTACTTACCGAATTATACACCCATAATAAAACAGCAAAATCATCTGTTAAACCCGTTAATGGTATAAGGTCAGGTACAAGGTCAAGAGGGTTGATGAAATAGAGAATGGCAGCTACAATTAAAAGAATGGTTTTCCAAGGCACCTCACGGTATTGTCCCAATGCGTAGGCTTTTAATAACCGCCCAAGCACAAAGAATTTTTCCTTGACTGAGGCGGCGTTTACACTTTTCCAATTGGTATTGCGGAGCTTAGTAGTCATTCTGGAAAGAATTACCAATAAACGGGAGGGCTTGCCGATTACCATAGCTGCATTCCTCAAAGCGGAGGCGAAAAATTGGTTCATGTCTGATAACGTGTTTAACCCTTAAAAAATTCTCTGCACTTCCCGTTTAAGCTCACTCAGTGCATGGGCTAAAGGGTCGACGGTTTTATGAATGGTTTTTTCAAAAATCTTTTTCGATAAATCAAGACTCGATGCATCCCGGGCCAGGTCATTGGCGGAGTCATTGATGGTCACGATCAAGTCCTCCTTCGCACTTTTAATCAGTTCCCATACCTCCTCACTGATATAAACCTGTTGCGAAACATTGTGATTATACTCATTCCGGACTTCTGCTAACAAAAGTTGCTGAAAATCTTTGGCAGGTATACTGTCTGTATTGAGCCGGACAAGCAGATTCTGCGGGGACATTCGCTCCAGGAAAAGCGTCATACGTTCATAGGCATGAAGGCGATTGGGTAGTATGGTTTCAATACTTCGGCCCCGGATTTCAAGTTTTTTAAGGTCAATATCTTTTTGGATAAAAGAACGTACCACCAAATAAGCTGCATACAGTACAACCGAAGCGGGAATCAAAATTTTTCCGAATTCAATCAAGGCATCCATAGAATTTATAAAGCGCGAAAAGTGTTTTGAAATTAAATAATTTTACTTCACAATTACGCACATGTTTGATAACATTCATCCAATTACTATTTCAGGCAGGGCTTGCGAGGAAATCCACAAGATTATGAAGACCAAAGGTATTCCACCTGAATATGGCCTTCGTGTTGGCATTAAAGGAGGCGGGTGCGGGGGTGTATCGCTTATGATAGGCTTTGATAAGATGAAAGAAACTGATCTTTCTTACCTTATTGAGGGCATCACCGTATTTGTGGATAAGAAACATGCCATGTACGTGATTGGTAAGGAGGTTGATTTTTTGGATGAATCCGACGCCAGAGGGTTTATGTTTATCGATCCCGTTAAGGGCAATCATTAACTGTGTTTACCGCTTTCCGAACAGTTCAACCGAAGCTTTTTTACACTTTCCACCAATCGGAGGATTTACTTTGGAAATTTTGATCTTTACCTCTGACACCTGCGGTATCTCTGACAGTACCCTTTCCACTATTTTCTCCCCCACCGTCTCCAACAGTTTTGAAGGTTTTTCCATTTCTTCCTTTACAAGCTGATAAAGGGTTTCATAATTCACGGTCCTGCTCAGGTCATCCCGGCCAGCGCCTTCAATAATATCCGTCCCTACCGAAATATCCACTTCAAACCAATTACCAGACTCACGTTCATGGGGATACACCCCGTGAAATGCATGAAATTCGAGCCCTTCGAGGCAGATTTTTCCGATCATACTGTTGTGCTGGATCCCGAAAAGGTTGAATACTTTTTATCCGATGGCGTCAAAAAAAGATTGATGTGTTTTCTTTGGTTGTTCCTCAGGAATTTCCTGCTGCTCTAACCGCGAAGTTTCATTCTGAGCAGGGACTTCTTTACTGCTTGACTTTTCGTAATCCATGTTTGGAAAAGAGATCTTTTTCGCCTCGCGCCTCACTGTGAACAGGTGATGGTCCGGGTCAAAATCTTTGGTAATATTTCGCGAACGTTCTACCTTTTCCATTACTTCTGAAGCCAGGCGTTTCAACTCACTGACCATATCTTCGCGGGTTGATTCCATTTTTTTGTAATTGTCGACAAGGGCTTTCAACCGCTCTTCCATATCGGCAATGATTTGCCTGGCACGCACTTCAGATTCTTCGATCGTATCTTTTGCCTTCATCTTTGCCTCATTCATTATGCCATCAGCTTTGAGTTGGGACTCTCTTATATTCAGATCAGCAGCTTTTTTGGCCTGGTCAATGACACTTGCGCCTGTATCCTCTGCGGTTTTTAAGGTTTTGTATAAAGAGTTTTCAACCTCCCTTAATTTTTGAATTTCCCGCTCAGTAGATTCAAATTTAAATCTCAATTCTTTATTCTCGTCAACGATGCGTTCCCATTCCTGCGAAAGCGTCGTCAGAAATGCATGAACTTCATCCTTTTCGTAACCCCTGAAGTTTTTTTCAAAAGTTTTTTGCCGTATCTCGAGTGGTGTAATTTTCATAATCTTATTAGTTTAAAAAATAATTTGCCAGACCGATATCGAGCGATCATCGCTGGCACTGAGCAATTGGTTTTTATGTTTTGTCCAGAGAAGTTTATTGACGGAGGTGGCGTGACCTGCATGGCGGCCTTTATCAATAACCTTCAATAATCTGTAGGCATTGGCATCCCATACCTTAATGGTTTTATCCATGCTACAAGTTACAAAATGTTTGCCATCTGGGCTAAACTCAACATGATTAATTGCGTACAGGTGCGCCACCACTTCTTCCACCAATCGATACTCTGCCATGACATCCCAAACTTTCAGGCGTGCATCCCGTGACCCGCTGAGAAGAAATTGAGAATCGGGTGAATATCGTACCGTGAATACAGAATTTTGGTGCGCCTCCCATGCATACTTCAAAGTTAAGTTCTGATCAAAAACTCTGATAAAATTATCACTAAATCCTACGGCAATCTCACCGGTAAAATAATTCACCGAGACGCTGCGTGCGCTTTTAACACTGCCTTGAACTTTCTTAAGGATGGTGAGGGTTTTCAGATCGACCTTGTATATCACACCATCACCCGTTGCCACCAAAACAGCATCCTCGAAAGATTGAATATCAAATATCGCCGCCTGGGTGAGTTTTAACGAAGCCAATTCCTTTTTATTCTGCCAATCCAGCAAATGAATACCTTCATAATTATGGCCCGCCACAAGAACACCTTGCTTCTCCATTAAAAGCAGCGCATAAATCGAGTTCGGAAGTTTCGCAATCAGGTCTCCATTACCAGGATTCTCAAGATCCCAGCACACAACCATACCGTCACCAGCCCCGGAAAAAAATAGCGAATCTGTACCCGAGGGATGCAAACAAAAAATTCCATCCCGATGGCCTGTTAGCGAATGTAGTTTTTGAATGTGAACCTGGGTCATTCTAAATGTAAATCTAAAATCCTACCTTTCCGAGATCGGATAATGCCACAATGTAGGAATTCATGCGCAGGAAATTTCTGTTTGTTAGCCGCCATCTTTCTCCATTAAACTTTTAATACATGCCCGTCGAGCGTATTTACAATTCCCCCAATTCCATATGGGGTTTCTGGAAAGTACAGGAAGATGAAGATTCTTTAGCGGCAGCTGTGCCTTTTGAGAAGGTATCTGAATCCCTTTCAAATCCGGCGAAACGGTTAGAATTCCTTGCTGGCCGCGTGCTGATAAAATCCCTCCTGTCAACCTGGAGTATGGAGTTTAAAGGGATTACGAAAGATGGTTATGGAAAACCTTTCCTCATTGACTCGGATATTCAAATTTCCCTCACCCACTCTTATCCTTATGTTGCCGCCGTTCTGCACCGTAAAAAAAAAACAGGCATTGATCTTGAACAACCGAAGGATAAACTTTTGACGATTGCACCGCGTGTCCTTGCTGAATCGGAATTACGGGATGCCGGTAACGATATCGTTAAACATTGTATTTACTGGTGTGCCAAGGAAACGTTGATAAAACTTTACGGCAAAAAAGACCTCATCCTTGCCAAAGACCTCTTAATAATGCCCTTTTTACTCCGACCTGAAGGGTATTTAATTGGCCGGATTATTGCCAATTCTTCCGAAACGGAGATACCTTTACACTATATTGTTTACGAAAATTTTGTGGTTGTGGTTTCTAACTAACCTGTATGAAAAAAATATTGTTGGTAGTCTTAAGCCTGGTTTCGTCTTACGCTTTCGGGCAGGAAGTAAAGAATTTTAAACTCATCAACGTATTGAATAACCAATCCACATCCCTGGACACGTATCCATCATGTGAAGGAATGGTTCTGATTTTTACCAGTAATACTTGTCCTTACGATGAGTATTATCGCAACCGCATTGCCAAGCTCTCTCAGGCCTACCAGGACCGCGTCCCTTTTGTCATGGTGAATTCACATACCGACCCAACGGATGCTACAGATAAAATGATCTTGAAAGGCAAGCAATTGAATATAGCCGTTCCTTACCTTGCGGATAAGGAACAAACTTTAATGGCTAGCCTCGATGTTCGAAAAAGCCCCGAGGTATTTGTACTGAAAAATCAAAATGGAAAATTCTCGGTAGTGTACCGCGGTGCCATTGATGACAACGCACAGGTGGAAGCGGATGTGCGCCACAGCTATTTGCGCGACGCTATCGATATCATGCTGACCAATCAAAAAATCGAAACCCCGGAAGTGAGACCAGTGGGCTGTAATTTGAAAAAGAAAGGTTAGCACAGCGTTTCCGGCAGGTCACCAATGAAATATCGATTAGGCAAAAATTGTATCCCCCGATGGCATACTGATCCTGATGTCTAATGCCTATTCCACTGCCTTCCTATAAACATCATCATAGTGCTTGAGTAAATTTTCCCAATCAAAAGCCGCAGAGTAACTCTCAACATTATTTCGCTGCAAGATGCGCTCCCGTCGCGTCTGTTTCAGGAAGCTGTAAAGGAAAGATGACAGTTGCCGCGCACTCCAATCAAAGGTACGCTTACCCCTTTCGACAACATACATTCCATTTTTATCATCATCTGGCATATGGTGTAAAAGGTAGTCGCCAAAACCTGAAAGATCACTGGTAACGGAGGGAATGCCACTGGCCATGCACTCAAGGGGGGTATAACCCCACGGTTCATAGTAGCTCGGGAAGATACCGAGGTTACAACCCCTGACAAATTGCAGGTAGTCCATACCAAATAACGGATTAGTTGCCGAGATGAAGTCAGGGTGGTAAACGATTTTAACCTTGTCATCTTCCGCATTTAATAACTTTCGGGCCTTGAGGAAATTCAGTATCTCATCATTTTCCTCCTCCACTAATCGGTGCGTAACCACCAGGGGCAATCTATCGGTTTTCCAGGATTGAATGGTCCTCCGGTACCTTAGTTTCCAGTACTCATCGACAAATTCATTGAGGTCAGGCAACCGATGATCCTCCCTGACCGTACTTTCATAAAACAATTTTTTCCCTACTTGTTTTTGTATGGCATCGCAGGTTTGTCTGATTTCCTCCATCATCGCTTTGGAGTGTAATACCTCCGATCGAAGTCCCCGATATTCTCTTTTGCTGACAAAAAACATAACGACCGTTACATCAGCCTTCTCCCGTTTAAGCTGTTGATTCAAATGAACCAAGGCCTCTAAAGTCAAATCAAAACCTTTATTTTTGAATTCGAATCTCCCTGAAGTAAAAAAATAAATCGTCTTATCCAGGTCGAATGAATAGGAATTAAAAAAATGTGACATCACAAATTGATGAATGCTATCCTTGTACTGGGTATGCAGGTTTTGCACTTCGTGAAGGACTTCAAAACGATGAATATTTAGTCCATTGGGTAAGACGGCATCCGGTTTTCTTTTGAGCAAATGTTTGCATTCCCGTGCCGTCACCTCACTGACCGTTGTAAAATAATCACACGCCTGAGCACTGGCAAATTCAATAGCTGCTTCTGTTTCAACGCCAAATTTCCTCGCTTCTTCCTGCCAGTTGAAAAAAGGTAGATGGGCGTAAAAAAACGGCGAGTTAATGGCAAGATGACGGCCGAGTTGTGTTGCGTGCGTTGTAAAAATTGTTTTAACAGCCGTTTTCTCCCGCTTAATATCAAGAATAGGGAGGCTCGCCATCCATTCGTGGAAATGAGTAATTAATGTATGATCGTCGCCGGCAAGCTTTGCGAGTTCATCAATAAATAATTTTGTTAAGTATCCGAAAGCGACAACCTGATTAATGAAATCGCTTTGCTGCTTTGTGCTTACAGAATGATTTTTCCATAAGAGATTTTTGATTACCTCGAGCGCCTGAGCTTCTATAATATTCGGATTCAGCAGAACTACCCGCGGCTTACCTGTCACAAGCCACTCTGCGTAGTGTACGTGGTATCCTCGTTTTCTCAAGGTGGCAGCCGCCTGACCGAATATGTCCTGAGCATCGTCGAGGAATTCGAGCTCAGCATTGATATTTTTGTTTACATAAGGACCTACCAGACAATACCTGCCTGCCCAGTGCTCCATTACTGCGGGTACTTTTGATCGGATGACCGTATAAATACCACCTACCTGGTTACAAACTTCCCACGCTACCTCAACAAGGTAAGTTTCGGGAAGTACCAAGGTGGGAGTGGATGATCTTTTTGACATAAATCAAGCCAGTTTGACTAAAAACCTTTATTCAATCTATCATTTAAATGCCAAACTTTCTGGAAATGATCCCTTTAAACTTCGTGGATTATAATTTGTCCTACAAAAAGCAAAATTGTTGATATTATGAATTTTGATAAATATACAATCAAGTCGCAGGAGGCGATACAAAAATCTGCTGAGATAGCGATTGCCCTCCATCACCAGGCGATAGAACCCGGGCACTTATTAAGAGCTATTATCGAAACCGATGAAAATGTAATCACCTATCTCAGTAAGAAGCTGAACATAAACCGGACATTGCTGGATGCAAAACTTTCGGAAGTCCTTCAGAGCTATCCGAAAGTATCCGGACAACAGCCTTATTTATCCGCGGCGTCTAATTCGATCCTGCAACAGGCGGAAAAAGAATTGCGTGAATTCAAGGATGAATTTATTGCAGTAGAACATCTTCTACTGGCCATCCTTCAAACCAAAGATAAAGTTTCCTCCTTCATGAAAGATGCGGGTTTCGACCGATCAGGTTTGATAAAAGCTATCAAAGAATTAAGAGGAGGATCCTCGGTAACAGATCAGAACGCTGAAGCAAAATACAAGTCACTCGAGCGATTTTCCAAAAACCTTAATGACCTGGCTAAGAAAGGCAAAATCGATCCTGTGATCGGCCGGGATGAAGAGATCAGAAGGGTGCTTCAGATACTTTCAAGAAGAACTAAAAACAATCCTATCCTGCTCGGTGAACCCGGCGTCGGTAAAACAGCCATTGTTGAAGGTCTGGCGCAACGTATTGTTGATGGAGATGTTCCCGAGAATTTGAAATCGAAAATGATTATTTCTCTTGATATGGGTCTGCTCATAGCAGGGGCAAAATATAAAGGAGAATTTGAGGAACGTCTGAAATCTGTCATCAAAGAAGTGACCGATTCAGAAGGCCAGATTATATTGTTTATTGATGAAATCCATACGCTCATTGGCGCGGGCGGAGGGGGTGAAGGGGCGATGGATGCAGCCAATCTCTTGAAGCCAGCGCTGGCCCGGGGTGAACTGCATGCCATTGGAGCAACAACACTAAAGGAATATCAAAAATATATTGAGAAAGACAAAGCACTTGAGCGAAGGTTTCAGTCGGTACTGGTAGATGAACCCAGCATTGAAGACTCTGTATCGATACTGCGCGGGATAAAGGAAAAATATGAACTACACCATGGGGTAAGAATAAAAGATGATGCCGTAATTTCTGCTGTTGAGTTGTCAAGCCGATATATATCCGATAGATTTTTACCGGATAAAGCGATCGATCTGATGGATGAAGCTGCTGCTAAACTCAGACTTGAAATGGATTCCCTTCCCGAAGAGTTGGATGAGCTCAACCGAAAGATCATGCAGCTTGAAATAGAGCGCGAAGCTATCAGACGGGAAAAAGATAAAGATAAAGAATCCATTCTCACCAAAGATATCGCCGACCTTTCGGGAGAACGCAACTCGCTGAAAGCGAAATGGGAAAGTGAAAAAGAAATCGTCCACGGTATCCAGAAAGAAAAAGAAAACATCGACCGTCTGAAATTCGAGGCAGAGCAAGCCGAGAAATCAGGAGACTATGGGAAAGTTGCTGAGATCCGGTATGGTAAGATCACGGATGCTGAAAAACGGCTGAATGAGTTTCAGTTAAAGTTGAAACAACAGGTTCAGGGTGAGCATGCCTTGCTGAAGGAAGAAGTAGACAGCGAGGATATCGCGGAAATAGTTGCGAAATGGACGGGGATTCCGGTCTCGAAAATGATCCAGAGTGAGCGGGAAAAATTATTGCATCTCGAAGATGAGTTAAGCAAAAGAGTGGCCGGTCAGGAAGAGGCCATCCGCTTGCTAAGCGATGCTGTACGCCGAAGCAGGGCGGGGCTACAGGATCCCAAAAGGCCAATTGGTTCATTTATTTTTATGGGAACCACAGGTGTCGGTAAAACGGAGCTTTCAAAAGCCCTGGCGGATTACCTGTTCAATGATGACTCGGCTATGGTCAGAATAGATATGAGCGAGTACCAGGAGCGGCACAGCGTTAGCAGATTGATCGGAGCACCTCCAGGGTATGTTGGCTATGATGAAGGCGGCCAGTTGACGGAAGCCGTGCGTAGAAAACCCTATTCCGTTTTGTTGCTGGACGAAATCGAAAAAGCACATCCCGATGTATTTAATATTTTACTTCAGGTACTCGACGAAGGAAGGCTGACCGATAATAAAGGTCGTGTGGCAAACTTCAAGAATACGATTATCATTATGACCACCAATATCGGTTCGTCCATCATTCAGGAAAATCTGGGAAAACTCACCGATGACAATTATTTTGAGGTGCTCGAGTCAACAAAAGATGAAGTTCTAAATTTGTTAAGGAAAACCGTCAGACCGGAATTTGTTAACCGGATTGATGAGATCATCATGTTCAGGCCACTTACCAGAAAGGATATCCGGAAGATCGTTGATATTCAGGTTGACCTGATTCGCAAACGGTTGGATGAGGCTGGCATAAGACTGGAGTTATCAGGCGCGGCCCGCGAACGCCTGGCAAAGCTGGGATACGATCCCCAATTTGGAGCCCGGCCGTTAAAAAGGGTTATACAAAGTGAGATTTTAAACGCGTTATCCAAACAAATACTCGGGGGTAGCGTCCATAAAGATTCCATCATTTTTGTGGAACTTAAGAATGAGACCGAGTTCGTTTTTGAAAACGCCGAGAATGCAGAAGTATTAAATTAACACGGGTACAAATTACAAAGGTATTGTACTGCAAAACTTCAAGTTTATCGAGAAAGAACGGTCGCTAATGATTCCGACGGAATTTAATGCCATTTCCTGCGCTATGCAGGGGATGAATGTGTTGGTTTGAGGGGTTTGGTTTGAGCGTCCTGCTAATGGCAGGACGTTCTTTTTATGCCGGCAACAAATCAAACATCAAATTCTAATGGACTAATTCACAGATTTCCTGTAATTGTCTGGCATTGATAATTGCGTTTCCCTCTGCGGTGTTATTGAAATACACGAAAGCTCTTGTGGCTCGTTTGTGCGCTAGTAAACTGTGCGCGATTTGCTCCAGCTGACCCATTCCGTATCTGGAAGTATACAAATGAGGGACTCCATGAAAGCGATAGTAGAGCGTGTCAGAAGTACCTATTGCCTCCTCAGATAGGGCAGGATGACTCATACCACAAAAGGAAATCTGATTTTTCTCAAGGCTTTCGTAGACCTGCTGGTTCCACCAGGATTCATGCCGAAATTCCAGCACATTTTTTACGGATACATCCAGTAGATCAACAATCCTTTGCAGGCGATCTGATTCATATCTATAGTTCGCCGGAAATTGAAATAAAATGCAGCCTAATTTCTCCTGAAGTCCTTCCTTGGATGCTGAATAAAAATCTTTGAGCATCTGCTGGGCCTCTTTAAATTTTTTAAGATGCGTGATATTTCTGGGAGCCTTTACGGTAAACGAGAATTCAACAGGGCTGCTATCATACCAGCTT
>JBDSIM010000029.1:0-6435 GCA_039917935.1 Cyclobacteriaceae bacterium | reverse complement strand
TAAATGTTTTGGGAACCATTAAACTGCTTCCTTTGCAAATCGGGATTTATCCGGCAAAATAGTATTTTTGCTCCCTTAGAATCTTTTGGCATGGAACACAAAATAAAAGGGTTGCTTGAGGAAATCATCAGCGTTGCTGTTAAAGACAAGCAATCACTCGAAACCTTCCGCCTGAAATATATCAGCAAAAAAGGCGCTATTGGCGAACTGTTTGAAGAACTGAAACTAATTCCTGCAGAACAAAAAAAGCAGGCAGGCAAAATCCTAAACGAATTAAAACAAACGGCCGAATTGAGGTTTGCTGAATTATCTAAAGGACTTGAATCGTCTCACGAGGCAACCATCGATATTGACCTTACGCTGCCTCCCGTGCCGGGCAAAGTCGGAAACCTGCATCCCCTTTCCTTAACGAAATACCGAATAATAGAGATTTTTGAACGCCTCGGCTTCAATGTCGCGGACGGACCGGAGATTGAAGATGACTGGCATAACTTCTCCGCCCTGAACTTCCCCCCCAATCATCCCGCCCGTGAAATGCAGGATACCTTCTTTGTTGAGAAATCCAATCAGGAAGGCGGCGATATGCTTCTCAGAACACACACTTCCAATGTTCAGATCAGGTTGTTGCAAAATCAAAAGCCACCCGTTCGGGCCATCATGCCCGGAAGAGTATACAGAAACGAGGCTATCTCCGCGAGAGCTCATTGTTTTTTCCATCAGGTCGAGGGATTATATGTTGACCGGAATGTCAGCTTTGCCGACCTCAAACAAACATTGTTTCATTTTGCCAAAGAGATGTACGGCTCCGATATTCAACTTCGTCTGCGGCCTTCCTTTTTTCCGTTCACCGAACCCAGCGCCGAAATTGATGTAACCTGCCTGATATGTAAAGGGGCGGGGTGTGTTGTGTGCAAGCGAAGCGGGTGGGTCGAAATCGCCGGTGCGGGAATGGTGCATCCCAACGTGCTGCGAAATTGTGGTATCGATCCGGAAGAATTTACCGGATTTGCTTTCGGAATGGGTATCGAGCGGGTAACCCAACTTCGCTACCAGGTAAATGACCTGAGGTTGTACTCTGAGAATGATATCCGATTCCTCCGTCAATTCCAGAGTGAAGGGATAGCATGATCAATCGGATAAAAAAAATCGCGGTCATAGGCTCTGGCACCATGGGTCAAGGTATAGCGCAAATATGCGCTGCCGCCGGATTCGAAGTACTCTTATATGATATCCAGTCCGAACTTATTCGTGCGGCCATTTCCAGATTGCGAAAAACCCTCGACATTCTTGTCGAGAAGGGCAAAATGCCCTCGGCAGAAAAAGATGGCATACTCAGCCGAATAATTTCCGTCAGCGATTTCCGTCAGCTTCAAGTCGACATGGTAATAGAAGCCGTCATCGAAAAAGCTGACGTCAAACAAAACATCTTCAAAGAACTTGAAAAAATAAATGATCAGGATTGTATCCTGACAACCAACACCTCCTCTATTCCGGTTACACAAATTGCTTCCGTGCTCAAACACCCCAGCCGTTTCGCCGGATTACATTTTTTCAATCCTGCCCCTGTTATGAAACTCGTAGAGATCGTTCGGGGAGCGGCTACTGCCGAAGCAACTATCCAGTGCCTCATGGCATTTACGAAATTGCTGAACAAACAAAGCGTGCTGGTACAAGATTCGCCCGGGTTTATCGTTAACCGTGTAGCCCGACATTATTACCTTGAACCCTTAAAGATTGTAGAGGAACAAGTTGCCGATTTCAGGTCTGTGGATACGCTGATGAAATCAACTGGATTTAAGATGGGCCCTTTTGAACTCATGGACTTCATTGGACTGGATGTAAATTTTTCCGTTACTGCGTCTATGTATCATTCATTTCATCAGGATCCTAAATTCCGTCCGAGCCGCATCCAACAACAGAAGGTCGACGCGGGGCACCTGGGACGAAAAACAGGTAAGGGATTTTATGAATATTGACCTGGATTAAGGGATTACCCGACCATCACTAAATTCGTCCGGATGGATGATCGGGATCGAAGGGAAACTGATAAATCATATTAATAGTGCAGTGACGAATCCTTACGAATCTCAGAATCTGCCGGAAAAAATCGTCTTCATTGACCGTCATTCAACAAAGTGAAGTATATAAACATGAAAAGAATTTTCATTTGGCTATTTGGTTTTGGCCTGCTGGTGGGTTGTGAACCTGAACAGACTGATGATCCTATCCCGTATCAGCCATTTGATGTCATTCATATTAATTTAAATTTACCCGAGTACATTAATCTAAAAATGGATGGAGGATTTAAGTATCTTGATGATGGAGGAATTAAAGGCCTCATCGTTTACCGCCAAAATTCTTCCCGTTACATTACGTATGACCGCTACTGCTCCTATCAGCCGAACAGTGTGTGCGCAACGGTAGAGGTACATGTCTCTACATTATATATGCTGTGTGCCTGTTGCAATTCCACATTTGACCTTGCTACCGGATACCCTACCGGCGGACCAGCCTGGAGGCCGTTGCGGCAATATGAAACTTCACTGAATGGTTCCGAAATCATTATCACCGACTTGATAGTGGAGTAGTTGGTCTGAACAGGATTAAAGGATTTATCGATTGCCGGGATTTGAGGGCCGTCTAACCGTAAATCCGGACAACGTTTACGCCATGAGTTTATTGATGACATCATCCACACTGATACCCTCCGCTTCGGCTTTGAAATTGCGAACGATGCGATGGCGCATGACGGGTTTGGCGATGGCCTGAATATCTTCGATATCGGGGGAATATTTTCCATTCAGCAACGCGTTGCATTTAGCGCCCATCACCAAATACTGAGACGCTCTTGGGCCCGCTCCCCATTCCAGGTATTCATTGGCTACTGAAGACCCCCCGCTAACTCCCGGACGAGACTTGTTGGCCAATCCGACCGCATATTCAATCACGTTGTCCGGAACGGGTACCCGTCGTACCAAATGCTGGAACGCAGAAATCTGCTCTCCCGTAAGGACCTTGTTAACCGTACGTGTTTCATCTGAGGTGGTAGCCTTTACCACTTCCACCTCATCTTTGAAAGCCGGATAAGTAAGCAAAATATTAAACATGAAACGGTCAAGCTGTGCTTCAGGCAATGGGTAGGTGCCCTCTTGTTCAATTGGGTTTTGAGTCGCCAAAACGAAGAAAGGCCTGGGTAACTCATATCGCATACCCGCAAGGGTAACCGCGTATTCCTGCATCGATTCAAGCAAAGCAGCCTGGGTCTTCGGAGGTGTTCGGTTAATCTCGTCTGCCAGTACAATGTTGGCAAACACAGGGCCTTTAACAAACTTGAAATTTCTTTCCTTATCCATGGTTTCAGCACCCACAATATCAGACGGCATGAGATCAGGAGTGAACTGAATTCGTTTAAACTGAAGATCCAGGGAAGTAGCAATGGTCTGCACCAATAAGGTCTTTGCCAAACCGGGCACACCAATCAACAGCGAATGGCCCTGACAAAAAATGGCGGTTAATACCTGCCTGACAACTTCGTCCTGACCGATAACAACTTTTGAAATTTCCGACTTTAAATTCTGATATGAAATGGTTAAGGCATGGGCCGCTTCAACCTCTGAAGAAAATTTTGTCATGTAAATTATTTTTCCTGTGACTTCCTTTATGTAATCATTGAACGATTTAAAGGGCTTAAGGTTCCTGACCCAGACGTTCTACCTTAGTAATAAAATATTTCGTATCCCCCCTCCAGGGGAACGTCAGATACCGCGATACATAATGGAGGTTCACCCGCTCACCACTCAGGGCCACGGTTTGAAGATCTTTAATTACAGTTTCATCATTTCCAACAACTGAAAAGTTGAAAGATTCCATAATGGGATTGGCTCCCTTGAGCGCGCCAAACGTGTTGAGATTCAATTGCCCTTCGTAGGTTTTAAAAACCATTCCTTTCTTGCTGATCCTTAAGACTGTTCCCGCTCTTACCCCCTCATCGTAAACCCCCCAATAAGCAAGGGCTAAAAAAGCAACCGTTACAATGGCAACAACAATCAATATCACCTTTACCACCTTGCGGGTAGTGCGGGCAAGGTGCTGTCCATAAGTTTCCTGATGCATATGTGTGATCTCCTTCTAAATTAGGAAACAATATAAATTTAAACCTTTTCAAATGACCAATGACGAACGTCCAGGGACAAATGGTCGAAAATGACGAATTAGCTGTTGGCGGTCGACTGCAAACGTTCGCTATTTACACCGTCATAATCTCCACTTCCTTTTTCTTCAGCAGACCATCGATTTTAATGGTAAACTCATCGGTGAGCTTTTGAACTTTTTCCTCAGCGCGTTTGACATCATCTTCAGACACCCCTTTCACTTTTTTTAGCTCCTCATTCGTTTCCTTGCGGATATTGCGGATGCTCACCCGGCCATGTTCACACTCCTGCCCTACCTGTTTGACCAATTGCTTCCTTCTTTCTTCCGTCAGCATGGGGATATTGATAATTACCTGTTGCCCGTCATTTTGAGGGTTTAACCCCAGGTTGGAAGTTAAAATCGCTTTCTCAATTTCCTGGATGATACCTTTTTCCCAGGGGCGTATAAATATAGTGCGGGGGTCAGGTGTGGTCATCGAAGCAACCTGATTCAGGGGCGTCATGGCACTATAATAAGAAACCATAATTCCATCGAGCATGGCGGGGTTGGCTTTACCCGCTCTGATCTTAGTGAGTTCGGAAGCCAGATGATTAAGGGCCTTACTCATCAGGTCTTTGGCTTCATCAAGGTATAATTCGAGTTCGTCCATAAGGTCAAATGATTTCAGTAAATATAGAAATTGTTTGTACGGGCTAAAATCTATGCTTAAGCCTTCGGCGGCCAAGTTGTTCAGGATAGGGGACCACCCTAAGGGTTACTTAGCTGATGAGAGTCCCTGCTTTTTCACCTTTCACGATCTTCAAAAGATTACCCTTCTTATTCACATCAAAAACAATGATGGGTAGTTTGTTCTCCATACAAAGGGTAAACGCCGTCATATCCATGATGTTTAGATTTTTCTCATAAGCTTCCTGAAATGAAAGGTTTTCATAACGGGTTGCTTCCGGAAACTTCTCGGGATCAGCGGTATACACGCCGTCTACCCTGGTTCCCTTCAAAACAACATTACATTGTGTCTCAATGGCCCTCAAACTAGCCGTGGAATCAGTTGTGAAATAGGGGTTTCCAATGCCAGCACCAAAAATGATGATCCTGCCCTTTTCCAAATGCCGGATAGCCCGCCGTCGGATAAACGGCTCACAAACCTGCTCCATTTTAATCCCTGACATTAACCGGGTATACATTCCATGGCGCTCGAGCGAACTTTGCAATGCCATCGCGTTAATGACGGTTGCGAGCATACCCATATAATCACCCTGAACCCGGTCAATGCCAAGGGTTTCCGCCTGACCACCTCTGAAAATGTTACCTCCGCCTATAACTATGGCAATCTCAATTCCTTCCTGCCTGATACTTTTAATCTCATCACAATACTGCTCTAACATGGCGGGGCTTATGTTTGTACTTTTTGATGGACCCTGCAATGCTTCACCACTGAGTTTGAGCAAAATGCGTTTGTATTTGATCATAGGTTTCTAAAAACTTTGCTTGCTTTGAGCTTCTTCTTGGTAATTCAGGCTCAATCCTTCCAAACAAATTGTGCAAATATAGGCAAGTAATAAAATTACGAAGGATTAAAATTCAATCAGCACCTGATTTTTTTCCACCCCTTCTCCCATAATGACTTTGACCGACTTTACCGTTCCGTCGCCCGGAGATTTAATAATATTTTCCATTTTCATGGCTTCAAGAATCAGCAACGGGTCGCCAGATTTTACCAGGTCTCCAACCTTGACTTTCAAAGCGATTATTAAACCGGGCATTGGCGCTTTTACATTATTTACTCTCGCGACAGGATTTGATGTCATCCCCATCTTTTCCAGCAGAATATCAAATTTGTCCTTCAACATTACCGGATAGTGTCTGCCATTTATTTTTATGGTAAAACGCTTCGTGATAAAATCCGCCTTCACAACCTCTGCGCGATAACTTCGGTTGTTAAGAAGAATGTGAAAGTATCCGTCGCTAATGTTAACTAAATCCCACTTTACGGAACCGCCATTGACCGAAAAACCATTATCGGAAAACTCGATTTCAAAATTCTCATTGTTTACCCGCGCCTGGTACATGCCTCAAAAGTAAAATTCTGCCTTTACAATCCAAGTTTTATTCTACGAACTTAACCCCATCCGACAATCTGAGCGGTATGGATTTGTTTATCTTGATTTTACTGTGTTAAATTGCGTGTCCTCAGGATTTTCCTGGGGGCAAGGGGTGCCAAAAACAAGGGCTGAGATTATACCCATAGAACCTGATGCCGGTAATGCGGACGAAGGGAGGCAA
>JBDSIM010000028.1:0-4191 GCA_039917935.1 Cyclobacteriaceae bacterium | reverse complement strand
TGCGATGTTGACCAAAGGATGATCGACCGTAGTAAAGACCTCATTAAAAAAGCGCGAAAACCGATGCCCGCAGTTATTATGGACGGTCCGTATGGTTATCGGAAAATGCTTGAGAACAAAGATATTGACGCGGTGATCATTGCCACTCCCTGGGAATGGCATACCCTGATGTGTCTGGATGCCATGAACGCAAAAAAATACGTGGGCTGTGAAGTCATTACCGGAATGACCATAGAGGAATGCTGGGAACTAGTGCATACTTCTGAGCGTACAGGCATGCCGTTAATGATGCTGGAAAATGTTTGCTACAGGAGAGACGTGATGGCGGTGTTGAATATGGTACGACAAAATGTTTTTGGAGAGATCGTACACCTCCAGGGCGGATATCAGCACGATCTTAGGGAAATCAAATTCAATGATGGAAAAAGTGAAGAAGGTGGTGGGGCAGAATTTGGCGAGAAAGGTTTTTCAGAGGCGAAATGGCGGACTGTTCATGCTGTAAACCGAAATGGGGATCTCTATCCGACACATGGGATCGGACCGGTTGGCATGATGGTTAATATCAACCGGGGTAACCGGTTGACGGAACTTGTTTCATTTGCCTCAAAAGGCCTGGGATTACATGAGTATGTCGTGAAAACCGGCGGTCAGAATCACCCCAATGCCAAAGTTAATTTCAAACTTGGTGATGTCGTCACCACTATGATCAGGTGCGCTAATGGAGAAACAATTTTATTACAGCATGATACCAATCTTCCGCGACCTTATTCGCTTGGATTCCGCGTACAGGGAACTAAGGGCATTTGGATGGACCTCAATAGTTCCATTTACATAGAAGAACAGAGTGCAAAAGCCCATAGCTGGGAGGATACAAAAACATGGTTTGAAAAGTATGACCATCCGCTGTGGAAGAAATATGGCAACGACGCCGCAGGCGCTGGTCATGGAGGCATGGATTGGTTTGTATTAAATGCCTTCATCGAATCTGTGAAAAGAAAAATTCCCACCCCGCAGGATGTCTATGACGCGGTAACGTGGAGTGCCATAACCCCGCTTTCTGAGACTTCCATAAGGTTAGGGGGTGAAACGGTCGACTTCCCTGACTTCACCCAGGGTCAATGGATGTATCGGAAAAACACTTTTGCCATAGATGATTCTTATTAGGCCAGCCCGGATTATTCGAATTCTTTTATCTTTGCGTCCCCTATTCAATGATGCATGGAGATTAAAGGTTTAGAATTCATCGACTTTATCAGCGAAGAAAAGGTTCAAAATAAAGTCCAGGCATTAGCAGCAGACATCAATCGACATTATGCCGGTAAGACACCCGTATTCCTTCCCGTGTTGAATGGCTCTTTCATGTTTGCCGCTGACCTGATAAAGGATATTAATATTCCCTGTCGGGTATCTTTTGTTAAAGTTTCCTCCTATGAGGGCACAAACAGCACCGGCCAGCTTAAAACGCTCATTGGGTTGGACGAAAGTTTATTTAACCAGGATGTAATTATCATTGAGGATATTGTAGATACGGGCTTAACCCTGCAAAAAATTATAGATGAATTAAAAAGCCTCGGTACAAGATCGGTTGAAGTGGTCTCCCTTTTGCGAAAAAAACCTGCGCGTGACAGTGGTGTAAAAGTAAGATACACGGGCTTTGAAATAGAGGATGAGTTTGTGCTGGGATATGGACTTGATTACGACGGTTTAGGCCGAAATTACCGGCAGATATTTCAAGCCGCGAGCTTGATCGGATAAGGATTTTGATTTAAAAGAAATATGTTTCGCGTTTTGAAATAAAAATATGCCGTTAAAAAAATTAGCCCTTACCATCTCATACTCCAATACTTTACCTTTTAAAAAACAACAAAATTAAATTGCTCAATGATCAATCTTATTCTCTTCGGGCCTCCGGGGGCAGGCAAAGGCACCCAAAGCGCAAAACTTATTGACAAATATTCACTCACGCATATTTCCACGGGCGATCTTTTCCGAAAACATTTAAAAGAAGGCACCCCGCTTGGGAAATTGGCGCAGGATTATATGTCAAAGGGCAACCTTGTGCCGGATAAAGTTGTTATCGACATGGTTGATGATAAGATCAGCAACAGTGGAAAAATCAGCGGCATCATCTTCGATGGGTTCCCCCGCACAATTCCTCAGGCCGAGGCTCTCGATAAGCTTTTGGGTGATAAGTCAGCTCCCATCAAGGCATTGATTGAATTGGTTGTTCCCGAGGATGAGCTTCGGAAAAGATTAGCCGACCGTGCGATGAAAGAAAACAGGCCTGATGATGCCAAAAAAGAAGTCATCGAAAACCGGATTACTGTATATAAATCCGAAACTGCTGCTGTTGCCGATTATTATAAGAGAAATAATAAATATTCATCTGTCATTGGAGTCGGTGAAGTGCAAGACATTTTTAAGAATATTTGTGTTGAAGTGGATAAGAGTTTACTGTTATAAAAAATTTAGCCGGTGTCGTCTCCTAATTTCATTGACTACGTAAAATTTAATTCGCGTTCTGGCCACGGTGGGGCTGGGTGCATGCATTTTCACCGGGAGAAGCTTGTTCAAAATGGCGGGCCTGACGGAGGAAACGGGGGTAGAGGCGGCGACGTAGTGCTGCGCGGAAATGCCCAGCTATGGACGCTGCTGCATTTAAAATACAGAAAACACGTTATTGCCACTGCCGGAAATCCGGGTGAAGAGCAAGATCGAACCGGTGCTGATGGTAAAGATGAAATTATAGAGGTGCCCCTTGGAACTGTAGCGAAACGCGCCGACACAGGCGAGGTGATCTGTGAAATAAATGACGATGGCCAGGAGATTATTTTAACGCCTGGCGGCCGGGGGGGGAAAGGAAATACACATTTTGCCACGCCCACAAAGCAAGCTCCCCAGTTTGCCCAACCTGGCGAAACTGGCAGGGAAGAATGGGTCATTCTTGAATTAAAATTGCTGGCAGATGTAGGCTTAGTAGGATTTCCGAATGCCGGGAAGTCGACTTTGCTATCGGTGGTTTCCGCCGCCAAGCCGAAAATTGCAGACTACGCATTTACCACCCTCACCCCAAACCTGGGTGTAGTTTCATATCGCGATAGCTTGTCTTTTGTAATGGCCGATATTCCTGGAATAATTGAAGGGGCGGCAGAGGGTAAAGGCCTTGGCATTCGCTTCTTGCGTCATATTGAGCGCAATCCCTTATTGCTTTTTATTGTGCCGGCCGATTCAAAAAATATTCAGCAGGAGTACGAAATCCTTTTGAATGAACTCCGAAAATACAATCCAGAATTATTGGATAAAAAACGTTTGTTGGCCATCTCTAAATCTGATATGCTGGATGACGAATTAATGACGGCTTTGAAACAGGAGCTGCCTGCTGATATGCCCTGCGTTTTCATTTCATCTATCAGCCAGCAGGGCATTGGAGAATTAAAGGATCTTATCTGGAAGAACCTGCATTGAATGTGCCTATAGGGCATTATCCGATAGCCGGAGCTGTGCCACTTTGACACATAAAGCAATTGGCAGAGTTATTGACAACTTGCGGTCAAAATCAATTTAGAAACTATCATTTTTGTCATGGATAAACCAGAAATAAAAGAAACGTTAGAAAATTCGAATGATCATGCTTCTGAGAAAGTGCCCTCGAATGAGGTTCAGCCTGAGCCTGTTGAAACTCCCGCTGAAGGTCAAAATGAATTAGTAACGAAGTTAAAAGAGGAGCTGGAAGGTGCCAAGGATAAATATATACGGCTGTATTCAGAGTTCGAGAATTTTCGTAAGCGCACGGCGAAAGAACGGCTCGAACTCATACAATCTGCCAATGAGCAACTGCTGAAAACTCTATTGCCGGTCGCTGATGACTTTTTACGGGCTGAAAGTTCTTTCAGCGACAAAAACCATCCCGATCTTGCCGGTTTCTTTTTGATTCATTCAAAGTTCAAAAAAGTGCTGGAACTTTATGGGATAAAAACCATGGAAGTAGGCCCGGGGTCCGATTTTAATCCTGACCTCCACGAAGCCATAACGCAAATAAGTGCCCCTGAACCAGGTTTAAAAGGTAAGGTCGTTGACGTGGTTGAAAATGGGTATGTTTTAAATGATAAAGTAATGCGCTACGCGAAAGTTGTAGTGGGTAATTAATACAATAAAGATGTCGACCAAGCGAGATTATTACGAAATACTGGG
>JBDSIM010000027.1:0-7080 GCA_039917935.1 Cyclobacteriaceae bacterium | reverse complement strand
TATTACCGACAGGTCAGAGTTGTAAATTTAAGGAACCGCCCTGTACCGAACGGTACGCAGGGTGGTGTGAGAGGACAGATAGGGAACTAATCCCTATCTTCCTACTCGATTTTTGGGACTACATTGGGTTTGGTATTGATTTTGCAGCTGTAAAAAAAAAACGAATGCGCATTCTGTCTGTGATTTATATATTTTCCCTTATGGCTGCAGTGCAATGCACTGGTCAACAACTCGAAACCATAACTTCCATTGAGTTTACAAAACAGACCCGTGGTTACCTGGATAAAATCAAGATCTCAAAAGACAGCGTTCAGGGAATGGTGGAAAATCACAGGGCTTCTGAAAAGTCCAGACAATATGCTTCGCGCATTGATCAGGATGGTTGGGCCAGGTTATTACTTTCTTTGAATGATGTTTCGTTGAAGGATGTGGATGGACTTCAATCGCCGACTATGGCCCGCGCTCACGATGGCGCCGTGCACTCCAGTATCCTCATCACCTTTGAAAATGGTCAAACCATATCGCATGGTTTTGATGATGAAAACCCGCATCCCGATCTCAAACCTTTGCTGCTGGCTATTCTTGAATACCGCACTGCGAGCGACAAGCAGTAATTTGGTCATAAGTCAATAATAGGTCAATCCCTTTTATGAGTTACAAAAAAGGGTAGGGAAATGCGCTGTAAATAGGGCAGATACCTTGCCTACATAAATCTCAATAATGAATAATCAAATAACTACCGCTGCTTTCTTCTCGGTGGCGACCCGTGTCGTCAGGTTTTGGCCTATTCGGTTGGCTGATTTGCTGATGTTGATTTGCAAAGAAAAATCAGTGAGCACATTCATGTAATTAATAAACGCTTCATAGGGAGACGGATAAGGACTGAAGTAGAAGTGTACCCCGCCATCATTACCCTTCTTGGTTGACATGTAATAAAAGTGATCGCTGGTTTGCAACGAACGCCAGGTATTAAGAAGGGATTTATTGTGCAGACTCTTAATATCGGTTTCCAGCTTAAGGAGGGAATCAAACGCATCGCGTTGCATTTCGTTTCCTAACCACGCCGAAAGATCTCTTTCTTCATCAGCCCACGAAATGAATGAAGGAACGGAAAGGGTTTTGTGTTCGGGGAGAATTTCAACGGCTTCGGATGGGGTGAGAAACCGGTAATCCTTTTTGCGCGCCAGAGCAGTAAGGAGGTTCTCGAGGAAGGTGAAGATTCCCGTTTCCTTTTTATGGTGCTCACCGAAAGTTTCATAGTCCAATGCCAGCGTAATCACGTTTTGATCCACCGGTATGTCGTTCAGCCAGGTCATGTACTGGTTCGCCGTGAGGGGAGATTGTTTTTGTGAAAACCGAAACGCGATGTCGTCACTTAATCGATAGTTTCTTAACAGAAGTTTAAGGTCAGCTTCAGGATGTTCAAAGACATGATGAGGATTGTCATGGCCTATTATGCGATCAATACCATCTGATAAAACACCCTTGAACCCCAGATCACTGATGCGTTGACCAATATGATCACTATAAATCAGTTCAGTATTTCTAAAAACATTTGAGCGCACACCGAAGAGTTTTTCTATTCTTTCCTGATGTTTTCTGATCTGAAAGTCAAATTCCTTCCCGGGAATCAAACAGGCCAACGAATGATAATAGGTTTCCGTAAGAAAATCAACAGAACCTGTTTGTGCAAGGGTTCTAAAACTGTCCAGTACTTCGGGTGCGTATTCTTCGAGCTGATCGATTAGTATACCTGAAATGGAGAAGGCGATTTTGATAGCGGGATTTTTCCGAATAAGTTTTAACAATAAGGCATTGGTTGGCAAATAGCAATGATTGGCCACCCGCTGAATGATTGCTTTATCCTGCGCGCCATCGAAATATGACTTGTTCTGCCCAATGTCAAAAAAGCGCAGGGTGCGCAGCCTTCTTGGCTGATGAACCTGAAAGTAGAAGATCAGATTTTTCTGGTTTTTCCTGCTTTTTAGTGAGCTCATAATATAGGGTGGTTAACTTTTTCGCTGCCTTATCCCAGGTAATTGATTTGATCTCTTCCGCACTGTTTTTCTTTAATGTGTTGGTAAGACTTTTAAAGCGGAGCAGATTACAGATTGCCTCAGCCAATGCTTCACTATTCCAGAAGTCCACTTTGATGGCATGAGGCATCACTTCACTAACGCCAGCCTGACGGGAAATAATAACCGGTACCCCTGCCTGGATCGCTTCCAGCGGAGCGATACCGAAGGGCTCAGAAACGGAAGGCATGACATACACATTTGAGATGGACCAGACCCTGTCGATGTCCACTCCTTTCAAAAATCCGGTAAAATGAAAATGGTCAGATAACCTTAACGCGGCAATTCTTTCGATCATCAAAGGAAGCTGATCTCCTGACCCTGCCACGACAAAATGGGCATCTGGAAATTTTTCAAGGACCCTTCGCGCCGCTTCCACAAAATACATCGGCCCTTTTTGATGGGTGATCCTGCCCAGAAAAGTTACGATGTGCGAACCCAGCGGTGGAGGTAAGGCATCCGTATCAAAATTCGGTTTGGGATTAATGCCATTGTGAACGACTTCAATTTTGTCGGGATCAATTGCATAATATTTGACCGCTATATTTTTAGTCCAATTACTTACTGTGACTACCTTGTCCGCAAGCATCATACCTTGCTTCTCGATTGCAAATATTTGCGGATTTACCTGCTTGCCGGACCGGTCAATTTCGGTTGCATGCACATGAACAATGAGTGGTTTACCGCTTATTTTTTTTGCCTGAACCCCGGCAAGGAAGGTCATCCAGTCATGGGCATGGATTACATCGAAAATATTTTCTGCAGCAATCTCTCGAGCCGTCTGGGCATACCGTTGCACCTCCTCTAAAAGGTTCGGACCATAAGTTCCTGAAAAAGTATAGGCTTCCTTTACATATTCAAATGTATCCCCATTGACATTGGGGGAATGTGACCGGCGTCCCGGAATCGTTCTTTCGTCGAAGGTGTCAAAGAAATAATTCCAACTTTCGAGCCCGTAAGCAGTTCTCGCATCCGACAGGACGGAAGTATAAGGCGACAAAAGGGAGGACACTTCGATCCGTTGAATATTGCCTTTTGGTTTCGCTGATTTGCCTTCCTTTAGGGATTTTTGAATACCAGGATCCGGATTTCGTGTGTTTAAAGGGGCAGTCGGCTTCTGCTGAAGAATGGGAATGTGGCTCGCATCAATAAAACTTGCGTGGACGGCTTTTTCACCGCCATGCAGTTTTGGAACCACAAACAATACCTCCACATTCTCTTTGTCAAGAGCATGCGTTAGTCCTGCGCAAGCAGTTCCAAGGCCACCAGAAATGTGAGGGGGAAACTCCCAGCCAAACATCAGTACTTTCATTGATATAGGTAAGCGTAATTATTTTCAGGGTATTCAGCAAAGGTCAATACTTTTGAAAGTCGTAAACCCCATTGCTAAAAACGCATGCCGAACCGGCTGTTTGGCGCTACCTTAATTTAATTTATTTTGCCCCCTGATCCTATGTATTTCCCTATTAAGTTTGGTTTGCAGTTTAAACCATAAATAAACCTGGGTAAACGAATTTTCCGGACGTTTAACGCTATTATTTTTTCATAAATGGCCTAAGATGTAGAATAGAATCTACAAGATCCCGAATTGGGTTTTAATCGCTTAAACCAGAGTAGCCTCCATGGTAATGTTAGTATTCAACAGTTTGGAAATGATGCAGTTTTTTTTGCTTTCCTCTGCTGAAGCATTGAATTTATCCTGGCTGATGTTGGGGATTTTGGCCTTTAATACAAGATGCGCTCCGGTTATCGCTCCGTCAACCAGGCTAATCGCGCATTCTACATTAAGTTCGTCTGGTTTAAAACCTGCTTCTCCCAAAACAAAACTCAATTTCAGTGCGAAACATCCCGCATGGGCCGCGGCCACCAGCTCTTCCGGATTTGTTCCTACTCCGTCAGCAAACCTTGAGCTAAACGAATACTGGGTTTTATTTAACGTAGTGCTTTGCGTGGTAAGATTACCCTTACCCTCTTTTCCTGAACCGGTCCATACCGCTGTTGCTTTTCTTTTCATGATTAATTGGTTATTGATTTATGATTTTTTTCTTTACTCATGTTAAGGTACAACGGATTTGAATTTCATCACCCAGCCTGATGAAATTTGTTTTAATTTTTAAGCTTCCCCCTGACCATTATCCTGTTTTTAGTAAAGGACTAAAATTAAAATATTGAAGATGGATTGTCGACCGGCTGCTTGTGCAAAGCATTCCGGAGTTCTATTTCATTCGTTAGGTCAAGTCGCAATGGCGTTATTGACACAAAATTATGATCGACAGCCCACCTGTCGGTTCCTTCTTCCGCTGGTTCCAAAGGAACAACGGTGAACCAATAATGTTTTCGGCCCATAGGATCTTTTCCCGGAACCACTTTCCCATCATATAGTCGGACCGATTGTCTTGTCCAGCGTATTCCTTCCGGCAAACTGGGAAAATTGACGTTCATCAGATAAAGATCATGTTTGGGAAGTAGCATGGACAATACTTTTTCCAGATAAGGTTCAATATTCTCCCATTGCGGGTCCGATTTACCTGAGGGCGTACTCAGCGCAATGCCTCTTATCCCCAGCAGCACCGCTTGTTTCGCTGCAGCCAGCGTTCCGGAATGCCACATAGAATTACCAAGGTTTAAACCCAGGTTGATGCCTGACAACACAACATCGGTTTTTTCCCAAAGGTGTGTTCCAAGGGCAACACAATCTGCCGGTGTTCCATTCACTCTGAAGGCTTCAATTCCCTCGAACTTAATAGGCGATTTCTTGTAATACAGCGGACGTGTTGCCGTGATTGCGTGGCCCATAGAGGATTGTTCAACATCCGGCGCAACAACCCTTACCTCTCCGAAACGGCTGGCTGTTTTAACAAGTGCGGCAAGCCCTGGACTATAAATCCCATCGTCATTCGTAACTAATATTCTCATATGAATTGTTTTTACAATTTCATTCCACATTTGTGCTGGTATATTATTTCATTGTTATGACAATTAAAAGTTCATATAAAGGAGCTAGCTTATTCGCACGAGTCGCACTGAGCTAAGTCATTTTCGGGATTTTTAATTTTGATCATATGATAAAGGCTACAATTCTGCACAATCCAGCGGCAGGGCAGGGGGAAACATCAAGGCAGGAATTGACGCAAATGATTGTTACGGCAGGTTTCGAATGTAGTTATTCATCCACAAAAGAAAATTCCCGGGAAAATATAGTATCAAAGGATACAGACTTCATAGTTTTGGCTGGCGGCGATGGAACGGTCAGAAAAATCGCCGCGGAACTTCTCGACAGAAACGTTCTGGATAAAAAACTTCCGATCGGATTGCTTCCTTTGGGAACGGCAAATAATATTGCTAAAACGCTTGGTCTATCGGGCGATACGCCTCAAATAATCAAAGGTTGGAGAGGAGCCACCGCCATAAAATTTGATGTAGGCACAATAAGCGGTTTACCAAGACCCAATTTCTTTCTGGAAAGCTTTGGTTATGGTTTGTTTCCGATGCTCATGAAGCAAATGAAAAAACAAAAAAGAAATGATATCGATGACCCAGCAAGAAAGATCGAAGTTGCGCTACAATTGCTTCATCAGCTAGTCCGTTCGGCAACCGCCAGGGGTTGTCACGTTGAAATAGATGGAAAAGATTACGCCGGAAAATTTCTACTTATTGAGGTTATGAACATCAGGTCAATAGGACCGAATCTGTACCTGGCACCTGAGGCAGACCCAAGTGATGGTTTTTTTGATGTTGTGATCATTAGCGAAAACCAGAGGGAGGCGCTTACTGCTTATATTGAGAAAAAAATTCTGGGGCAGGAAGTAAAGTTTGATTTCCCGGTCTTGAGAGCCAGGAACATCCGTATTTTATGGAATGGAAAGCATGCTCATGTGGATGATGAGTATCACAAAATTGATAAGCCGGTCAAAATGCAAATTGAAATCAGGGAAGGCGCTCTTGATTTTCTGGTACCAGGTAATAGGCTTAAAGCAGAAAGTTGAAAACTAAACCGAGTTTAATTAAATGGAAAGAAATCCAGGGTGAAGATAGTCAGTCGGGGCACAACTTATCACTTGCTTCCTGAACGTTTCAAAATCACAGCTTAAAACCTTTAAAACAAACCATGGCACTATGTTTTTCCCAGCGTTGGAAACAGAAAATTATGAAGGTTATAAAGTTAGTAATGTTAGGTGTATGTATGTTGACGTTTTTTGGCATTGAAGCACAAAATCCTGCCAGACCTGATCAGGCTGCGGGCATGGAGAATGCAAAGGCGGATTCAACCACTGTTACGGGCGCTGATGCAAATCAGCAGGTCAACAATGAATCAGGAGCAATCACGACTGATCCAAGAGCCAGCAATACGCCCGCAGTGGCGCAGACAACCAGTAGTCAGAGTGGCTCACCTGCTATATTATCGGCGGAGAATGGTAAGCTGAGAGATGGTACTAATAACGTTCAGCGCGCGTCGATGAATATGGCCGGATCACCCGTTCGAAACATCAGGTTAAGAGACCGGAATATTGATACTGATGTTGAGATTAAAGCGAGTCAAAGCCAAAGAAATAATCAGGGAACTGTCCAAAAGAAGGCGGGTACCGTATCAGGAAATAAAAGTGGTCAAAGTAATTCCCAGCCGGACCAGGGTAATATTAAGAATAAGGCTGGATCAGATACGCAAAAGAAATCAAGGCAGCCGAAGCGCAGAGGTCAATCGTAGTTATCCAAAAAAAAGCCGGAAGTTTCAATCGATTTTTATACCGTTCGCATAATCTGCAAGTATCTGGCAGGGTACATGAAAAGAATACAATTCTAAAAAACTTATTCATGGGATTTCTGTTATTTAATGAAGCACTTGGACTGTTTTGTTTATTTACTGATAAAGGCGCAGGACGTCTGTCAATAGTTTTAATTGACATCAGAGCCATTGATTAATTTTTAGTTTTGGTTGTTCGTTAAAGCCTGAAGAAATTCTGGCCTTTTTGTTGTGCGCCGTGCATGGCGGATAACTTGGTGGTGA
>JBDSIM010000026.1:0-23167 GCA_039917935.1 Cyclobacteriaceae bacterium | reverse complement strand
ATTTTGATTCGCCCAACCCTTCAAATAAGCGACCGGGACCAAAAATTTCTTCAGGTCCGATAGATGGATCATATTGTTTTCGGATGGTAGCATAAGACCCTGCATCCGTTCCGGTTTCTACATAATACGGGGCGAGAACACCCACCGTAGGTCCGGCGGCAAAGACTGCTTTTATTTCAACACCTTGCTGCGGTGCTTTCTTAAACAGAATAAAATCCCGACCATACTGAAAGCGCAAAGCGTAGAGGTAATTGCTTTTCCCATAAATAAAATAATTTCCGCTGCTTTGAGATGTGCGACGCACCTCCTGAGGATGTTTAACATTGATAATCTCCAGCCCATAAGTCTCTAAAACCCGCTCGCTTAATTTTCTGGCTTTTTTGAATACAAACCCCCCAATCAATCCGCCATAAGTATTTTTACTGATACCCCAGGTGAATTCTGACTGATAGTCATAACTATCCTGGGTCTGGGCACTCAGACTAACTGAAATTGCACAGAAAGTGGTTACCACCGCGAAAAATTGAAGGGCCCTCATCCTAACGTAAGTTTCTAATAAAATTAGACTTAAAATTGATATTCCAAAATATACTCTAATCCCGTACCAACATCTCCTGATTGATTGAATCAGTAAATCACCTTAAAGTAGCAATAAGTAACCTCCTGGCGTGGTTTTCGATCGATTGCAATCAATTCAGATGCCTTCTTAATTTTTATAGACAGACTTAATGTGATCGTAATCTATTTCATAATGAGACAGGTCCAGCACGGACTTACCATTGGAAATGATCAATACCTGGGGGGAATGATGTTCGACATTAAACCGCTCCGCAATTTTATTGGAAATATCACGATAAGATATCAAATCAAGAAAATATCGTTTTACTGTACCCAACTCGGTATCATTCCAACGCCTTTCCAAACGGTCTAATGTAGCTCTGCTGATATTGCATCGGGTACTGTGTTTAAAAATTAAAACAGGGCTTTGTTGAGACTCCACAAGAATTTCGTCAAGCTGATCAAGTTGCCGCAATGAGATCCAGTCCATAACTTCTTTTTTATTCATACCACATCCCGGATTCTCCTTTATCGTAACGAGGCTTTCGCTCTTTTTCCTTTAAATGATCAGGTTGTGTGTCACTCTTTTTAAACAAACGTGCCCACCAGAGCTTAAAGTTCGTCAACATATCTTTTTCTTCATCAACATTATTTTTATTCAGCTTCACAAACTTCGCATCGGGATGCAATCCACGCTTGCTGAATAATTCGAACTTGCGCATTTTGATATTGCCCTGATAATCTGTTGAGCGGGCAAAAGCTTTACCCGGTTCTCTTACCCGTTGTGACTCATCATCGCTGCTGGGATTTTTAATGTAATCCCAATTGCGCCTAATTCCCCGGGAAAACTCAGCCGCTTTTACGGAGGATGGAGTGGGTTTTATACCTTTCAATGCTTCATCAGCGGAATTGGGATTTTTGTTTCGATTTGAAACTTTAATGTTTCCTTTATACCTGGCGACCTTTACTGCCTGACTGAAAAAGTCTTTGCCAATAAGGGGTTTTTCATCATTATTCCATAGCTTTCCACTGATACTTCCTCCACCCTTGTCTGGCCTTTTTGCCTTAATATTTCCGGTAAACCTTGCCACTTTAGCGGCCTGTCCAGAGTAATCTCTGCCAACGAGGGATTTTTCATTATTATTCCATAGTTTTCCACTAATACTTCCTCCGCCCTTCAGTGGTTTTCTGGCCTTAATGGTGCCGGTAAATTCCTCTCCCTGGTCGTTAAATATTCTCTTACCTGCGCGGATATTACCCTGATAAGAAGCTATTCTGTTTCCAGCGCCATCAGCCCTTCCCTCGATCGGTGAGTTCCTGTTATTCCAAAGCTTACCGCTGACAGATCCACCACCTCGCTGAGGCCGACGTGACTTGATATTGCCCGTGTACTCCTCTCCCTGATTTGAGAAACCCCTTCGGCTATCCTCTTTAATATTTCCAGAATACTCTTCACCCTGATTGCTAAATCCCCGCTTTCTGTTGGTGTTAATATTTCCAGAATACTCTTCACCCTGATTACTAAATCCCCGCTTTCTGTTGGTGTTGATATTTCCTGTATACCCTTCACCCTGGTTACCATATCCGCGTTTTCGATTGGCTTTAATATTGCCCGTGTATTCCTCGCCCTGATTGTTAAAGCCCCTCCTGCCCGCCTTGATATTGCCCGTGTAACCTTCTCCCTGGTTCCCCAGAATCCTTCTTTTTGATGCTTTTATGTTTCCCTGATAACCAATTCTATGGGAACCGATTCCCGGAGTCCGCACCGGTAACGGGTCGCCACCCGGACGTTTTTCACCTGACTGGCTAGCAGAACGAAACCCACCGCCTTTTAATAAGCCAGGAAAGCCCTTATCGCGCCCCCTGGGTTTTTTGCCCCCCCTGATGCCATAACCGGCCACATCACCCCTCCAAGCACGCTCAGTGGGCCTGGTTCTTGACAAATAACCCCCGGCTGCAGGGTCTTTATAGGGTCGTTCTCCAACGGCTATTCGCTTCTGATAATTGAGGGTTGGATTTGTTAGAACGGGTCGTTGTGTCTCGAAATTTCTGGTTCGTAATTTTTTCCCCGCCAGATCTTTGGTAGTGGCATGTTCTTTTTTGTTTTGCGGCCTTTTAAAATGTGCCCATGTATTGGTACTTCTTCGTGCGATATAGGCTGAGGAAGCTGACCGGGGAACTACCTTTCGGTTTTTTACGGGTGGTTTATCGGCTCCCGGGTATCGCTTCAGGTTGCCCAAAGCTGACTTATTGGCGCTGGTTTGAAAACTGATTGGTTTCTGGGATTTGTTGTTAACATAAAGCCCCTTCTGCAAATAAACATTTTTAACCTTTCCGCTCGCGGACCTTGGGATGAGCCTCCCTTTAAGGTTGTTTGGCCGGTCCTGACCCCCCGCCGACTGTGGCCTCCTCGCGTTTTGACCGCTCGCCTTAACCCGGGCGTTCTGCTGTGACCCGCGGGACGAGTAATTCATATAGCGACCTTGCGGATAAACATTTCGTGAAGAACTGCTTGAAGCTCTCGCTCTTATCTTGCGTCCGGTGATATCCCCTCTCCATGCTTTTTGCTTATCACCGCGAGGCCTGGATTTCGAGAACATCGGCCTGATCGGCCGGCCGGGCCTTTCGCCCGTGCGGGTTTCAGTACGGGGCATAGATGCCCGATTGCTCGCCTTGTCCCCTTTTTGTCTAATGCGCTTTCCGGGCTTCCTTTTTTGATTGTTCTTTTTGGTGGTCTTGAATCGGGTTTCCCGGTTGGAACCAGCGGGTTTATCGCCTTTTGTATTCTGGGCTAAAGAAGGAATGGCGAGCAAGAGCACGATTATTGAAAAGAAAACGACCTTCAAATACTTGCTTACCATTTGGGTAATATAACGCTCGCGGAGATCAAAAAATATGCAAATGAAACAGGCTAAGATATTAAAATTTAAGCAACTCTTCAATAGTCTGCCTTAACCGGACTTTTGGCAAAAAATTCTGTTCCAGGGTGGGGGAAAAGGGAACCGGTGTATCCAGACTTGCGACACGTCTTACAGGCGCATCCAGATATTTAAAATAATGTTCTGTTATCCACGCACTGATCTCTGACCCGATGCCCCCTGTAAGCGTATCCTCATGAAGGATCAGGATCCGGTTGGTCTTTTTTACGGTTTCGGCAACAGCGTCCTTATCCCACGGTAGCAACGTTCTCAGATCCAGAATGTCTGCGCTCACGTGCGCCATATCGGATAAAATTTCCTTAGCCCAATGAACCCCCATCCCATACGTGATAATGGAAATATCGTCCCCTTCCATCACCAGACTAGCTTTACCAATTTCAACGGTGTAATAGTCATCTGGAATAACATCTTTCACCGAGCGGTACAAAAATTTGTGTTCGAAGTACATATATGGATTAGGATCTTCCAATGCGGAACATAATAACCCTTTGGCGTCATATGGATTAGAGGGGTAGACGATTTTTAATCCAGGCGTGTGGAAAAACCAAGCTTCATTGCTTTGTGAATGAAATGGTCCTGCAGCCGTTCCGGCACCGGTTGGCATTCGAATAACAACATCCGCACATTGACCCCAACGCCAATGAGCTTTTGCCAGATTGTTGATAATCTGATTAAAGCCCTCAGTGACAAAATCCGCAAATTGCATTTCCACCATTGACTTCATCCCTTTGATAGATAAACCCAGGCTGGCGCCAACAATTGCAGATTCGCACAATGGTGTATTGCGCACCCTATCTTTCCCAAACTTCTCTACAAAACCTTCCGTAATTTTAAAGACGCCTCCGTATTCGGCAATGTCCTGGCCCATGAGAACAAGGTTATCAAATCGTTTCATACTTTGCTGAAGACCATCGGTGATAGCATCAATATACCGTTTTTCAGATTTTTTATCTGAAGCCGGTGGAATGGTGATTGGTGAGAAAGGAACAAAAAGATCTTGCAGCTCCCGCTGGCTTTCTGCCACCGGATGTGTTTCAAGGAAGGCTACTTCCAGGGTATCTTCTATTTCCTTCTTTATTTTTTTGCGCAACGCATCACAATACTGCGCATCCAGTATCCCCTGGCCTAGTAGATAGTGTTCGTAATTCTCCAAGGGATCTTTCTTTGCCCATTCTTCCATCAATTCCTTTGGAACGTATTTCGTTCCGGAAGCTTCTTCATGCCCACGCATCCGGAAAGTTTTGCATTCAACTAAAACAGGCCTTGGATTTTCCCGCATATTTTCAGCAAGCAGGTGTATCGTATCATACACTTCGAGAATATTATTTCCATCAATACTCACCGCGTCAATACCATATCCGATTCCCTTGTCAGCAAAACTTTCACAACGAAATTGTTCGCTGCTCGGGGTTGACAATCCATATCCATTGTTTTCGATAATAAACAAAACAGGCAGATCCCACACCGCGGCGACGTTGACGGCTTCGTGAAAATCCCCCTGGCTGGTTCCCCCATCTCCATTAAAAACTGCGATGACTTTTTTTTCCCGTTTTAATCTGCTTGCCAGCGCTATTCCATCCGCTACGCCATTCTGCGGTCCTAGATGGGAGATCATACCAACGATATGATGTTCGTTTGAACCAAAGTGAAAAGACCGGTCGCGCCCCTTCGTGTACCCGCTCATTGTTCCCTGCCACTGGGAAAATAATCTGTCGAAAGGCATGTTCCGTGAAGTAAAGACCCCCAGATTCCGATGCATGGGTAAAATGTATTCGTCCGCGTGAAGAGCCATTGTCAACCCTACGGATATGGCCTCCTGCCCAATGCCGCTAAACCACTTACTGATCTTGCTTTGGCGAAGCAGAATCAACATTTTTTCTTCGATCATACGGGGGCGTAAGAGCCCTTCATAGAGTTGTTTCAACAGTTCATCGCCGTATTGCTTCCGGTTAAAATTCATATCGAGACAGGTTGGGCGGCAAGTTAAAATCTTTAGGGCAGTTCAGCATAGGGAAGTTGTTGAAAACCCTTTCAATAAGAAGGAAAAGTGACGTTATTTGAACGTTATGATTCAGTTTAAAGAGTTTACCCTGCAAAATGGATTGCGGGTTATTGTACATGAAGACCCGACAGTGCAGATCGCTGTCTTGAATATTTTATATGATGTAGGCTCACGGGACGAGCTTCCGGATAAAACGGGCTTTGCACATCTCTTCGAACACCTGATGTTTGGTGGCTCGATCAATATACCAAGTTATGATGAGCCATTACAGAAAGTAGGCGGCGAAAACAACGCTTTTACGAATACGGATATTACCAACTATTATTTGACGGTCCCTTCAACGAATCTGGAAACCGGCTTCTGGCTTGAGTCTGACCGGATGCTCAGCCTTTCATTTGATCCAGCGGTGTTACAAGTGCAACAAAAAGTGGTCGTTGAGGAATTCAAGCAACGCTATCTCAATCAACCTTACGGGGATGTCTGGCTAAAGTTGCGGCCACTCTGCTACCTCGATCACCCCTATCAGTGGGCCACTATTGGAAAAGAAATCGGGCACATAGAAAATGCTACGTTAGAAGATGTCCGCCAGTTCTTTTTTCGATATTACGTACCGGCTAATGCGATTCTTGTCGTGGCGGGAAATGTTACTGTTGATCAGGTCAGGCATCTGTCCGAAAAATGGTTTGGGCCAATTCCCTCTCCAACCATTTCAAAACGCAAACTTCCGGGGGAAGCCAAACAAATTTTAAAGCGAACCCTTGAAATCGAGGCCGATGTTCCAGCCAGTGCGTTGTACAAGGCCTATCACATGCCGGGGCGTTTCGATAAGGATTATTTTGCCGTCGATCTCATGAGTGACGTTTTAGCACGGGGGCAATCCAGCAGGTTGTATCAGAAACTGGTGAAAGAAAAGGAAATATTTACTTCGATATCCTCCTTCACTATGGGGTCAATCGACCCTGGTCTTGTTGTTATTAACGGGCGTGTCAAAGATGGTATCCACCTGCAGGATGCCGAACAGGAATTAAACAAGCTGGTGGATGAGATGATCAGCAAAACCGTTACCGTAGAAGAATTGGAAAAAGTAAAAAATCAGGCTTATTCCACCCTTGAATTTGGCGAAGTTGAGGTGATCAATCGGGCCATGAACCTTGCTTTCGCAAAACTGTCGGGAAATGCTAATCACGTAAATGAAGAGAAGACAGAAATTGATAGGGTAACGGTGGAGGATATCCAACAGGTGGCGGGCACGGTTCTCCGGGAAGAGAATTCAAATGTGTTGTATTATAAAGCGGGGTAAATTTAAAGTTTGAAATCGTTCCAAGTTTCAGGTTTCAAGCGTTTCAAGTTTGAAGTTGAATGTATTTTTAGCGTTCAAGCACGGATAAAACTTAGATCGAAATAACGGAACCGCGTAGGGGTGAAAAATTTTGTAACCCCCGGTTCCAACCTGGTTTCAACCGGGGGGGCCAAGGTAACTGAAGTGTGTGCCATGAGAACCCACGATCGGGCTTCACATTATTTGGCACACGATCACTGAACCTTGATTTGGAGTAAGTTTACTTACAGAACGCCAGACATCAGTGGTTCAACATCTAAAGTTCAAAAGTTGACGTTCGAAGTTTTCAGAGTCTTACAAAGTTTCAAAATATCAGGTTGAATAAATTTTCATGTTTTAGATTTCGGAATTAATGAAGATACGGGTTGGAATGGGTTATGATGTTCATCCGTTGGAGGAAGGACGGGATTTTTTTTTGGGTGGAATTCAATTGGCTTCTTCAAAAGGCGCTGTGGGACACTCCGATGCAGACGTGCTTATTCATGCCATCTGCGATGCTCTTTTAGGTGCCGCTAACCTGCGGGACATTGGTTTTCATTTCGCCAACAATGATAACCGGTGGAAAGGGATGGATAGTAAATTTTTCCTGGCACAGGTAACCAGGATGCTCCATGAAAAAGACTGGGTCATTGAAAATGTCGATTGCACCATTTGCCTGGAGCAACCTAAAATTAATCCGCACATCGCCGAGATGAAAAGAACGCTCGCGCCATTGATGAAAATTTCCGAGGACGACCTTTCGATAAAAGCCACCACTTCTGAAAAGCTTGGATATGTAGGCAGAGAAGAAGGTATCAATGCTTATGCAGTGGCATTGATATCCAAACCATGATGCCGTCATGCCCCTTCAAATTATAACCACTTCCGATGGCTCACATTCTTTACTGAATACCGAGCTAAACGAGACGTACCATTCAGTCCATGGCGCCATGCGGGAGTCGATCCATGTATTTATTAAGAATGGATTGGACCATTATATGAAACAACACAACCCAAAAGAGATTGATATTCTCGAGATTGGTTTTGGGACGGGTCTGAATGCGCTGCTTACTCTCCAATACGCAATTCAAAATAATATTTATGTTCGCTACACAACTTTAGAAACTTCACCCCTGCACGAAAACATTTGGTCCCAATTAAATTTTCCTGAGGGGGAGGTATCGCGAGTCCATTTCCGTTTACTGCACGAAACGCCCTGGGGAACTTCAACTTCTTTGTTCCCGCAATTCACTTTACTCAAATTAAATGAGCCACTTCAGGATGTGACGTTCCCGGATGTTTACCATGTTGTTTACTTCGATGCTTTCGCACCCAACAAGCAACCGGAAATGTGGGAACAGCCGCTTCTGCAAAAAGTAGCAAAAAGTATGAAAGTCAACGGTGTTTACGTCACGTATTGTGCCAAAGGAAAATTGAAAAGAGATCTGAGAGACTTGTCATTTAAGGTAGAAACCATACCGGGACCACCTGGAAAAAGGGAAATGGTGCGAGCACTGAAAATTTGATAACGACTCAGCCATGTTTTTTGAAATAATTGCAACCGATTTCGGTTAAATTCAAAAATTTGAAAATCCTACATCTCGCAAACGTTAACGTTTTGTAAATTTTAAACATTTTGGCCCAAATGTAAAAAGATTCTAAAAATTTGTTTTTAGAGGCTCTTCTGCAAATTTCCTCCTGTCATTTTCGTAATTTCAGAAATTAGTTTGGGACGGGTGACGCCAATTCGTCTTTAAGTAAAGAGAAGTAAATGCAAACAACCAAGACAACCAAGAGCCTGTATACTCCTGAGCTCGAACATGATGCCTGCGGCATTGGGTTCGTAGCCAATATCAACGGTACAAAATCCAACAACGTTCTCCGGGATGCACTTTCCATGCTTGAAAACATGGAGCATCGGGGCGGTAAAGGCTGCAATGCCAAAACGGGTGATGGTGCCGGAATTCTGATCCAGCTTCCACATGAGTTCCTGGCTGAAGAAGCCTCGCGTGTAGGTTTTGAACTGCCGCCTCCTGGAAAATATGGAGTGGGAATGGTATTCTTTCCCCGTGATAAAAAAGTTTCCAATGCCTGTCGCGATGTATTGAAGAAAAATATTGTCGCCCTGGGCTTCGAACTCATTGGTTTCCGGGGCGTACCGGTAGACCATAGCATTCCTGGTCCTGGCGCGGCTGAAGTGGAGCCCATCATTGAACAGGTCTTTGTAAAATTAAAAGGTGATGCGCTTAACGATGATACCCTGGAGCGAAAACTTTTCATCCTTCGGAATTTCACCTCTCATAAAATCGCACGTGAAGTAAAAGGGAGCAATACTGAATTCTATATTACCAGTTTTTCCTCAAAGACGATCGTGTATAAAGGCCAGCTGAGAACAGAGCAGTTGCGAAAATATTTCTTTGACCTACAGGATCCACGGTTGCGGACCGCGTTAGCTTTGGTCCACTCGCGCTTCTCCACCAATACATTTCCCAACTGGAAACTAGCACAGCCCTTCCGTTATATCGCGCATAATGGAGAGATCAATACCATTAGGGGTAACGTGAACAAGATGAAGTCCAAAGAGGCTTTGTTCAAATCTACGCTGTTTACGGAAGAGGAAATAAAAATGATTCTTCCCATTACAGTGAACGCGGGTTCCGATTCATCTAACCTGGATGCACTGGTTGAAATGCTGGTGATTTCCGGACGAAGTATCCCCCATGTTATGATGATGCTGGTGCCCGAAGCCTGGCAGGATAATAAATTGATGGACCCTCATCGCAAGGCGTTTTATAAATATCACGCCTCAATGATGGAGCCCTGGGATGGGCCAGCAGCACTCGTATTCACAGATGGTTCACGAATTGGTGCAACCCTTGACCGCAACGGCCTTCGGCCTTTAAGGTATTATATTACCCGTTCGGGCCGTATGGTAATGGCTTCGGAAGCAGGGGCATTGCCCGTTGATCCCAAGGATATTCTTGAAAAAGGACGCATTACGCCCGGCAGAATGATGTTGGTCGATCTTGAACAAGGGAAGGTTCTCGATGATGAAAAGGTTAAGCGCTCAGTGTATGAAGGCAAACCTTACTACAACTGGATCATACAAAACCGACTGAAACTCAGACTTGAACCTGAGCAGGATTGGTACGAAGATAACTTTGATGATAAAACCCTGACGCAACGTCAAAATGCCTATGGATATACATCAGAGGATTTAAAAACACTGATCACACCCATGGCGGCGACTGGGTACGAAGCCATCGGTTCAATGGGTGATGATACGCCTCTGGCAGTGCTCTCAAAAGAAAGCCGTCACATTTCGAACTACTTTAAACAACACTTCGCACAAGTTAGCAATCCCCCCATTGACCCAATTCGTGAAAGACTGGTGATGTCATTGTTTACGCGCATTGGTGTAAGCTTAAATGTGTTGGAAGAAACACCAGCCCATACCAACCAGATACACATTTCTCAACCAGTGCTTTTAAATTCTGATCTAGAGAAATTAAAACATTTGCCAGCGCATGGTTTTGACTATGCCATCCTCCGCTCGGTATTTTTAGCCGACGGCGCACCCGGCAGACTGGAAGAAAGTTTGTCAAGGATATGTTCTGAAGCTGAAAAAGCCATTCGTAGCGGTAAAAAAATTATTGTCATATCAGACCGCAAAATTAGTCCTGAGTATGCACCTATCCCCTCTTTACTCGCCATTGGTGCAGTGCACCATTATCTGGTAGAGCAAAGGATCCGTACACTGGCAGGCCTGCTGGTTGAAGCGGGTGATGTTTGGGAAGTGCATCATTTTGCCACCATCATTGGTTACGGAGCAAGTGCTATCAATCCTTACCTTGCCTTTGAAACCATTCACTCCCTCAATCAAGAGGACGCGCTGGGTAAAATTTCGGATGAAGATGCCTATCGCAATTACCAAAAAGCCATCGGCAATGGCCTGCTGAAGGTAATGTCCAAGATGGGCATCAGTACTTTACAATCGTACCAGTCAGCGCAAATTTTTGAAGCCCTGGGATTGGGAAGCGATGTGATTGAAAAATGTTTTCGCGGCACCATTAGTCGGATTGAGGGATTATCTTTTGATGACCTTGCTCAGGAAGTTCTGGTACGCCACCATCTGGCTTATCAAAAGGAAGGCACGCCCCTTCAGGTGGGCGGCATTTATCAATGGAAGCGGAGAGGTGAAAAGCACTTGTTTAGCCCTGAGGTAATACACTTACTTCAGCATTCGACCAAGTCGAAAAATTATGCGCTTTTCAAAAAATATACTGAAAAAATTAATGATCAGACACGCGACACTTTAACGTTACGCGGATTGTTTGAATTCAAAAAGCGAAATCCGATTCCCCTTGACGAAGTTGAACCCGTAGAAGAAATATTTAAACGGTTTGCCACTGGTGCCATGTCATTTGGATCGATCTCTCATGAGGCCCACTCTACGTTGGCCATAGCGATGAATCGCATTGGCGGAAAAAGCAATAGCGGTGAGGGTGGAGAAGATGAAATTCGTTTTGAGAAGAAAGCGAATGGAGATTGGGAGCGCTCTGCCATCAAGCAGGTTGCATCCGGAAGATTTGGTGTGACAAGTTACTATCTCGCCAACGCGGATGAATTGCAGATCAAGATGGCACAAGGTGCCAAGCCAGGCGAAGGGGGACAATTGCCTGGCCATAAGGTGGATGATTGGATCGGCAGGGTCAGGCACTCTACGCCAGGCGTAGGATTAATTTCTCCCCCACCGCACCACGATATTTATTCTATTGAAGACCTGGCTCAGCTGATTTATGATCTTAAGAACGCAAACCGTCAGGCGCGAATCAATGTTAAACTGGTTTCTCAGGCAGGGGTCGGTACCGTTGCGGCAGGAGTAGCTAAGGCTAAAGCAGATGCCATATTGATCTCCGGTGCTGACGGTGGCACAGGTGCTTCCCCAATCAGCTCCTTACGCCATGCAGGTTTGCCATGGGAGATGGGTTTAGCCGAGGCGCATCAAACGTTAGTGAAAAATAACTTAAGAAGCCGCGTGGTACTGCAAACTGACGGCCAGCTAAGAACAGGGCGCGATATCGCCGTAGCTGCTTTGCTGGGTGCTGAAGAATGGGGCGTTGCAACGGCTGCCCTGGTGGTGGAAGGTTGTATCATGATGAGAAAGTGCCATCTGAATACTTGTCCCGTAGGAATTGCCACCCAGGATTCTGAATTACGCAAATTATTTACGGGAGATCCTGACCACGTTGTAAACTTCTTTCAGTTCCTTGCTCAGGACCTACGTGAAACCATGGCCGAGCTCGGCTTCCGGACGGTTAATGAAATGGTGGGTCGCACCGATGTATTGCGGGTACGCCAGGATGTCGATCATTGGAAAGTGAAGAAACTGGACCTTTCCCCTATCCTTCATCGCGAACCATCCAGAGAGCATGTGGGAGTATATAAACAGATAGAACAGGATTTTGAACTTGAGAAAGTGCTGGACTGGCGCCTCGTCGAAGCGGCCAAAGCCGCCCTTGATGAGTGTGACCCTGTACAACAGAAATTTATCATCCGCAATACTGACCGCACGGTAGGCGCACTTTTGTCAAATGAAGTTTCGAAAAAATATAAAGGGGTCGGCCTTCCAGAAAATACCATACACTTTAAGTTTAAAGGTTCGGCCGGGCAAAGTTTCGGAGCATTTGTTGCCCCCGGACTTACTTTTGAACTGGAGGGTGAAGCAAACGATTATTTTGGCAAAGGATTGTCTGGTGGTAAACTGATCGTCTATCCCGATAAGGAAGCCACCTTTAAACCAGAAGATAATATCATCATTGGTAACGTAGCCTTTTATGGCGCCACGTCCGGAGAATCCTTTATTCGTGGCCAGGCAGGGGAACGTTTTTGTGTCCGGAACTCTGGAGTAAAAGCCGTGGTTGAGGGCGTGGGAGATCATGCGTGTGAATACATGACGGGTGGCCGTGTCGTTATTCTGGGTAAAACCGGAAGAAATTTTGCCGCTGGCATGAGTGGGGGAATCGCGTATGTATTTGATACCGAGCACGCGTTGGAAAGACTATGTAACAAAGACATGGTTGATCTTGAAAGCATGACCGAGGATGATAAACAGGAAGTGAAGATCATGATTGAAAAACATTTCAAGTTTACGGGAAGTGATCCCGCTGAATGGATTCTTGAGAATTGGGAAGTTGCGGCCAGTCTTTTTGTCAAAGTAATGCCCAAGGATTACAAAGCAGTTCTTCAAAAGCAGAAGTCGCTTGATGTAGCTATGCAGGCTGAGAAAAAAGTTATGGCTTAAAATCTTTTTCAGGGAACGAGTGAGAATTGGAATGAAAATAAGAGTAAAAAATATTTAATTACGAATGGGAAAAATCGATGGATTTATGAAGTTCAAACGGGAGTTGCCAAAATCCCGTGATCCAAAGGAAAGGTTAAAAGATTATAAGGAGATTTATACGCCGCTGGATAAAGAGTCGACAAAAAATAATGCTGCGCGCTGTATGGATTGCGGTGTACCTTTTTGTCACAATGGTTGTCCTCTGGGAAATAACATCCCTGATTTCAACGAGGCCGTATACCAGGGCCGTTGGGAAGAAGCCATTCAGATACTCAGCAGTACAAACAATTTTCCGGAGTTTACAGGAAGGATATGCCCGGCTCCCTGCGAGGCAAGTTGCGTACTGAGTATAAACAACGATCCTGTTACGATCGAATATATCGAAAAAGCCATCGCGGAACAGGCATTTGAAAAAGGTTATATCAAACCCACGCCACCGAAAACGCGGACGGGCAAACGCATCGCAATCGTAGGGTCAGGACCTGCGGGATTGGCAGCCGCGGCTCAATTAAATAAAGCTGGCCACTGGGTAAGTGTTTTCGAACGCAGTGACCGGATCGGTGGCTTGCTTCGCTATGGTATTCCTGATTTTAAATTAGAGAAATCAGTGATCGACCGGAGAGTCCGGTTGATGGAGCAGGAGGGAATTATCTTCCGGACAAATTCACACGTGGGCGTCAACATCAGTGCCCAGCATCTGCAGGAGGAATTTGATGCTGTCGTATTAACTGGTGGGGCATCAGCCCCTCGTGACCTCCCAATTCCCGGAAGGAATCTGAAAGGGGTTCATTTTGCCATGGACTTCCTCCCTCAGCAAAACAAACGCGTAGCAGGAGATCGGATTTTCTCCGGTGATATCCTGGCGAGCGGTAAAAATGTTTTGGTGATTGGTGGTGGAGATACAGGATCTGATTGCGTAGGTACTTCAAATCGTCAGGGAGCAAAGTCACTAACCCAAATTGAGTTGTTGACAAAACCTCCGCTCACCCGTTCCGAAGACAACCCGTGGCCTCTGTGGCCGATGGTGCTGATGACGTCTTCTTCTCATGAGGAAGGTGTCAATCGTCAATGGGCCATCCTGACCAAAGAATTTACAGGGGACAATAATGGACGGCTTACAGGATTAAAAGTAGTTGATATTATCTGGGCGCCAAACGCTGCAGGTAAGATGGGATTTCAGGAAGTTGCCGGCACCGAGCGCGTAATACCTTGTGAACTCGCCTTGCTCGCAATCGGTTTTACCGGCGCAGAAAAAGGTGGTATGATCGAGGAATTAAAAGTCGAACTGGATGACCGAGGAAATATCAAAACGCAGAATTACATGAGCACCCAGGAAGGTATTTTTGCCGCAGGAGATATTCGCCGGGGACAATCGCTGGTTGTATGGGCTATTTCTGAGGGCCGTGAAGCTGCCCGGGCAGTGGATATCTGGCTTATGGGAGCCTCTAACCTTGAATCAAAAGAAGAATCATTTATCAACGTCGCGAAATCCGCGTAGTCTGGTTTTTCGCGTCCCGTTTGCAGAATGAAGAGCCGCAGTTTGCGCCTCCTCACTTTCTTCATAGACCTTTTCAATAAGCCATTGCATGGTCAAAATCTGGAATTCATATCGAATTCTTACTGAATAGAACTATTTTTGCTCAGGTCAAATTATAGAGACGTGTCGAACAAAATAGTCAAAGTCGGATTGGTTCAAATGTCATGTACCGCCGACCCCAAAGAAAATCTTTCAAAAGCAATTGTTAAGATCCGCGAGGCTTCCGCCGGAGGTGCACAAATCGTTTGTCTGCAAGAGTTGTTTACCTCTTTGTATTTCTGTGACGTGGAGGACTATGATCATTTTAAATTAGCCGAGCCAATACCGGGCCCCTCAACAGAGGCTTTATCATCCGTCGCTAAAGAACTGGGAGTGGTTATTATCGCCTCTCTTTTTGAAAAAAGAGCTCATGGCATCTACCATAATACTACTGCTGTTTTGGACGCCGATGGAACTTATCTGGGTAAGTACCGGAAGATGCACATACCGGATGATCCGGCCTATTATGAAAAATTTTATTTTACTCCTGGTGATTTAGGGTATAAGGTTTTTAAAACAAAGTATGCCACGATCGGCATACTGATCTGCTGGGATCAATGGTATCCTGAAGCCGCAAGGATCACAGCGCTCATGGGCGCGGAAATTCTTTTTTATCCAACGGCAATCGGGTGGGCCGCCTCGCAGGATGCGGAAACGAATGATGAGCAGTACAATGCGTGGCAAACTATTCAACGAAGTCATGCAGTTGCCAACGGGGTGCATGTTGTGAGCGTGAATCGTGTGGGCCTGGAACAAAACGGTGCCATGAAATTCTGGGGAGGTTCTTTTGTTTCCAACCCTTTCGGAAAGCTTATTCACCTTGCATCGCATGATAAAGAAGAAGTAAACGTCATTGAACTTGATCTTAACAAAACCGATCGGTACCGAACCCACTGGCCGTTTCTCCGCGACCGCCGAATCGACTCCTACCAACCGATAACCAGGAGGTACATCGATGAAGAGAATTAAATCCATTTCACAGAGATCACGGAGGAGCACAGAGCTTCACAGAGATTAGATTATGTTGGAAAATGATATTGCGACAAAAATTATCGGTTGTGCAATTCAAGTGCATAAAGCATTAGGGCCGGGGCTTTTGGAGTCGGCATATCGTGAATGTTTGTTTTATGATCTTATCAATTTGGGCTTAACCGTCATTCTATAGCCATGATCAAGTTTGACCTCTTTATAAATAATGGGTAAGGAACGCTCCTTCTCAAGGATCTATTAGTAGAAAGTAAAGTAGTTATTGAGATTAAAACAGTTGAGTGTTTCAGAGGATGGCTGAATTATTTTGAAATAAAGGAAGTAAGTTATCCGTATATAGCCAAGAAGAAACTGAACTCCTATCTGAGATTGCGACTGGTAAAATACTTCAACCGCAAAAGTCAAAGGAAGAGCCGCTTGTATCGCAAACAAGCATTTGAGCTGTTGGTTCGTAAATATGGACTAATAGACCCAATAAAGTATCAACCTGCAACTTGATGTGAATGCTTCAGGTGAAGATTTTAGGAAAGCCGTATGCGGGAAAACTGCACGTACGGTTTGATGAGGGGGGAGAAGAAGACAGGTCAGAAAATGTGGCTCAGACCCTTTACCGCTTTCTTCTTCTTTTCTACTCTACTCTACTGTATGGCATTTGAAATCCAATAAGGAGTAGGACGCTATCGGCTGCTTTCGCCATAATCCAAAAAAACTTTTTTCAGATCCTTTTCTTCAATCCGGATGTTGCGCTCGTAAGCATCCAGCTCCAGCAATACTATCCGGGGATCATTTAAATTCGTCCGTAACTTTTCGATGTCTTTATCGAACTCGCCACCGCGCTTCGAAAACTTCAACGCATATTTTCTCGCAAATTCATCACCGGCCGACTGTATTTTATTCCGGAGATCAATGCCGATTTTGATCTTATCCATAATCCCCTCCTTCGAACGGCCAATGACTTCCGTCGCTTCCAACGTACCCAACGTCAGCACGGTTGTTCCGCCAACACCCGAAACAATTTTGGACTGATCGGCAGCAATAACCACCGGGGAAATCCCGGTAACGGCACCCAACGAAGCATTTACTATGGAACGATGCTGCTTACCGCGACGGGCCTTTTTATATTCTTTATTCAGGATTTTCTGGTTGGCATCCAGTTGCTGAATCAGCCGGGCAGCTTCAATTAAATGACTGCGGTATTTTTCAAAAAGCTGCGCATCTTTCTTAATCAGATTTTCAGCGTCGGTAATCCTGATCTTTGCTTTTCGCTGTGTCCTGTTGTTGGACTTATCCAACACAAAAAATACCACCTCAATCACGGTGGAACCATTCAGTTCATCCACGTACTCATACCCCGGTGACCAGGTGAATTCGTATTGCAACTGCGTATTGCCTTTCAAAGCCACGGCCGGAACGCGCTTGTCATTGGAAACAAATCCCGTATGGCTGACGTCGTCATCCCCATTAGGGTCTGACACATAGATCTTCAGATTTAATGTTTCATCCTCTTTGATAGAAAAAACTGAATCTCCGGGAACGCCCGGGACTAAAAGAATCTCCGGAGGAAGGTCCTGTTGTGTAGAAGCAATTTTCAGTTTGCCAATGGTCTCCGCTTTATCCGGTTGGTCCTGAACAATAAATTCAACCGTCATGGGTTCGTTTTTCAGTGACATGAACTGGCTTCGCGAAGGATTCCAGGTAAACTGACCTTGCGATGACAGTACCGACCCCTCCGGCATCTTCGTTAATATGGATTTAAATACCAGCGGATCGGCATCCTGATCATACACATATTCGGGTGGAAACTGGTAGGTGTTGGTGGTGGATTGCTTGACATAAAATACCGGAGTCTCCTCTATAACGGGAGCTCTGTTAACATGGGTTACGATAAAAGTTATGGTTTCGCGGATACGTTTATTCCCAGGCCACGCAGCTTCAATAATGAAGGAGAAATCTTTTACCCGCGTTACTCTGTCAACCAGATCAAAGGAGGGTTGCCATCTAAAGTTCCCTAAAGAATCAAAGGTAATGTGGAGGTCCTGGGCACCGTCCAAAAAAAAGTGTGCGGGTGCCGGGTCCGTTGTTTTTACCCGAAAGGATACGGTTTGATTTTCCCGGACATGATTCCAGCCAGATGAATCCGGAAGAATCAATTTCACAACATTTTGATTATTTATGCTATCTGTTTTTTGGGCGATGGATGCCAGGCTGGTACCACAAAGAAAAATAAACAGGACGCTAAACTTCACAATTTCCATCAGACATTTTTAGGTAAACGACCGTAAATTTAGCAAGATCAAAGCTTTTAAAGAGATGCCACGTACCAAAAAGACGCAATCTGCCGACAATTTCTTCCAGGATGTCTATGATGTCGCAAAACTTATTCCAAAAGGAAGGGTGACGAGTTATGGCGCTATTGCCAGTTACCTGGGATTAAAGTCAAGTGCGCGAATGGTAGGGTGGGCACTCCATGGCTGTCCGAAAAATGTTCCAGCCCACCGGGTAGTTAACCGGATTGGTCTCCTTACGGGAAAACATCATTTCCATCCTCCTGAGGCCATGCAAAAATCCCTGGAAAAGGAAGGAATAAAAGTTCTAAAGGATCAAATTCAAGCGTTTGACAAGGTTTTTTGGGATCCGCTCAAAGAACTGGAGTAATTTCCCATTATAAGAACTATCGCTCCCATTATGGGATAATTGGAGCTTTCATCCCCTTAAAACCCCTCAAAAAGCCGCTTTATATCCGGCATGCCTTGTGCCTATATGGGTCTATATAACATGGCAGTTGAATGGGTTCTAACAAAAAAATAGGAAGACAAGTAGTTGTTAAAAGGCAGAGGCTTCGCCGAGGGAATCAGTGCCTGATGAAACGAGTTGTGCGTAACTCCAACATCAGAACCTGGTAAAAAAGAATTTGGCTGAAGTATATCTTTTAAAACAACGTGGGGTTGGTTTTAGTCAGGTTAAAGGCCGTCCGCCATCTGGTGGATGGCCTTTTCCTTTCAGGAAAAAGCAAAAAGTAATTAATTTGAAAAGCCTATTTGGGAGGTAAGCAGAAAGCAAAAGCTGAATCGTGTAGGCGATCCCCAATGACTATTGACTATTGAAAAGTATTGACCAATGCCTAAATACCCAACCCCTAATGCCTAATGCCTAAAGCGCCTCCACCCGTTCACCCTTCTTACTGATCAGGGTAAGGCCAAGGAAGGTGGTCATTCCGTTGAGCAGTAGCACCTCGAGTCCGATTTTATAGCCTCCGAAAACGTCAGCGGAATAATAACTAATGATATAACAAATGATAGGTGAAATAAGACATACCAGGGGAACGAGCCTGTCCTTCACTTGTAACCTGGTCAAAATCCCAAAAGAAAACAGACCGAGCAACGGACCATAAGTATAAGCGGCAACATTTAATACCGCGTCTATCACACTCCGCTCATTGATCTCTCGGAAGATGACGATGATCACCAGGAAGAGCAACGAAAACCCCAGGTGCACCATAAACTTCTGGCGTTTTTTAACCGTCTCAGGTTTTTCTCTGAAGTTCAGAAAATCAATACAAAAAGATGTCGTTAATCCCGCTAATGCGGCATCTGCGCTGGCGTAAGAAGAGGCAATGATCCCCAGGAGAAAAAATATTCCGACGATGAGACTGAAATGATTCAAGGCCAGCATGGGAAATAATTCGTCCGTTGATGCCGGAATCTGGATATTGTTTTGTTCACTATAAATAAATAAGAGTGCGCCCAGGGTAAGAAATAAAAGATTGACGATGACCAGAATAATGCTGAACCAAAACATATTCTTTTGGGCATCACCCAATGTTTTGCATGTGAGATTTTTTTGCATAATCTCCTGGTCCATACCGGTCATGGTGATGGCAATCAATGCACCGCCGATAAATTGTTTAAAGAAAAACATCGGGGAGTTCGGATCATCAAAATAAAACATTCTGGAATACTTGCTCTCCTGGATGGTGTCGATCATTTGCGGGAAGGACAATCCCAGATCGTCTGTGATCTGCCAGACGGCAACGCAGACGGCCGTCACTAAAAATATTGTTTGAAAGGCATCCGTGTAAACGATCGTTTTAATTCCTCCCTTGATGGTGTATACCCATATCAAGGCAAGGGTGGTGGCGACGGTAATAAAAAAAGGAACCCCCCACGCATCAAATAAAAATAATTGCAGCACGGTGGCTGCCAGATAAAGTCGCAGGGCTGAGCCCAGGGTACGGGAGATGAGAAAAATAAAAGCGCCGGTTTTGTACGACCAGAAACTAAACCGTCTTTCAAGATAGGTATAGATAGAAATCAGATTTAGCCGGTAGTACAGCGGCATCAAGACACCGATGATAACCCAGTAACCGACCAGGTAGCCCATGACGATCTGGAAGTATCCAAACCCAACGTTGCCGACATTGCCCGGAACACTTATAAAAGTTACACCCGATAAGGATGAGCCAATCATGCCGAATGCCACCAGGTACCAGGGGGACTGCCGGTTTGCAGTAAAAAAAGTTGTTGTATCGGCACCCCTGGAAGTAAAAATGGAAATGATAATGAGTACAAGGAAATAAATGACCAGGATGGTGAAGACGAGAATGGGTGTCATCGCGAAAAAGGGGGTGTCATGGCGTTAAATAAAATGCCAATGAAAAAGGAAATGGCTGTAATTCCAAATCCAGGTGATTTTGACGGTTAAAAACCCTGTAAAGGATTTCCGGATTGCGAACTTTATACAGGGCAAATGTATTAACTTTGTACCCAAATCATCATAGACTATGGAACCTGCCCATAAGCAAGAAGAATTAGTGGATGTTATGGAAGCTGTTGAAACGACCGATCTCATGGATCTGGTGGTGTTCAATGATGATATCAATACATTCGAACATGTAATCTCCACCCTTATAAAAGTGTGTCAACATACTCCCGAACAAGCTGAACAGTGCACACTGCTCATTCACCATAAAGGGAAATGCGCCGTGAAGTCCGGCAGCTTAGATTTTCTGAAGCCTTTCAGGACGGCTATCTGCGACGCGGGGATAGATGCCCGAATTGTGTAATTCTTTTCAAGAACTGACGTGGAATTTCCTTCAAAATTAATTGAAGAGGCTGTTAACCAGATCTCGAAGCTTCCGGGTATCGGGAGAAAAACGGCCCTGAGGCTTGCGCTACACCTGATCAAGGAAAGGGAAGAAAGTACTTTTGCCCTCTCGGAAGCGCTCAATAAACTTCGCGCTCAAATAAAATACTGTACATGCTGTTTTAATATTTCCGATACGGATGTTTGTCCGATTTGCCTGAGTCATAAACGTGAACGTACCATGGTTTGCGTGGTGGAAGATACGCGCGACGTGATGGCCATTGAAAATACATCGCAGTATGGTGGTTTATATCACGTGTTGGGTGGGGTCATTTCACCCATCAATGGAGTGGGGCCGGCAGACCTTAAAATCGAATCCCTTATAGGCCGGCTAAACCACGAGCAATCTCAGATAAAGGAGGTGATCCTGGCGCTGAGTCCTACGATGGAGGGAGACACAACCGCTTTCTATATCAACAAGCGGATCAAAGATCTTCCGCTGAAAATCAGTGTTATTGCCCGGGGCATCCCTGTGGGAGGTGACCTGGAATACGCCGATGAGATTTCGTTGGGCAGAAGCATTCTCGGCCGCACCCTTTTTAACTAATCCGAAAGGTTTCCTGAAATATTATTGAGAAGGCCTCCGTTCACTTCCAAGTACGGCGGGAAATTGTTTTCTTTGCGGGCAATCACGCACTTACTTATGAACAAACTATCTGATCGCATCAATGCTATTGAAGAATCTGCTACGCTGGCGATGGCTGCCAAAGCACGTGAATTCAAAAATAAGGGTATTGACGTGATAAGCCTTAGCCTCGGCGAGCCTGATTTTAAAACTCCGCTACACATCTGCGAGGCTGCGAAGAAAGCCATCGATGAAGGCAAATATTTTGCCTATCCTCCCGTAGCTGGCTACCAGGACCTGCGCGAAGCCCTTGCAGCAAAATATCAGAAGGAAAACAATGTGCCCTATAAAGCGGAGAATATTGTTGTATCAAATGGTGCCAAACAATCCATTGCCAACACCATGCTGGCCTTGTTAAATCCTTCGGATGAGGTGATTGTGTTTTCGCCTTATTGGGTGAGTTATGATGCCCTCGTGCGGTTAGCGGAAGCTACACCAGTGATGATCAAGGGTGGTATTGAAAACGATTTTAAAGTTTCCGCAGCTCAGCTGGAGGCAGCCATCACTCCGAAGACGAAGGCAATTATTTTTTCCTCCCCCTGTAATCCTACCGGTTCAGTTTTTTCCAGGCAGGAACTTGAAGCGATTGCAAAGGTGGTTGTGAAGCATAACATTCTGGCGATTGCCGATGAGATTTACGAACATATCAATTTCACAGGTGATCAGACAAGCATTGCTAGTTTTCCTGGCATGCTCGAGAGAACCATTACCGTAAATGGATTTGCAAAAGGATTTGCCATGACGGGCTGGAGGGTTGGATACATCGCGGCACCCAAATGGATCGCCGATGGATGCAACAAAGTGCAAGGCCAGATAACCTCCGCCAATTGTTCTATCGCACAGCGTGCTGCGCTCACCGCCATCACGGGCGACATTGCTCCAACCAATAAAATGGTAGAGGAATATCGCAAGCGCAGGGACATTGTGTATGGTTTGTTAAAAGAAATTCCGGGTATCAAATCCAATTATCCTCAGGGTGCTTTTTATTTCTTTCCGGATGTAAGCCATTATTACGGAAAATCAAACGGCGCCATCAAGATTAGTAACGGTGATGATTTTTGTCTGTACATGCTGGAACATGCCCACGTGTCGCTCGTTCCCGGCAGCGCCTTCGGTGACGACAATTGCGTAAGACTTTCCTACGCTGCGTCTGAAAAAGATCTGCGCGAAGCACTGAAGCGAATGAAGGATTTTTTGGCAAAGCTGAAGTAGCGAGAAGTAGTAAGCAGTAGGTTTGGGTCGACTCACCTTATACCTCTATACCTTATACCTCTATACCTTTCGTCCTTAGACCCCCAACCTCTCCCTGGTCCCCTTAATCCTGGCCTGCATGGAATTAAAAAATCTATTTCTTTCTTTTTCACCCGTCGTGCTAATGAGCATCGAGCGGTCTACGTAGGAGAGCATGTCTTTTTCGGTCTGTTCGCAATAGGGTTCCTGGGTAGTCATGATCACTTCGATCATGCTGTGCGGAATAAAAACAATTCTGCGGTTATCGACTTTAAATAAGACTGTATTGTCTGCAAAAAGGATTTCGTTTTTGTAAAGCATGAGTTTTCCGCCTTCCGGGCCCTTTGATCCCTCCGATGCCCATCCCCTCACGTGATCCAGTAAAGTGCTGAACAGATCACACAAGTGAGCGCTTTGATGGGGGTCTTCGAAGAAGCCACTGTTGTG
>JBDSIM010000025.1:0-62554 GCA_039917935.1 Cyclobacteriaceae bacterium | reverse complement strand
ATAAAAAACATTCCATAGATAATAATGAAACGCTTTCTCCTGGTGTAGGCATATTTCCAGGCAGTACTCAGCAAAGAAAAGTATGGATTGCGCATTTTATGTGAACGGATGATTGAAAAATATATTTCAATTCAGATACAAAATTCCACTATCTCCTATTAAGAAGAAGTTTAATAATCCAACGATTCTTACATTCACATTAATATTGTATTAGAGGGAATAATTAAGGATCAAAAGTTCCAAAACAAATAATCACATCATTGAAAAGTATTTTTTTTCTGTAGACTTTTGAAAGTAAGGCCCATCTTAACGCAATCTCACCTTATCCCCTTGATACAAAAGCACCTACCGCAAATGCAGTGACGCAGGCTAATGGTTTATGTGTGTTGAGCTACATTTATCATTAAGGCCATTTCAAAAACGATATAAAACGAGCATTTTCAATTTACCTGGAGGCCGGATTTCGGAAAATGGAGATGAAAACGCAAAGGCCGAAAACAGTAGGATGAAAGGGAAATATTACGTCCGAAAACTATGCGCCAGTTAAAATAATCCTGATCGGACCACTTGCCAATATTTTTACAGCCAGGAACATGCAACCCTTCGGGTCTCCAATGTAAGGTTAATAATCGAAGAACTGGGATGACAAAGAGGAGTTTCCAAAGCTATAACTTCCTCATAATGTTTTCCGCTAAACCTGACCAACACCTAAGGAAAATTCTGGGTGAAAATCATATTTGCCATGGGAAAATGCAGTGCAACAGTAGCATCAAAAGCCGGTACAACATTCTGAAACAAATACATCAATTAATCGCTATCCCTTTTTGCGACCTCACCAACAATTAAAAAATAACTTTCTATTGGCTCTCCTGGAAGGTGTGTTAATTGCGTGATTTTTTAATAATTATTCCCCATCTGGCCAAAAGGAATGAAGCATGTGAAATATATGTTTTCTTGAACCAACATGCTTCAAACAACCATACAGCTAAGCGCCAAAAGGTCGGTGTTGATTAATTTTACAAACGTATCAGTCATAATAGAAATATTATATTTAGAGCTCAGTAGAATGGGCATAAACATACCCAAATTATCTTAAAAGATAATCGCACAAGCCAGTAGAAATTAATTAAAAACCGGCATAATTGCGCAGCCTATTCAAGATTGTTAAGTAAACAAAGTTTATTTGGCTGGGTGAGGCTCTGTTGGCATGGTTTTTTTTTCAACTGTTTGTTATCTTTTATGATAATTGTGCTGACGAAAAATCAATTGTAGGTCATTTTAATTTTAACCGTCGTTAAATGCCCCTGAAAATTTGCTTGTTAGTCACGGATGACCCAGATGATCATCAGGCCTTTTCGGAGGCGATTTCCGACATTTCTGAAAAGGCGATTGTGCTGATCATTCTAGACAGCCATAAAGCGCTTGAATTATTAAAAGCCAAACAGCAGTCACCGGATTATCTTTTTCTTGATCTCTCTATGCATGGAATCCGGATCAATTCATTTTTAAAAGTACTCAAGCAGGATCTCGTTCTCGGGTCCGTGCCTACCTTGGTTTATGGCGAGGAATTAAGCCTTAGCAAAATCGAGGATCGTGCGAATCTGATTTTTTTTAGTAAAGAATATGAATACTCCGCATTGAAAAAGTTCTTGAAGGAATTTATTCGGGAAGATGTTGATTAATGCAGGATAACGTCTTTTTCAATCAATTTCTCTGCGGTGCCAATAGAGCAGTGCTGTATCATTTAAACGATTTTGGTAAAGTATGATTCCTATCTTACAAATTACACGCATCAATCAGTAAATCATTATGTTGACATTATTTACACAAACTGTCGTTGGCGGGTCCACATATATTGCCCATTGTCATTTGGCTAATATCATTAGTCTTCCACTTTTATTATCGTATCTTTCTGATTATCGAAGATCTTAAAATAGTGAACCGGGGCCTAATTCATCATTTGTAATCTAAATTTTGAGCAAAGCGATAGATATTTTCAATAAAGGGGCGGTTCTACAGTATTTAGTGACCTTCTAAGCTATAGGTATTGTAAAATCGATTATGTAGGGTTCCTTCGAAAATTCATTTTCTGTGCAGATCAACCGGGCATATGCAACGTCGCTCCGGTAATCGTTAACTTTTACGATCATTTTTTTAAAAACGATCCCTTTGAAATTATACATCAAATACATGGTTAGTACGCGCTGCAAAATGGCAGTGAAAGAAGCATTGAAAAAACTCGGCCTGCATTTCATTGTGGTCGATCTGGGTGAAGTCGATATTATGGAAACGCTGACGGCCGAGCAGCAGGAGCAACTTAAATCGGCATTAATATCATCTGGTTTGGAACTTATGGATGATAAGAGGGCGGTCTTGATAGAAAAAATTCAGAACGTTATCCTGGAAATGGTTCATCACTCAGAAGAGTCGCCCAAAATGAATTATTCAGACTTCATCAGTGAAAAACTAGACTACGATTATACCTACCTCTCAAATTTGTTTTCGGAAGTAAAAGGCATAACCATACAGCAGTTCATCATCACTCATAAAATCGAAAGGGCAAAAGAATTATTGTGTTATGACGAACTTAATCTCACGGAAATATCCTTTAAGCTGCATTATAGTAGCGTCGCTCATTTATCAAATCAATTTAAAAAAGTGACTGGTCTCTCTCCTTCTCATTACAAACAGCTAAAAGATAAACATAGAAAGCCTATCGAGGAAATTGGAGATGTATTAAAGGTGCCAACCGAGACGAATGGCAGAGACAATAAAGAATAATTTCGAAAATCTTGGATACAACCACAAAGAAAGAATCTCAGTACGCCAGAAGTTTGATTGAAGCAAGTCTCGATCCTTTGGTTACCATCAGCGCAAAGGGTAAGATCACGGATATGAACGAGGCTTTGGCCAACATTACGGGCATGACCCGTGAACAGCTTACGGGCACCGATTTCCTGGACTATTTTACTGAACCTCAAAAAGCCCGGGAAGTTTACCAGGAAGTATTCGCAAAAGGTTCTGTAGCGGATTCTCCTCTTACCCTGCGAAATAAAAACGGCAAACTAACCGATGTGTTATTTAATGGGTCGGTTTACAGGAATGACAAGGGGATTGTTTCCGGGGTAGTCATTGTTGCAAGAGACGTTACCGAACAAAAACGAGTAGCCAGAGAATTGAATGAGGCTAAAACCGTTGCTGAGCATGCCCAGGGAGTTGCCGAGGAAGCGAAAAGTAAGGCGGATAGTGCAAGGTCAATTGCCGAGGATGCTGTAAAAGCCAAACAGCAGTTTTTGTCGAACATGAGTCATGAAATCCGCACACCAATGAATGCCATTATCGGATTTACAAAAGTAGTTTTGCGCACCGAACTGACTCCCAAGCAAACCGAATATTTAACCGCCATAAAAACGAGTGGTGATGCGCTGATTGTGCTGATCAATGATATACTCGACCTTGCCAAGGTGGACGCCGGTAAAATGACATTTGAAGAAATACCATTCAAAATGGCATTATCCCTCTCAGCCATGCTCCATTTATTTGAACCAAAAATCCAAGAGAAGAATTTAGTATTGGTTAAAGAATATGATGAGAATATTCCGCAGGTACTTGTTGGTGACCCTGTGCGTTTGCATCAGATTATTCTGAATCTGGTAAGTAATGCTGTGAAATTTACCTCCGAAGGCAAGATAACAGTGAGCGTGGCGCTGAGAAGCCAGGATGAAGAAACTGTTATGGTTGAGTTTGCTGTAACGGATACAGGTATCGGCATAGCCGCAAACAGGATAAAAAATATTTTTGAAAACTTTCAGCAGGCCACTAGCGGCACTTCACGTTTGTATGGGGGCACAGGTTTGGGATTGGCCATTGTTAAGCAATTGGTAGAGGCTCAGAGAGGAACCATTCAGGTGAAAAGTAAAATTGAGGAGGGATCTACCTTTAGTTTTAACCTGCCTTTTCAGAAAACCATAGCAGAAGCGGAATTGGCTGCCGGGCTGGTAGAATTGGATCCGGCAATAAAAAATATCAAAATCCTCGTGGTCGAGGATATATCGCTCAATCAATTGCTAATGAAAACGCTATTAGAGGATTTCGGTTTTGAATGTGCCATAGCATCCAACGGAAAAATTGCGATTCAGAAACTTCAGGCCAATACGTATGATATTATTCTGATGGACCTTCAGATGCCCGAAATGAACGGTTTTGAAGCCACAGAATTCATTCGCGGACAAATGAATTCAAAAACACCGATCATCGCCTTAACGGCAGACGTAACGACAGTGGATCTTGCAAAATGTAAAGCTGTAGGTATGAACGATTATATTTCAAAACCAGTAGATGAAAGGTTGTTATATTCCAAAATAATATGGGCATTGAAAAAGCCAGGACTTTTAAGATATAGTGACAAGCGGAAAAATGGTAACGGTAGAGAACAAAAAATAAAATGCACCAGCCTCGACTATCTGACGGTTCGCACAAAATCAAATCCGAAGTTGATTTCTGAAATGATTTCGCTATTTTTAGTGCAAACTACTTCGCTGGTAAGTGAATTGAAAAATAGTCTTCACAAAAAAAATTGGCAAGCGATGCAGGCAGTGGCTCATAAATTGATTCCATCATTTTCCATCGTAGGCATGAGTAAAGACTATGAAAAGATGGCCGTGAAATTACAGGAATATGCTGGTACCCAGGAGCACATTGAAGAAATACCGGACCTTGTCCTGCAACTCGAAAATATCCTGGATCAGGCATGCCTGGAAATGGAGGAAGAATATGATCAAATTAAAAGTAAGCAGGGATGAAAGGAAATAATATGAAACTTTTCCTGGTGGATGATGATGTAGTGTTTTTAAAATCACTTGAGATAGAATTCCTTGAACACGGAGGTTTCACCATTGATACGTTTGCATCGGGAGAACTTTGCCTGAAGCATATTTCGCAGAACCCGGACATTGTTATCCTTGATTATTGGCTTAACGGTATTGACAAAAATGCCATGAACGGAATTGAAACATTGGATAAAATAAAAAACTATAACCCGGAAATTCAGGTGGTGATGCTTTCTTCGCAGGATAAAATTGAAGTGGCTGTAAATTGCATGCATCATAAAGCTTTTGATTATGTCGTGAAAAGTGAAACCGCTTTCATGAGACTACAAAAAATTATTATGAGCATATTTGAATACCGGAAAATGGAAAAGGAATTGTCCTGGTATATGGAGAGAATGTAGTTCGCCCTCACCCTTTTCAGAGCGTTGGTGCTCACATCATCGCAGCACCGCCAGGTGCAATCACTAAATTTAAGGAAAGCCAACTGTCTATAGTGAGCGAATTCAAAACAAGGCGGAAAGTGATCGCCACAACGACGTCACCACCTGAAACAAGCCTAGCTCATTGGCTCATACTTCGCAGGTTTTGCAGGTTCAAAAATTAAGTGAATAATGTAACTAATAAACAGGGATGTGTAAAATAAACCGGCAGTAGACTTCTCATCTTTGTCGTGTTGTGAAAATTCATTCACAGCGTAAACCTAACAAAATGAAAACGACAAAATTTTTAACAACCCTTTTAATAGCATTGGTTGTTGTATTTGCCGGATGCAAAAATGACGATCCTGAGCCTGCAAATAATAATCCTGTTGTAATTCCAATCCAGACAAGCAACCAGGCCACCATAACCATGGCCGGCCTGTCTGATTTAGCGATCATTGCCGGGTCTTCGATCACGAATACGGGTGCCACCAATATAACAGGTGATATCGGGTTGAGTCCCGGTACTTCGATTGGTGGGTTTCCTCCAGGCATATTAAATGGTGTACAACATATCAATGATGCAATATCGAATCAGGCCAAGCTGGATTTAACCGCAGCATACAATGATGCAGCGGGAAGAACATCTACTGATATCGTAACGTTATCCGGAAACATCGGGGGCCTGACCCTTACTCCAGGACTTTATAAATCAACTTCATCGCTTGCCATCTCATCTGGCGACCTGACTTTTGATGCCAAGGGAAATGCCAATGCTATTTTTATTATTCAGATCGCAACAACCCTTACAACAACCTCAGGCCGCAAAGTCATCCTGAGTGGGGGAGCATTAGCATCCAATATTTTCTGGCAGGTAGGTAGTTCGGCGACGTTCGGTACCACCTCGGTTTTTAAAGGAACTGTTATGGCTATGCAATCCATTACTTTTAATACGGGTGCCAGCCTGGAAGGAAGAGGCTTGGCCAGAACCGGTGCCGTTACCATGGCAGGCAATACCATTGTTAAATAATTATTTTCAGGGATAGTTCAGGGGCGTTGCTAAGGAGCAGCGCTCTTTTTTTATGCTCAATTTTTCCAAACACGGCGATGAGCGGAAGTAAGGTTCATTTACCTACAAAGTAATAGTAACGGACAACGGAGCGCCTGGTCGCGATGACTACTTTAGCATTGTCCTTTCAAACGGATACACAGCATCTGGAACCATGAACAACGGTAACATCCAACTCCATAAAAAGTGTTCAAAATAAAAGTGGAAGAGAAGCTTACTATTAAAGCATAAATTTTGGGTTTTAAATTTCTTAGCACCGTGCCATGGCGCGGTGCTTTATTTCCTTTTTACAAAGCAGGTTCTCCTGATATAAATCATTCTCACCTAAAACATTTATCATCATCAAATGAATAGGCACCCTGCACTTTAGTGCCATAGGCATGGCGATCATCTTAACATGGGCTACGGTCAGGCTAATTGCCGAACAATAACATTGCCTCCATCGAACTTAGCTGTACCTGTGATATCTATAAAAGTCTTCACAACCCATGTAACATAACCAAGCGGCAGTTATCGCACCTTTGTTGCAAGGTTATGCTGTCGAAGCAAATCGGCAACACAACCAAAATAATAACAACAAATCATAGTCGAAAAACTAAAAACAAAAAAATGAAACAACAAACACGTTACCTGATGATCACAATGTTCATGCTTGTTTTGATGGGAGGTTGCAAGAAAGACGAAGACCCGGCAGTTCGCCCTCTAGTCTCTTCAACAAACCCGGTAAACAAAGCCACCAATATTGCGATCAACACTACCCTTTCATCCACATTCAATGTGGCGATGGAAGCGTCAACAATCACGAGTGCGAGTTTTACGGTAAAGCAGGGCACTACAAATGTTGCCGGATCGGCAACCTACACTGGGATGATTGCATCTTTTGACCCTGCAGAAAATCTGTTGCCCAATACGCTATACACGGCAACTATTTCTACAGCAGCTAAAAATACCTCTGGCACTGCCCTGGCGAGTAACTACGTCTGGACGTTCACCACAGGTGCTATACCGGATACCACGGTGCCAACGGTAACTTTATCAAACCCATCCAACAATGCGACGGGGGTGTCTTTAAACCAGGCACTGGTCATTACGTTTGGCGAGGCGATGGATAAGACAACCATCACCGCGACAACTTTTACAATGAGCCAAGGTTCCACTGCTGTGGCAGGTACGGTAACCTCTACTGGAACAACGGCAACGTTCACACCGACCACCGCACTTGCGGCTAATACAATTTATACCGGAACCATTACAACGGGTGTGAAAGACCTCGCAGGCAATGCCATCGCCAGTAACCACGTCGTGACTTTCACTACAGGCGCGGCACCCGACACTGCCTTGCCCATGGTAAATGCAACCGATCCGCTTAACAACGCAACAGGTATTGCCCGCAACAAGGTAATTGCTCTGACTTTCAATGAAGCAATGGATCCATTGACCATCACCAGCTCAACATTTACTTTGAAGCAGGGAGCCAATGCCGTAGCAGGAACGGTGAGCTATTCAGGCATGACAGCCAAATTCACATCGTCTTCAACACTGGCTTCGAATACCGCCTATACGGCAACTATTACGACTGGCGCAAAAGACCTTGCCGGGAATGCGCTTGCGTCGAATACGGTATGGAGTTTCACAACCGGTGGCACAGCCAACGCTCTTGCGGTAGTAAATCTGGGTTCTGCTGGAAATTATGTTATTCTTGCGGAATCAGCTATTAACGTTGGACCAACATCAGCGATTACAGGTGATTTAGCCCTTAGCCCCGCTGCGACCAGTTATATAACAGGATTAGATTTGATTAATGCAACAGGGTATGCAACATCCGCCCAGGTAACTGGAAAAATTTACGCGGCAGATATGGCCGATCCTACGCCCATCAACCTTACCACGGCAGTAGGTGATATGGTCACGGCTTACAACGATGCCGCTGGACGTCCTTCACCCGACTTCCTTGAACTTGGAACTGGTGACATCGGTGGTAAAACGCTTTCAGCCGGACTGTACAAATGGACCAGCACGGTGACTTTGCCTTCAGATGTTACCATTTCTGGTGGTTCAAACGACGTCTGGATTTTCCAGATATCCGGTGACCTTACGATGAGTTCAGCAGTGAACATTACCCTCGCTGGTGGTGCACAGGCAAAGAACATCTTCTGGCAGGTGGCAGGCCAGGCGACGATCGGAACGTCAGCGCACTTCGAAGGAATCATTCTTTCTAAGACTGGAATCACCTTCCAAACAAACGCCTCTATTAACGGAAGGTCCCTGGCACAGACCGCGGTTATACTAGACAAGAATGCAGTAACACAACCGCAATAACAAAACTCAAAAACAAAAAGAAGCTGCCCTGAAAAGCAGCCTCTTTTTTCCCAAAAACCTCAAAACTTTCCAAATTCCCAGTCTTTCACGACAGCTCTTTTATTAACGAAACATTAGTCTTTCCTAAATTATTCCCCTGAAATAATGAAACCAACCCTATAGCAGTGAATTCTCGCAAGGAAAGCGTCCAGGCTCGCTTCCTCAAATTCGTTACTGAAGAAGCTGAATCGGGCTAAAACTGTGGTTATGTAAGACTCACTTATCAGGGTGTAACAGTTAGCACGTTACTGCTGCTGACCTTTGTCTCAATAAAATTTTAAATCAAATAAAACCTCGCAAAACCAGCAATGTCTTGACAAGTAAACACTCACTTCAGCAAAGATATTTAGGTAACCGCAGTTGAGAAAAACTTGGGATTGCGTCGACACGAATAAACAGAATTTGTCGCGGTCTCTACGGAAAAATCAGTGATCATAAAAGTCCACAATACCAGAGTTCATTATAATCCGAAATAATTATGGAAACTTCTTTCAAAATACCCTTTTATGCAAAAGCCGCCCTGATCTCAATCAGTGCTTTCGCTTTTATCTACACCCTGCACGTTGGTCAACAGATAATCATTCCAATTTTGTATGCCACCATTCTTGCCATATTGTTAAACCCCCTGGTTAATTTTTTAGCAAGTAAGAAAATCAGTAAGATAATGGCCATCGCCATGGTGGTGACGCTGACAATTCTCGTTGCCGTTGGATTACTTTACCTGCTTTCTTCACAGGTATCCATGTTTAGTGAAACGTACCCTGAACTCAAAGCCAAATTCAATAAAACAAGTACTGAATTTGTGCATTGGCTTTCTGAAAAATTTAATATCAGGGTATCAAAAATTAACGCCTGGTCCAAAGAAACACAAAGTGACGCCATTGACAACTTCGCGTACGGTGAAAGAATAACAGAAGTGGGAGAAATAATCCTGGTAACAATGTTATTACCAGTATATCTATCCATGATCCTTTACTATAAACCACTCTTACTGGAATTTGTCAGCAAACTTTTTCGGTCGGAGCATCATTCCGCGGTGACAGAAATACTGGCAGGCACAAAACGAATTATCCAAAGTTATGTGACAGGGCTATTTTTTGAATTGATTATTGTAGCCATATTGAATTCTGCCGGACTTTTATTACTTGGAATTCCCTACGCCATCATTCTGGGCATCATAGGGGCCATCCTCAATCTTATCCCCTATATCGGCGGCATTGTAGCCATTGCGCTGCCGATGATCATAGCATTTGTTACTAAGGATTCTCTTACCTACCCCGTTCTTGTTTTGTGTCTTTATCTGCTGATTCAGTTCATAGATAATAATTACATCATTCCAAAAATTGTTGCTTCTAAAGTGCAGATCAACGCATTGATTTCCGTAATCGCAGTATTGATTGGAGGTGCGTTGTGGGGCATATCCGGAATGTTTCTCTCCATTCCACTTACCGCTATTATGAAAGTAGTATTTGATCACATCGAGCCTTTAAAACCGTGGGGATATCTGATTGGAGATGTTGTTCCCACGGCTTCGAGATTTTCATTTATAAAGAAAGTGAATACGTTAATGGCATTGCCGGTTAAATTAAGAAACAGGAACCCGGTACAGAATTCGCAAAACACCCAGTAGCCTGTGACAGTATTAAAATGCGAATCAGTGCATAGTGAAAAAGAAAGTTATTCCGCGATATCTTGTCGAAGATGCCGAATGAACAAAAAACGTATCAAGAGCACACACTTATGAAATTTTTTGGGATGGCAGACGGTGGCAACAATAGATTTTTCCTTTCAACAACTGCCGCCATCTGTTAATGATGTAGAATCTGTAAATATTATTTATGAATAAATAATTCAATAACCAAAAGCTTAAGCGATATTTGCCTAAGGAAAATAATTCAGCCTAATATGAAAACGAAAACAATATTTTTGACCCTATTTTTAGGAGCCCTTACGTTTATCACAAGTAAATCTTATGGTCAGGACGACACCGTCATTACTACCGCGGAAGGTCACCGCATGGATAGCGTCCAATCGATGCCTCAAGGCGAGCTGCTTGAAACGGAAAAAGTGAAGGATGACGAAACGCGGTTGAAAGAAGTCAAACGTGAAAGAAAACTTTCAAAGGCCAAAGCCAAAGAAGCCAATCGCATAGGAAGAGAAGCGAATGAAGCAGCAAGAGAATCAAACAATGCATTTAAGGCCGAAAAAAAGGCTCAAAAAGCTCGTAAAATGGCGGATAAACAAGCGCTAAAGGCAGAAAAATCCCGTCTTAAATCCGATCGGAACAAGGACTAGGGAAGACCTTTTTTTGGGCTATCCTAACGATGCATTGCAATTGTTTATAAAGGCACTATAATTTTTTATAGTGCCTTTATAATGACCCGCTATTTTACTTCCGGGTCATCGGCGGGCAATCTCTTCGCTTCGAATCATACTTTCAAAAAACCCGCGTCATCTCTACAAAACTGACCATCCAAATAAAAAAAACCGGCTCTACTGGGTAGTTTTTCCATCGATATGTTCCTGACAAATTAAGATGGCTTTTATCGATATCCTCTACCCTTACGTATAATCACCCCTTCATGATGGTCAATGCCGGCTCAATAACCGGTTTCATCTGCGCCATCCATGTTTTTGTAAAAAACTTTCTCACCTAGGTGATTTAAAGGTGAAAGGGCTACTGTTTGATTAGAACATCTGCGGTTTAGATCAACACGACAATCAAATCTCCCGCCTTGACTGGCTCATAACCAGATTGGGAACATTGGGGAAAGGGCTAAGTTTGGAAACTGGCGGGAAGTATATTCACCGGTTCTATTAGATCACAGATAAAATGGAGTTGCCTGGCATTTCCCTGCCAAATTCCAGTTCAGAATTTGGTCCTATGGTTTTCCGCGGATGTTGATTCCTGGATTTTGGAGATTCCCCTGAATCTAAAATACAGATATCCTGTTTCAATGAAAACTCACGTATTGGCGGGGCTGGGTTACTCATCACTCATATTTACCAAGCAGGTTTTTGAGTATGATTACAGCATTGAAGGAACTTCGGCTCGTATTAATACAAACCATGATTTTCTGGAGTCAGCCGTGTATCCCGGAAAACCAGATTTTTGGGCACCCGTAGCGCTTACTTGATTCCTATTCGATAACAACTGTAAGTTATTTAAGCGGCTGCTTGAGTTTAAGTTATTCATAAAAAGAGAACCCTTGCCAACAATACTAATTTGCCTCTACCGCTCGCCTGAAGTCTAAAATAGGTATTATAATCTCAAGCATTTCAAAAGTGTGGTATGCCGAATTCAGATAAAACTTTAACCATATTGGTGCCCCTATTTGATGAGGAGGAAAGCTTGCCAAGGCTCTATCGGTAACGGCCTCTATATTTTTTGTGGATGACGGATCCAGGGATAATTCTCAGTCGATAATTGAAAAATCTGGCTGGAGGATAAGCGCTGTTGTTTTCTGAAATTGAACAAAAATTGCGGATTAAGCACCGCATTGAAAGCCGGTATTGATTACTCCCAAACTGAATCAATTGGTTACATTGATGCCGATCTTCAAACCATCCCTTACGATTTCCTTGAGTTATAAAAATTCATTCCGCATTACCGTTGTACTAAAACATGAATGAAGGTAATTGATGAGGCCTTGAATTGACCTGGGTTTAATGATTACATCCGCTGCACCAAGTCTTTTGGCTTCTTCAATGGATTCTTCATTTGCAGCTGTAGTGAAAATGAAAACAGGCAGCAAGGCATATAGACTATTTGATTTTATGATTTTTAACAATTCGAGCCCACTCATCACTGGCATGTTGATGTCAATATAGAGGCACTTGGGTTTTTCGCCCGATGCTAGAATCTTGAGGGCATCAAAACCGTCGTCCGCTGTGATTAAATCATAATCCGCTCCACACGTTGTAAGGGCATAACCAAATAACTCACGATCATCCGGATCATCATCGACATATAATATAAATGGTTTTTTATCCAAGAGAGGATTTTTTTGTTTGACAACACAAAATACCAGAGATTTTGCCGGACGCGCTTTACAAACTTGAGAAAAATTGTTGCATAATTTACAGGTGCGCTTTTCGCAAGCAATTCAGGCTGTGACGCCTCAAAGGAATTCAATAATTCATCCTAAACTAACCTAAACGAAGTGGGAATGCACTTCAGTTTTCAAGGTCTTCTTCAATAGCAAATTTTTCGGCGGGGGTCCCGGGGCAACCGCTCTTGGTGCCGATTTGATTGGAATAGCGTCAATCCGAGGTGTTATTCCAGACTTACTTTGATTATGCTAAACCAGAATATCGCGACACTGTAAACAATCTTGGAGCTGTGACCTATGAACTGAATTTATTTCCAATTTATGATTTTATTAAACGTCCTCATAACGCAATTTCTAAATCTCTGGCAGGCTTCTTTACCAGGTTAGGTACTTGTATTCTGAACAAGGTACCTTCTCCCAATCTGGACTCGACTTCAATCTTGCCTTCGAGTTTTTCAACAGCCTCCTTTACGATGTATAGGCCAAGACCTGCGCCCTCATTCTTTGTAGTGGCTCTGAAAAACATGTTAAAAATTTTTTGAATGTAATTTTCTTCAATGCCGATCCCGTTATCCTGAAAAGTCAGGGTGGCTGTTTCTTCTTCCACCTTAATGGTGATGTTGATAATGGAAATCTCTTTTGAGGAATCCGCGTATTTGATGGCATTGGAAACCAGATTGTTCAGAATAACATTCAGGCGGTAACTGTCAGAGTAAAATGGCATGTCTCTCTGAATGGTGATTTCTTTCTGAATGCGTTCATAGCCCGGCATGAACTGCATCCTTTCAAAATTATCGTTGATGATTTTAGTAAAATCAATAGCATCAACGACAAGACCCTGCCGGGCATTCCGCGCATATTCAAGGATCTCTTTTAAGGTCTCATCCAGTTTATAAATGCTGGATTTCATCATCTCATGGTATTGGTGAATGACTACCGGATTGTTTTCATTTTTCGACAGATCCAGTAACCCCAATACAGACATTAAAGGTGCTCTCAGGTTGTGGGATATACTATATACGAAACTGTCGAGTTCTTTATTGATTTTTGTCAATGCCTCATTTTTCCTGGCAAGTACCTCTGCTGCTTCTATTCTTGCGCGCTCCGCCTCCTTTTGTTTTAATGCATTATCGATGACATTTCGAAGACGCGCGAGATTTGACTTCAACACATAGTCATCTGCCCCGTGTTTCAAGGAACTGACAGCGAATTCTTCAGATACGGCACCTGTAACCAGAATGAAAGGAATCTGCAGATTCCTTTGATGAAATAGACGCATGGCCTCATTAGAATTTAATTGAGGCAATGAATGGTCACATAAAATAACATCCGCATTAAATTCGTCCAGGGCAACACTGAATTCTTCTTTGTTATCGACCCTTTTAGCAATAAAATCCAGCCCCGATTTTTTCAAGGCATGACTGATCAAAAAAAAGTCTTCCTCAAGATCTTCAATGGATAATATTCTTAATGTACTTTTCATTCCGGGTTTTAAAAATTATGAGCAACAATCCCATAGAGATCAAAATTTTATTCCCATAACGCTTTTATGTTATTAAGCAGCATTTCTCAAAGTTTTTTGGTATTCTGGGGATATTAATCCTCATCAAATTTACCATTTTAACGAACTTTTGGCCTTCTTAAGTGTAAGTTTTAAAGCATTATCCGATATTTAATTGATTTGGATGCATACTTTTGTTGAGCAGGATGCCGCACCTCAGCCTCGTGAATTATCGCAACAAGTTCTGAATTCGCAAACATTTAAGTAACTAGTCATTCACACTTATTATGTACAGGAAAACATTTATTAAAGTATTGGCCGTCGTACCATTTATTAGTACAGCGTTCAGAAGTATTTTGCAAAGAGACGAGTCTATTTCTCCTTGTAAAACAGAAAAAGATGCAGAAGGACCATTTTATAAAGCAGATGCACCCTCGCGCATCGTAATAGAGACCAAAGGGGCTCCTCTGCACATAAAAGGTAAAGTATTCCAGGGAAGTGATTGCAAAACTCCTGCAGCAAATGCCATTTTGGATGTATGGCATTGTGATACCAACGGTGACTATGATATGAGCGGTTACAAAGGCCGGGCACAAATCAAGACAGATGCAGAAGGGAATTATAGTTTCACCACCATATTCCCTCCACCCTATGGAAACAGGCCACGCCACATACATTTTAAAGTCAGAGCGGAAAGACAACCAGAGCTCACTACCCAGTTATATTTTCAAGGAGATCCCAATATTGAAAAAGATTTCGCGCGACACGCCGAAAAATCCCGGGTGATTTCTCTGCTGTCTGAAAACAATGTTAAGATGGGAGTCTTTAATATTTATTTGTGAACCCGATTGTGATGCTCCAATAATTTATTTTTTTTCTTTAACAGGATTAAATCTCAGGAGCTGAAGTATCTCCTCATATAGAAAAAAATTAGTCTCATTGTCCAGCGTAACAACTTGTTGGGGATCATTTTCATACGCATCATAAATCAACCCGTAGGCCTTTTCGTAAAAAACCTGGTTTAATTTCCTGCCACAGATCGTGTTCATAACATCTTCCTTATCCAGCTCGACAGCGGACGATGAAAGATTTTTTATTGTTTCACAATCCGGTTCATTGAGATTGGTAAAACTCACCATTCGCACCCAGTCAATGAGATACCAGATAGCCGCGTGAACATCACTTTTTGCGTGAATAGCTTTATAAGTACCGCTCGCAAGGAAAAAATTACCTTCCGCTTCATAAAGTTCGTAACTGCAATTGGAATTAACATGATGAATGGTCATTCCCCTGGTTTTTAAATATAAAAAATGTACACATAATTTTTATATGGATGATTGTCGGTTAATACAATCAGGTCTATAAAAGTGAGTGCAGTTAAGAAAAAATGTATGGCACAAGTTTTTACACAGGGGAACAACCTATTAAGACAAGCACGAAATTAGTTACTAAATTGTGCTCCGCCCTTAATCCTATTTTCCTGTTCACCGGGAGGCAAGTCGTCTTAATGAATCTGAAACTTCTTTTTTACTTTTTAGGACGGCATATCGCCGTGGTTTTCTATAATAAAAAAATCATCTTTTCTGTGGCCACATAACAAGGTGGGTCATGGACTTCCAGGGTGTGACTCATGACAGATCAAGGCTATAAAGATTTCTTGCCTACTTCACATCAAAATAGGCCCACGAAGTTTATTTTAACCAAAATCCTGGGTAGGTCGTTGATGGGCGAGGGGCGCGTTCTATATTTTCTTAATTCCTGAATGGGGGATAACCGAAAGAAGGCGCCCGTTTTTTTCTGGGAGTTGTTATGGCAATCCACTTACGGATTAAACAGGGCGTTCAGAATCTGAAAAAGTAATAACCCTCAGCCTCCACCGTCTAATGACGGGATAAGGAGAGGGTCAGTATTGTAAAAGAGAATTAACTCCGGTTAATTGTAAAGCCTGCCGACTGGTTACTATCGCTTGCTTAATACCGCAGGTTTAAATTTGGTGACCAAATCACTATACTCCGGATGCTCCTTAATAAACCTTGAAACGGCTGCGCAATTCACCATTACAGGCGCTTTTGCTTTGCGTTGATCATCCAGGACCTGTTGGATGAATTTCAGTGCATTGCCCTTTCCGCGATATTTCTCCGGTATGTAAGTATGCATCAAAACTTTCGTTGTGTTTTGAAAACGGTATTCCATATAAGCAATGTCCGTTCCGAGGTTAAGCTCAAAACGCTGCTTTTCTTTGTTGTTTACTATATTTAATTTGTCCATTACTGCTATCTAACAAGTAATGTAGTCATTAATGTTCAATTAACGCCTCTCTTTTTTGCAGGCGGCACCCGTAATTACCATTTTTAGGCCATTTTCTACAAAATTTGACGTTGGTTAGGCTATTATTACAGTCCCCAACTTCAATTCCAGCACGTAATAAACAGGTAAGTTTTCGGCAATTTTTGCTTTTTTTCCTTAAAAAGATTTTATATTTTTAAGAAGCCCACAAAGCTCACTAGGTTTATCGATGCTAGGAGCGTCCATTATTTTTAAAAAGTACTCACCACATTATTATGTTTTTTCGAGTAAACTTTACTACCGCAAGGAGTGTCTATTTAGCAAATAGTCGCGCAATAGCAGGCATGATAAAATCGAACGTATTTGATGTGTTTTATATACTGTGTAAATTCCCACGTCCCCCTCGGGAAAATGGTAAAAAAATCAGACGGGTTTTAACCCCTAATCCGCTTGTCAGTTTAAGCACTTGTCAAAGTGATCAACGCTTTGAAAGAACATGGATGAAAAATTTTCTTTACAGTGCAGAAAGAATCTGTATGCCGCTGATTTTCTTTATAAAAAGTTTGGCTCCGATTTTTTTTCTGAAGGTAAACTCCCGGTTGGGCTTTCGATTACACCTCGACCAAAGAGAGGCGAGGGAAACCGGTCAGACTACTTGGTATGGGCCGGTCGTTGTATTTATTGTCAATGCCATGGGGCATAATTTTCTGATGGTCGAATGGTTTGAGTCCAAAGAAAAGAATAGAATTTAAAGTATTGAATATAGTAACATCACACGTTAGCACCCTGCTTAATAATCCCCTTTGTGGCCATCATTTGGTCAATGATCAGGGATTGATTGTTGATATAAATGATACGCTTCTTGAGTGGCTTGGGTACGAAAGAAATGAGGTTGTTGGCAAAATCAAATTCACGGATTTAATGGATGGAAACGGACGTCTTGCCTTCCAAAAACATTTTGATGTCTATTGTAACGCGGCAGACTTTTCCGAAAGGATGGGTTTAATCCTTTTCCGAAAGAATGGGACATCACTTCCTGTCATTTTGAATGTCATTCCGGTGGAAGACGGCGACGTCAATGGTGTGAAAAAGCTTTACAGCACCCTTGACAATTCGGAATGCAGACAGGCATTGGATAAGATCAATAACCTCAATCAGGAACTGGAAGCATTTACTTACTCCGTGTCTCATGATTTGCGGGCGCCTCTTCGGTCGATAGACGGGTATTGCCGAATTCTTCAGGAGGATTACGGAGAGAAGCTCGATGAAGAAGGGAGGCGAATTCTCAACGTTGTTATGAACAATGCGAAACGGATGGGAAAACTGATCGATGATTTGTTGGACTTTGCCCGCCTTGGCAGAAAAGGAGTTCAAAGATCAAAGGTCCATATGACAGGGCTGGTTAATAATGTGGTTCGCGAACTCCTGATGCAGGAACCTGAAGGAAAAATTAACATAACCATTGGCGACCTGCATACTACGTTCGCAGATATGGATATGTTACGACAAGTATGGATAAGCCTTATTGAAAATGCCATCAAATACACGGGAAAACATCCATCGCCGAAAATTGAAATCAGTTCCTTTACCGACGACGCGGGCGATATTTGTTTTAAAGTGAAGGATAATGGTGTTGGATTCGATATGAAGTATGCTTCCAAGCTATTTGGCGTTTTTCAGCGCTTGCATAAAATGCAGGACTTTAGTGGAACTGGTGTAGGTCTGGCCATTGTAAAACGAATTATCTCCCGCCATGATGGCCGTGTCTGGGCGGAAGGGATCCTAAATGAAGGGGCAGTTTTTTATTTTTCAATACCGAATTCTGATGGAAATTAATAATACCGTAGATATAATTTTGATTGAAGATAATCCTGATGATGCCGGGTTAACCATACGTGCATTAAAAAAGTACAATCTGGCCAATAGCCTGTTGCATTTAAACGATGGCGAGGAGGCACTGAACTATCTCTTTTCGGATAAAATGATGGGGATCCCAAAAATAATTTTGCTCGATCTTAAAATGCCCAAGGTTGATGGCATAGAAGTTTTACGTAGAATAAAATCAGACGCAATTAAGAAGATTATACCCGTGGTCGTCCTCACATCCTCAAAAGAAGACAGGGATGTCCTGGAATCGTATAAACTGGGCGTAAATGCCTACATCGTAAAGCCAGTTGATTTTGACAAATTTGTTAAAGCTATGTCTGAAATTGGATTTTTCTGGCTCTTGCTGAATCAACCACCTCAAATAACCAAGTAATAACCTGGTATGGAAAAAGAACTTAAAATATTGATCCTTGAAGATCTGCTGGATGATGTAGGGTTGATTGAGCGAACTTTGCGAAAAGAAGGGTTGAATTTCTGCGTTAAGCGTGTAGACACCCAGGAGGAGTTCAGTGAATCACTGATACATTTTCAACCTCATGTAATTTTATCCGATCATGCCTTGCCTCAATTCAATTCACTGGAGGCGCTCAGGATCTGCCGGAAGCAGGCCGTTAATGTCCCTTTTATCCTTGTCACAGGCACCGTTTCAGAAGAGTTTGCTGTAAGTTGCCTCAAACAGGGTGCTGATGACTACGTGCTCAAATCAAATATGGTCAGGCTACCTTCCGCTATCCTGAATGCTTTAAAACAACGGCATCATGAAATAAAACGAAAGAAAGCGGAACGCACGCTTCGCAAACAAAATGAGGAGCTTATAAAAATCAATAAGGAACTGGATAGTTTCGTTTACAGCGTTTCGCATAATCTGCGGGCACCATTGATGTCAGTTCTTGGATTAATCAATCTTGTACAATTAGAAAATAAAAAGGGTGATCAGACTTTGAATAACTATTTTGAGATGATGCAACACAGCATCCATAAACTGGATAATACCCTGAAAGAGATTCTTGACTATTCCCGCAATGCGCGGAGTGAGCTGAATATTACAGAGGTGGATACGAAAAAATTAGTGGAAGATAGTTTCGAGCGCCTGAAGTATATGGATGGATCCGAAAGTATCAGGAAATCCATCGAAATTGGTAACAATATGCCCCTGTTTACCGATCCGTACCGCCTTTCGGTCATAATCAATAATCTGGTATCCAATGCCATCAAATACAGGGATGTCAATAAGGACGACAGTGTGATCAACCTTCATGCGAATATAACCGACACCCACCTTGAATTGCTTTTCGGCGACAACGGGATCGGTATTTCTGAGGAATATTCTCCGAAGATATTTCAAATGTTTTTCAGGGCAACCGAAAGAAGCGAAGGTGCCGGGCTGGGCTTATACATCGTGAAAGAAAACGTAAATAAGTTGCATGGCAGCATCACAGTGGAGTCAGTGGTAGGGGTAGGGACCACCTTTCATATCAAGATCCCCAATATGAAAATAGTGAACCCGGAACTCGTCAACTGACTCTAATGGGTTGAGTAAGGTTTTCAAGATTTCATTATTCTCACTCAATTTTAATAATCTCGATTTCTGTTCTCCGGTTGATCTGCCTTCCTCCTGATTCATCATCATTGGAAACCAGGGGCCTGGCAGAACCATAACCTTTTGCCTCCATCCGATTTCTTTCTATTCCCAGGTTGACCAGATATTCAATCACCGAAGCTGCGCGTTTTAGTGACAAAACAAGATTGGTTGCCTCATGACCTGTGTTGTCCGTGTGACCATTTATCTGGACACGCAACAGTGGGTGTTGGCGCAACAAATTTCGGATATTCTTTAACTCCGTCAGTGATTCGGGCTTTATCTCGGATTTACCAACATCAAAAAAAGTATTTTTCAAAACCACTTTAGACCCTACCTGAATTTTTTCCAGTTTGATTTCAGTGTCAACCTCCTGGTAGCTGGAAATCTCCGGCAAATCGAAGTTGATAGAGTGAAATAGGTATCCGGGCTTTTCAGTGGTAACGCCAAAATTACCCCCATGGGGTATTGTTAATTCGAAATAACCTGAAGCAGTGCTGGTAATCTTGGCCAGTTTCCGGTTGCTTTTATTATCTACCAGACTCACGGTGGCAGATAATGGTTGGGAGGTATTTACATCCACGATTGTCCCTCTCAGCATCGTAATAATATTTTTTTCTGCACGAAGTTTTACGATCGGATCAACAAAATCCGGTGTGGCTATACCGACGTCTTCATCTTCCAGATTCCCCTGGACAATTCCCTCGTTTGCATCCATCGGCATTTCTTTATGTTCAAGAAAACGAATCCAGTAAAGATCCGTTTCCCCTAAACCGCCTTCCCGCAAAGCAGAAAAATAGCCCGTTTTTTTGTCGGAGGACAAGGTAAAAAAACCATCGTGTTCACTGGAGTTAATGGGAAATCCAAGGTTCTCCGGCCGGATCCATTTACCATTTTTGATTTCCGATTTAAATATGTCATTGTCGCCCAGATTCGGATGTCCATTAGAGGAGAAATAAAAACTGACACCATCGGCGTGCATAAAAGGGGATTCCTCATTCCCCCTGGTGTTGATGGCTGAACCCAGATTTGAAGGCCGTCCCCACTGACCTTTCGGATCAAGTTGACTGACGTAAATATCAAACCCTCCGCGCCCTCCGGGTCTGTTGCTGGTGAAATATAATTTTTTTCCGTCGGGCGACAGGCATGCAGAACCCTCCCGGTACAGCGGGTGATTGATGAATTTATTTAAAGGAAGAGGATTAGACCACGACTCGTTTTGAAATGTCGAGGTGTAGATATCACCTTCACCACTTTCATAATACAGGAACAAGGTTTTACCGTCGGGTGATAAGGAAGCCGCGGCATCGTTATATTTCGTATTCAAAACAGCGCTGATCTTTTCGGGACGTCCCCACGTGGCTCCTGCTTTATGGGAAATATAAATATCTTCAAGGTTGGTTCCGCTTTTGATTTGAAACTCATCTGAAGTGCTGTTGGATGTGAAGATCAGAGTCTCGCCATCTGAGGAGACAAGAGGTGCGGATTCTGCAAAATGGCTATTTACACCAGGTCCGAAATTTTGAATCTCCACATTGACATGCTGCCGCATTAAAGAATCACCCAACATGCATTCCTGAATTTTCTGATTGGCAATCGCAGATAGTTTTTTATTGCGTTCTTTAAAGAATCCATAATGTTTGCTGGCCTTCGCATATTGGTAGTTGTATTGATAAGCCATTCCCAGATGATAATCCAGGTCGGGGAACAGGTCAGATTTCAGGTTGTATGCTTTCTCCAGGTGAGTGAGAGCTTTTGTTTTTTCCTTGCCTTGAAAATATGAAATACCGGTTTTGTAGTTCACCTCGGGATTGTCTGGGTCTGCACGAAGTACCTCCAGGAAATTTAACAGGGCGTTTTCATAATCTTTTTTTTCATACGCCCTTTCGCCTTTTGTAAGGTAGTCCTTGTGCGCTTGCGAATGGGCGCTGGTATATATCATCGTTATTAACCCAAGGAATGTAAATGTTTGAAGCAAATGTTTAGTCATTCTTAAATAGCTTTGATGGGAGTGATGCATGTACCACTGCAATTGATTACTGACACTGAAACTTCCGATTACCGATTACCGATTACTGATTACTGATTACCGATTACCGATTACCGATTACTGATTACCGATTACCGATTACCGATTACCGATTACCGATTACCGATTACCGATTACTGATTACCGATTACCGATTACCGATTACTGATTTATTCCCCTATTCCCCTATCCCCTTCAATCCTGCTACTTTCTCTCGATAACCTTGCCCGTAAATAATTCTACCGGGTTTAGCCAGCGTATGATCACCTTGCTTTAAAACCTGCACGCCATTTATAAAAACATGAATCATACCTTGTGAATACTGATGGGGATCTTCAAAAGTTGCCAGATCTTTAATGTTAACGCGATCAAAAACGACGACATCAGCGAAGTACCCGGGAATAAGCATTCCGCGTTTCTTAATTTTTAAATTTGAGGCCGGAAGGGAAGTTAATTTTCTGATGGCTTCCTGAAGGGTTAACACCTGATCATCGCGCACGTATTTCCCTAATACCCTGGCAAAAGTTCCAAATGCCCGTGGATGATCAGGAAGGGGTTCCTTCGAATCATGAAGTGAATACGACCCTCCATCAGATCCAAAACTGACATAAGGTTGTTCCATGATTGTGCGAACAATATCTTCTGACTGCAAATTATACAACGTTTCAATTCTTGACTTATCTTTTACGATCAGGTCAATAACAGTTTGATCAGCATTTTTACCATGGATGATGGCAGCTTCACCAAGGGTTTTTCCTTTGTACAACTTATTTAAGGAATCCAGTCGGAAGCGCACTAGTATTACTTTATCTGGGTCAGAATTTCGTGAAGGGATTCCGTTTCCCATTTCAAACAACACTTTCTTTTTGATGGACGGACTCCTCATTCTTTTTCGCATCGCTACGGCGCCACCTTCCTGTACCCAGGCAGGAAGTCTTGAGGTTAGTCCCGTGCCACTCACAGTATAGGGATACATGTTGGCGGTAAGTTTAATACCCGCATTTCTGGCGCTGTCTATTTTTCTCAATACCGAATCAATCTTGCCCCAGTTACGTGGCACGTTTATTTTTAAATGATAAATTTCCGCGGGGATGTCAGCTTCTTTTGCAATCCGAATCGTTTCATCTATCGCTGGTAAAATAAAATCACTTTCACTTCGCATATGGGTAATGTAGATACCGCCGAAAGCTGAGGCAATTTTTGCCAATTCGATCAATTCATGGGTCGAGGCATAGGTTGCCGGTGGATAAATCAATGAAGTGCCAAGGCCCATTGCGCCTTCCTGCATGGCGCTTTTTACCAGCTCCCGCATGGTTTGAAGTTCCTGCGCAGAAGGCTGACGGTTATCAAAGTCCATGGCATGTACCCTTACCGAGCTGGCCCCCACAAACGAAGCTACATTGGGTGTCACACCTTTTTTTATAAGGTAGTCAAAATAACCCCCCAGGGTAGTCCATAAACTATCGGCTTTTCGTTTTGTCATTCTGCGAATGGGACCGGGAGAAAACCCCTCGCCTAAAATTTCAAGGGTAACTCCCTGCTTAATATCACTCATGGAATAGCCGTCCAGCACGAGACTATTGTCCGCCCAGCTAAGCATGTTTATAAAACCAGGTGCCACCGCCATGCCTCTTGCATCGATTTCATGCCTGCCTTTATTGGCGATCAGGTTTCCCATCGCCGCAATGGTATCATGGTGTATAGCAACATCACCGACGAAAGGTTGTTTACCACTCCCGTCATAGATCGTTCCATGGCGAATAATAATATCGAATTCGGTTGGCCTGTTTTTAAAACGCGGCTCACTGGTGATCATAATAAGAAAGCATGGCACCAGTAGAAAACGCAGAAATATCATTGTGGTATAAAGATAATGAAAGTGTCATGCCCTTTTATGGAATGTACTTTTTGAACGACAAATGATTAAAAGCCAAACAGAGCCAGTTAAATTTCTTAGGAAGCTACCCTGCCGAGTTTCAGGAAGAGAGGAAAGGTTACGTTTTTTATTTCATTTTCCTTCCACAGGGATTTGAGAGACACTTTGAATTGATCGACCGGGTTAAAGCCCTTCACCCGGATAAATTTTTGTGTTGCTGACCAGGTACTTAAGTAACCTGCAAATTGATGCAGGCTCCAGTTCACCTGAATATAAAATCTCGGGGTTGCGATCTGTTCAAAGGGGAAGAGAATATCCCTGTATTCATTTTCTACCAGCTTCCGGGCGTCATCCCAATACGGGCCAGTGGTGTTGTGATAAAAATCCAAAAACAATGCATCGATTGCGGGGTCAACTGAAAGTAGAGCGTAGCCCCAGACAGCAAGTACGGCTTTTTGCCTGGCTGTGCGCCTGACTTCCGCATAAAATTTATCCACAGAAAACCAATGAAGGGCCTGGGCTGCTGTGATGAGGTCAAATGTATTTTCTCCGAAATTACTTTTCTCGGCGGGGCATGCTGAATAAAAGATATTGCTGGATCGATACGCACTGTCGAGTTGTTGCTGGCTGATATCCGTTGCATGAACCGCATCGAAATGATCCGCCAGAAACCGGGCAACCTGACCGTTACCCGTCGCGCAATCCCACGCGCATGATTTATTTTTAACGTGGTGAAAAATAAACTGATACATTTCTATAGGATAGGTCGGACGGAATGCCGCGTATTCTTTTGAATGTCCCGAAAAGTAGTCTTTCTTATCCATGGTCGCTCAGGGTGTTTATTTTGGGGAAGTGCCGTGCGCTCCCACACGCCCCAACCCCGCCTTAACCAACACAGCGATAACTTAGGGTTTCACTACCAAACCCAATTCATTCAGCTGCTCCTGCGAAATAGTAGAGGGTGAATCGATCATCACATCCCTTCCCGCGTTATTCTTTGGAAATGCAATGAAATCGCGAATGGAATCAGCCCCGCCGAAAATGGAACACAGCCGGTCAAATCCGAATGCGATCCCCCCGTGAGGAGGTGCACCGAATTCGAAAGCCTCCATTAAAAAGCCAAACTGTTTTTTTGCTTCCTCATCAGAGAAACCAAGTTTGGTAAACATCATCTGTTGTGTTGGGCGGTCGTGAATTCTGATCGAACCTCCCCCTACCTCTGTTCCATTGATCACCATATCGTAGGCATTGGCGCGTACTTTTCCCGGATCTTTATCGAGTAACAAAAAGTCTTCCGGTTTCGGAGAAGTAAAAGGGTGGTGCATGGCGTGATACCGTTTCGTCTCTTCACTCCACTCAAGCAATGGAAAATCGATAACCCATAAAGCCGAAAATTTATTTTTGTCGCGGAAACCCAACTTTTCTCCCATGAGAAGTCTCAACTCATTCAATTGTTTGCGCGCTGTGAAAGCTTCACCCGCCATCAGCAAAAGAAGATCACCCGGTTGTGCATTGAATTTTTCTGTCCAGGATTTTAATTCTTCCGGAGTATAAAATTTATCAACGGATGATTTGATCGCGCCATCTGTTCTGTATTGAACATACACCAAACCCTTTGCTCCGATCTGAGGGCGTTTCACGTATTCGGTCAACTCATCAATTTGTTTTCGTGAGTAGTCTGAACATCCTTTGACACAGATACCAACGACTAATTCAGCGTTCTCAAAAACCGGAAAGTTTTTTCCTTTGGTTAGGGATGTGATCTCGACAAATTTCATATCAAACCGGGTATCCGGTTTATCCGACCCGTATTGTCGCATAGCCTCATCGTAAGTCATCCGCGGAAGCGATTGAAAATCGAGTCCTTTAACAGATTTAAACAGATGCCGGATGAGTCCTTCAAACATTTCCAGTATGTCCTCCTGTGTGATGAACGCCATCTCACAGTCGATCTGCGTAAATTCGGGCTGGCGATCAGCTCGCAAATCTTCATCGCGGAAACATTTTACGATCTGGTAATACCGATCAAACCCAGAAACCATCAATAGTTGCTTAAAGGTTTGCGGCGATTGTGGAAGGGCATAAAATTCACCATGGTTAACTCTGGAGGGCACTACAAAATCGCGGGCACCTTCAGGCGTAGACTTTATGAGGACAGGCGTTTCCACTTCAATAAAATTTTGTTTATCCAGGTACGCTCTCGTTTGTTGGGCCATTTTGTGGCGAAGCTGTAAACTTTCGCGCACCGGATTTCTTCGCAGGTCCAGGTAACGATATTTCATTCGTAATTCCTCTCCGCCATCGGTAGCATCCTCAATGCTAAAGGGCGGTAATTTCGCGGAATTAAGTACGGTAAGACGGGAGGCTTTAATCTCAATTTCGCCCGTTGAAATTTTGTCATTTTTTGATAGCCGTTCTACTACCAGCCCTTCAACCTGTATCACATATTCGCGCCCCAGTTGCCTGGCAGATTCCATGAGGGAAATTTCCGTTTTACCCTCTTCAAAGATCAGCTGGGTTATCCCATAGCGATCCCGCATATCAACCCAAAGAACACTCCCCTTGTCCCGGACGCGCTGGACCCAGCCAGACAGCGTTACCGGTTTATTTACATCAGATATCTTTAGTTCACCGCAAGTATGGGTTCGCAACATGATTAGATTTATTATTTTTGTATGAAAAACAAGTCACTAGCCTCCCTGGATGAGACAATCGTGCCTGTCGGCAGCCGCGAATTTAAATAATACTTTGCTTTGCACGTTATAGGTTAAAAATTAAAGCTCCATGCACCGTTTATTTTTGATGCTTTTTTCACTTTTACTGGTTGCCTTTGACCAGCCAAAACTGGTTAAAACAAAAGTTACCGACGACATCTCCATATCCATCCCCAAAGACTGGAAACCCATGGATGGACTGGATTTTACCGAAAGATATCCCTCAGTACGCGCACCTCTGGGGGCCTATACCAATGCGGAAAGAAATGCGGACTTGAGCATCAATATCTCCGCTACCCGCTGGCCGGATACCAACCTCGAAATGGCCCAGCGGTTTTTTAAATCCAGCCTGTCAAATATGGTTGACCGCATTCAGATGATTCACGAAGGAAGCCGGGAAATCAACGGGAAAAAATTTATTTATTTTGAATTTGAATCCCGTGTGAACGGAAACAAAAGTCAGCTGGGTAATGCGGATCCCATCCTCAAATATACTTACCTGCAATACCTGATCGAACCTCACCGGACCATTGTTTTCTCCTTCAACTGCTCGCGAGCAGACCGCCCTGCCTGGGAAAACTCTGCGGCGGCAATGATGAAAAGTATCAAAATAAAATAAGGGGTTTATGGATTTATATACCGATGAGTATTTCATGCGGGAAGCACTGAAAGAGGCGGTTAAAGCCCTGGATATAAGTGAAGTGCCCGTCGGGGCCGTCGTGGCTTGTAAAAATCGGATCATCGCGCGCGCCCATAATCAGACCGAAAAACTCACCGACGCTACTGCGCATGCGGAAATGATCGCCGTTACGGCAGCGGCAAATTATCTAGGCTCAAAATATTTAAGTGAATGTATTTTGTACGTCACGCTTGAGCCGTGCGTCATGTGTGCAGGCGCGCTACATTGGGTTCAGCTCCAAAAACTTGTTTTTGGAGCCTCTGATCCCCAGCGGGGATATAGCCTGGTAAATGCACCCCTGTTGCATCCGAAAACGGAGGTGGTGAAAGGGTTAAAAGCGGATGAGGCAAAAAAACTAATGGATAAATTTTTTCAGGGCTTGAGAAACGTTTAAGGGCAGCCTGTGGCGGAATGGACGCAGGAGGGGGCGCCTTTCCGTTATTAACCTGAATAAAGAATTAATCCTTATTTCCAGAATAAACGAATTTTATGCGTTGGTTTGAGGTTGTATATTTGACTTCTTAAAAAATTGTTCAACCCGTAAATAATTAAAAAATATGGCTTTTACACTTCCCGCCCTTCCTTATGCTTTTAATGCCCTTGAGCCACATATTGATGCACGTACCATGGAAATCCATCATGGTAAACACCACAATGCTTACGTAACCAACCTCAACAATGCTGTTGCAGGATCAGATGCTGAAAAATTGAGCATTGAAGAAATATGCAAGAATATTTCCAAGTACCCTGTGGCTGTACGCAATAACGGGGGCGGACATTATAATCACAGTATGTTCTGGACAATACTCGGCCCGAAAGCTTCTGGAAAACCTTCCGGCGCAATTGCTGAAGCGATCAATGGTGCTTTTGGAAGCTTTGATGAATTTAAAACGAAGTTTGCGGCCGCCGCGACGGGAAGGTTTGGATCCGGATGGGCATGGTTGATTGCTGATGGAAGTAAAAAACTTCAGATTACCTCTACTCCTAATCAAGACAATCCGCTCATGGATGTTGCCGAAGGAAAAGGAACTCCGGTTTTAGGGCTGGATGTTTGGGAGCATGCTTATTACCTCAACTATCAAAATCGCAGACCGGATTATATTAATGCATTCTGGAATGTAGTTAACTGGGATGAAGTAGCTAAAAGACTTTCCTCCGCGAAATAATCAAAACGCGTTCGATGCGATAATTATAATGGCGCCATAACATGAGGTTGTGGCGCCATTGTAATTTATTTTATTTTTACTTGCGCGGAAGAAGGTGTTGGCAATATGAATTTCGTGTGTGCTTCTGACTGTTTGCTAAAGGTCACGGAGAGTCTCGACTAATTACGTTATGCTGTGCGCGAACTGCCATTTCCCCGATACCAATTAGTAGGGCGATGCATATGGTAACCGACTTTATGGTGGGACGACGGTGGCTTCATTTTTCCACACACTGGCTTGTAGAATTAAGTTCCACTGGAAGACTGGGTCCTGCATTTAAATTTTTTAGAAGTCACGGAAGAAATCCGCCGGTAGTCGGACAGGCTTTCCGCGCCAGTACCCGCTGAATTTAGATTTCTTAGAGGCACAGAAGAAATCCGCCAGTACCTGGCATTTCAAAAAAAGTCCATTAATAAGATACGAATTTTTACGGAGAAATAAATGGGAATTAGAGGGTGAAAATTACCTGAATCTTACACAACATTTTCCTTTCAGATTTCCCTTTCCAAAATCATCGAAATTATTCTTGCTGACTTTTCAGGATGGCATACGCTACGCCGGCGCGGATGGAAATATGACCCGAAAAATAAATATCTGCCATGGCTTCTACGCGCAAGTTAGCGCGCAATGGTTTTGCCCACCCTCCGCCAATAGCGATATCCTGTTCACCCAACAATCCCCTTATTCTGAAAAAAGCATCGTCGATGGGGTACCACCGGGCGCCGAGTACCCAGCTTAATTTTTCATCCGTCCACCACTCAACACCCGTCGTGCCTGTAAACTTTCGGCTGATATAATAATTGGCTTCCAAACCGCCCTGTGCTTTTTTAAAAAAGCCATCATTATCCGTTTTGATAAGATCAGCATTCGCGCCGAAAAGAAAATAATGCGCTTTCTGAGCAACAGAAATGCAAGGCATAAAAAAAATCAGACTCGATAGTGCAAAGGATTTTATGAACATAGTTGGCAAAACCTCTGGGCGGACAGGTAAAAAATTATACCCCGCTATCAAAGAAACTTAATTTTTTCTTTCCGCGATCATTTTCTGAATGGCCAGGTATTCATCCCGCAGTTTAGCAGCTTCCATAAATTCGAGTTCCTTCGCTGCTTTTTCCATGGATTTCCGGGTGCGCTCAGCCATTTTCAGGAGATCTTCTTTGCTGAGGTAAGCCACTACAGGATCTGCCGCCAGGGAGGCTTCTTCGTTCTCTACATAATATCTTTTTGTGTCCTTTTTGGAGTCCGCTACTTTTGTCTGGCCAAGTATGGACTGCATGGATTTAATAACGGTTTTGGGTTCAATGCCATGTTTCAGGTTATAATCAAATTGGATCTTGCGTCTGCGGTCGGTCTCATCGATGGCCTGTTGCATGGAGTCTGTGATGGAATCGGCATACATGATCACCCTTCCATTTACATTGCGCGCAGCTCTGCCGATCGTCTGAACCAGTGATCGCTGATTTCTTAAAAAGCCTTCTTTGTCGGCATCGAGGATGGCCACCAATGAGACTTCGGGTAAGTCCAATCCCTCGCGAAGGAGGTTCACCCCCACTAAAACATCGTATACTCCCAATCGCAGCTCACGGAGAATTTCAACCCTTTCAAGGGTCGGCACCTCTGAATGTATGTACCGGCATTTTACCCCTGCGCGATCCATAAATTTGGTCAACTCTTCGGCCATACGTTTGGTCAGCGTGGTTACCAATACGCGTTCTTTTTTCTTCGCACGTTCATCAATTTCCTCCAACAGATCATCAATTTGATTGCGGCTGGGCCTCACATCTATTTCAGGGTCCAGCAGGCCGGTGGGGCGTATGATCTGCTCCACCACTACACCCTCCGATTTTCTTAGCTCATATTCACTGGGTGTCGCGCTCACATAAATGGCCTGATGAACCATGGTTTCAAATTCATTAAAGGTCAGGGGGCGGTTATCCAACGCAGAGGGTAAGCGAAAACCGAAATCCACCAGATTTACTTTGCGGGACCTGTCTCCTCCCCACATGGCGCGGACTTGCGGGATGGTTACGTGGCTTTCGTCGACAACGATCAGGTAGTCGTCAGGAAAATAATCCAGCAAACAGAAAGGGCGTGCGCCGGGTTTTCGTCGGTCAAAGTAACGGGAGTAATTTTCAACGCCGGAGCAGTACCCCAATTCACGCATCATTTCAAGGTCAAACTCGGTGCGTTCTTTCAAGCGTTTAGCTTCGAGGTGGCGCAACTCTGATTCGAACATCGATACCTGGGTAACCATATCATGTTGGATTTCTTTCATGGCTACCTGCAGGGAATCTTTTCCTGTTACAAACAGATTCGCCGGGAAAATGGTAACCAGTGTTTCATCCGAGATCTTTTTCCCGCTTTGGGGATCAATGCGCTGAATGGATTCGATCTCATCTCCGAAGAAGTAGATACGGATCGCATAATCCGCGTAAGCGAGAAACACATCCACCGTATCTCCTTTTACACGGAAGGTGCCGCGCTTAAAGTCAACCTCCGTCCGGTTATAGAGGATATCCACAAGACCGAAAAGCAACCGGTTTCTGGCGATCAATTCTCCCACTTTCAGTTTAATAACATTCTTGGCAAATTCATCGGGATTTCCAATACCATAAATGCACGATACGGAGGCGACAACAATAACATCCCGCCGCCCAGTCAATAGGGCAGACGTTGCGCTCAATCGCAATTTTTCAATCTCCTCGTTTATAGAAAGATCTTTTTCGATATAAAGATTAGAAGAGGGAATGTAGGCTTCGGGTTGATAATAATCGTAGTAGGAAATGAAGTATTCAACCGAATTTTCAGGAAAGAACTGTTTGAATTCACCGTACAGCTGAGCGGCCAACGTTTTATTGTGGCTAAGCACCAGGGTAGGGCGTGAGCACTCAGAAATGACGTTGGCGATGGTAAATGTCTTACCGGATCCTGTCACACCCAAAAGTGTTTGATGGGCCTCACCTTCATTTAATCCCTTCACAAGCTGTCTGATAGCCTGTGGCTGGTCGCCGGTGGGAACATATTCACTCGTCAGTTTATAATCCATAGAGGGGCCGGATGTTCGCTCCGGTGCGATGTATAACGCACTAAATTAACCACTGGTTCGTGACAACAGTATGTCAGCAGGGATTTGGCTTTTAGCTATTGGCTGGTGACGAGTGCGCCGTTGCCTTTGCCAAAGGCCAACACCTAACGGCCCTCAATTATTCCAGATCGTCCAGGATTTCTCAGCCTGCACGTGCAACATCTCTAAACCGTTTTTCGCAGTAGCGCCGTGGATTTCTGCTTTTTGGAGGAACTCTGTGCGCGCTGGGTTATAAATAAGATCGTAGATAAAATGATCGGCGCTCAACTGTTCATAATCAATGGGGGGCATCGCGTTTGTATTGGGATGCATACCCAGTGGGGTGGTATTGATGATCAGATGCGAATCGCTGAGAAGCGCTGGCTTTTTCTCGAGGTCTTCGTAGGTAAAATTACCTCTGGAGGCTTCGCGGGAAACAAGTTTGAAATCGATCTTCAGTTTTGTCAGGGCTTGCTGAACCGATTTCGAAGATCCACCGGTTCCTAAAATGAGGGCGTGAAATGTTTTGTCTTTGGGAAGCCATTTTTCAATGGTTTCATAAAACGCATCGGAGTCGGTATTGTATCCTTTTCGTTTTCCGTTTTTTATTTTAATAACATTTACAGCGCCGATTTTTTTTGCTTCAGGATCTACCTCATCGAGATATTGCATCACCTGTTCTTTATACGGCAGGGTAACATTGAGGCCGCTGAGACCTTTTGTGTTTTTGATTAAATTTACGACTTCTTTAATATTGGTCAGCGGGAAAAGTTCATAATGATGATCACGCAACCCTTCACGGAAAAATTTTTCATCGAAGTAGGATTTAGAGAATGAATGGCTAACGGTTTGTCCGATTAGCCCAAATATTTTTTCCATGTGTCAGCTCTCTTAGTTTTTAGCCTTGTCGCTATTTTTTCAATTAATACCACTATAAATACACCTAACGCCATCATTAAAATAGCGTAAAAAATCTGGGGATCTTTACCAGTAAGTTCCAGATACCGCCATGGCAAGATACTTTTGTCGAAGCCTGGAATCTGTTTTCCCTCCGGTGTGGTTACATATTCATAAACCACCCGCCAGGGCCAGATTTTGTTGAGAGAGCCCATCATTAAGCCTGCGAGGAAAGCGACCGTTGCGTTAAAACCATCAGCCAGCATGTTACCCATATAGAGGGCCATGCCCCACACCCCGAGAATGCCACCTACAATAAAAAAGGCCATTACGACAATTTCAAGGGAGTCAAAGCTAGTAAGTATATATTGATATTTCCCAATAAACATTAAGATAAATGCTCCGGAAACCCCTGGTAAAACAAAGGTGCAACACGTCAACACTCCGGCAATGAAGGCGAATAGGACGTTGTCGGGTGTAATGAAATGTGGTGAAAGGGTAAGGAAGTAACTGATGGAAATACCAATGAATATAAAGATTATCACCGTAAAATTCCATCGGGTAATTTTCTGAAAAAGCACCAAAGCGGCAATAATGACGAGGCTGAAGAAAAATGCTGAAATTAAAATAAAATATTCCGCGTAGAGGTCTGCGAAAAGTGGGCCCAATGTCAACAGTCCTGTCACCACCCCAGCGAGTAGTGTAACCAAAAAATTGCCATTGATTTTCCTCCACAGAGGGTAGAATCTTTTCGCCTTCAGCATCTGATAAGCCTCGTGGTCAAAGGCGCGGATGGAAAAAATAAACTCCTGGTAAATACCGAGGAGCAAGACCAGGGAGCCCCCGGAGATCCCCTGGAAGACCCCTGCAGCGCCGATAAGAATACCTTTTAAGTAAAGAAAAATATAATCCAGCGGTCTTCTCAACGTGGTTTGGTTGATTAATCCACCTCGAAAGGTGGGGCGGAGTTACTACTCCTCTTTTTTTCAATACCCAGAAAATGAAGGAAGGTATCGCCGCGTAGTCCCAGTCGAATGGTTTCCAGGGGGATGATTTCTTCCGGTGCGATATTTCCTAGATTGACATTTGCGCCCAGTAATTTAATAAACCAGACTTGCTGGGCCTTTTGAGGGGCCTCCCATATAATTTTCTCGAAAGGAATTTTGGTCAGGATCTCCTGAACAAGCCCTGAGCGTACCTCGCCCGTTGACCTGAACAACCCCACATTGCCTCCTTCTCGTGCTTCACCGATCACTTTCCAGGCACCTGCATCCAGTTCTTTCTGCATAAGCTCAATCCACATATAGGGCGGAATAATTTTATCCGCGTCTTTCGAGCCTACTTCAGAAAGGACTGTAACCTGTTCTGATAGCTTTACGATATAGTCACATTTTTTATCGTGGTCCAGATCAATGGACCCGTCAGAAACTTCAGCAAACGACAAGTCGAATTTGTCGAGTAACTTCCGGTAATCTTCAAATTGATTTCGGATGACAAAGGCCTCAAAGAGCGTTCCGCCAAAGTAGACAGGCAGTCCCGCTTCTTTATAAACTTTGAGCTTGTCTTTCAGGTTAGGTGTTACGAAAGAAGTGCCCCACCCAAGCTTAACAATATCGACATGGTCGGCACAAATGCTCACAAAATCTTCTGCTTCACGGATACTCAGCCCCTTGTCCATAGCCATAGTAAATCCGTATTGCCTGGGCTTGGCGGTGCGCTCAGGTAAATTTTTAAGTTCGAAATTCATTAATGGTTTTCTTTTCTAAACTGCTCAATGATCTTGTGCAAGGCTTTTTGTGTTTCGATTTTGGGAAAGAAATCAAATAATGCCGTATGACCATCAAAGTCTAAAATTAAAGCATTTTCCAGATAATTAAAGGCTTCTTTGAACTTGCCTGCTTCAATTAAATATACAGTCATCCTATAAAACAGTTCAGCATCATCCGGGATGTTCTCAAATCCCTGCATCAATGTGTCAGTGGCCTTAATGAAGTCACCCTGCTCATAAAAAATAAATGACCAGTTCAACCATATTTCTTTATCCTCAGGTTCCAGTTTACTGGCTTCCTCATAAGCATCAATGCTGGAAATGGTATTACCAATTTTAAATTCAGCGTGGGCCACAGATTTCCAGTATTCAGGGTTCTCTGTGTGCAATTTTAGCGCTTTATTGTAGAAATGCAGCGCCTGATGCCATTTTTCCAACTTTTCCAGACAAGCCCCGGCGCCAAACCACCCTTCATCATACAAGGCATCCAGCTTCGTAGCTTTTTGAAAATATTTCAATCCGAGTTCAAATTGTTCAAGACTTTCATAGGCAGCACCAATGCAGCAATAGACTTCCGGACTGGGCCCTTCCAGCTCAATGGTTTTTTTAAAGGAATCCAGCGCTTTGGTGTATTGAAGCAAGTTCATAAAAGTATTACCCATATTGAACGACGCAGACGCGAAAGTCTCGTCTATCGTAATGGCGTAATCATAAGCTTGCAAGGCCTCATCATACTTCTCAAGCTTATTATACACGATGCCGAGATTATACCACGCAGCGGCTGAATAGGGATCCTCATCAATAAACTTCTGGTAGTAAGAAACACTGCTTTCAAGCTGGCCTGTTATGTCCAGGCAATAAGCCAGTTCATACAAGGCACCATCATGACTGAGATTCACCTCAATGGCATTTTTATAGGCATCAATAGCACCTGCATAGTCTTCCATGCTTTGCCTTGCGAGGCCAATATTATAATAGACCTCGTCTTTGTCGTCAGCATAGGCGAGCGCTTGCTGATAATTTTCGATAGCCTCGTGAAAATTTCCCTGGAGCGAATAGATCGATCCTTTCGTGAGAAAAATATCGGGATCATTGGGCTGGAGGGCATGCGCCTGGTCAAGGAGTTCAAGCGCCTGATCGTATTCTTCCAGATTCGACAGTACCTGAGCTTTGATGGTAATTAATTCAGTGGAAAACGGATACTGATGGATTGCCTGATTAACGGCTTGTAAAGCCTTGTTGTGTTTGCCGCGAAGCATGTAGAAATCAATGATCTCTTCGTAGCTGTCGAGATCAAAAAATTCCGTTTTCTTTTTTCGAAGATGATCTTCAAATCTTTTAATCAGCTCGTTTTCCTCTTCTCTTTTGCGATATTCTCTCGACATTGACTAAAGGTTTTACTAAAATAAGTAAATTATCCGTAATGCTAAGTGGTTTTCAGGCTTTTTTAAGACCAAACTTTTGCATATAATAACGGCAACACCATGCTAACGTATTCTCCAGGGCTTCAAATTCAAAACCAAGCGCCTTTTTTATTTTTTTATTTTCATAGCTAAAATAAGCGTCTGCCGAACGGGCAGTTTCGCTGGTTATCAATGGTTCTGCCTGGGTAATCCATCCTCTGAAAGCCTCCATACTGCCTACTAATTTAAGGAAATTTTTACTCAACCTGATGTACGGCCCCTTCTTGCCAAACTGGCCAGCCACACTGCCGAAAAACTGTTTAAATGGAATGCTACCGGCATTGACAATGAACCTTTGATTGGCTATCTCTGACATTAATAAAAAGTGGCAGGCTTTGGCAACATCGCGAACATCTACATAGTTCAATGAACCTTCAATATAAAATGGTCGTTCGTTCCAGGCATATCTGAAAAGTTGTGCGCTGCTTTTGGTCCAGTCAGATGGTGCGAGTATCACTGAAGGGTTGAGGATAACAGTGCTCAAGCCCTCTTCCTGCCCTCTGAAAACTTCCAGCTCCGCCAGATATTTTGAACGGGCATAGTGCGTATTGTAACTGCTGTCAACCCATTTATTGGTTTCATCGATCAGGGTTTGTCCCCTGGTTCTTCCCAGTGCAGCAACTGAACTGATATACACAAATCGTTTGATATTATTGGCGATGCAGGCATTGACAATATTGTGAGTACCCTGGATATTGATTTCGGAAATCCTGCGTGCATGCCTTGGGTTAAAGGATACCAGGGCGGCGGAATGTATAACAGAGTTGACCCCCTGCAGGGCATCATCCATCGTTACCGGATCCTCTAAATCAAGATTACGCCATTCAATTTTATCCTGTAAGTCATCTAGCAGCGAGAGGTTACTGGATGACCTTTTAAAAGCGACAAACTTTTCCTGCTCATCGATAAGTTTTCTTACAATGAAACTGCCCAACAAGCCGTTCGCACCAGTCACGCCAATCATCGTATCGTATTGTTAAGTAGGGGTAAAGATAACGCTTTTCTAAAGTACCTTGAGCGCTGGGCTTCCTCCAACAACCGGGCCTGTTGTAAATGGTGGCAATCACTACCCAACCAATGAACCCATCCTTTGTCAATCAGTTTGAAAGCCATTTGTTGAACAGGCTTTGAATAATATCCGGTGATCGAGCTGATGTTTAATTGCATTAAAACGCCACGATCGAGAAGGTCCTCTATTTTAACCAGATTATTTTGCAGATACAGGTAACGCTCAGGATGAGCCAGAATTAGTTTGTAGCCACGGGTGGTAGCCAGAAAAATAAAATCCTTCAGGTTAAAAGGCTCGGTGATAAAGTTGGTTTCAAAGAGCAGATACTTGTTGCCGAACGTTAGCAGTGGTTGGTCGGTTTCAACCATTTTAAATAAAGCCTCATCCAGATAATACTCGGCCGCGGCGGAAATGGAAACCGGAATATTTTTCTGAGCAATATGATTTTTTAAGGCTTGTAATTTTTCGGCGATACCTGAAGGGGTATTTCGGTATGCGTCACTCATGATGTGTGGAGTAGTGATCAGCTGGGTGTATCCCAGTTTAAGGAGATGCAAAATTATCTCCTCAGCCTGCTCCATGGTTTGAACCCCGTCATCAAGTCCAGGGAGAAGATGGGAATGCATGTCCACCAAAAGTGTGGGCAAACTTGCACGCGTTTCTTTCTTAAACCAGTTGAACACTTAGGATCTGAAGGGTGACTTTAAGCTTGCTGACTTGCCGATATCTTCATAATAGCCGTAGCCATATGTTTTCCCCGGAGTTGCTACAGCATTCAGCAAAGTAGTGATGTTGGAAAACTGATTAATGTTAATAATACGCTGGAGGTTATCCAGAAATTCTTTTTTAGAATAGTTTGCCCTGAATACATAGAGCGAAACATCGGCGCGTTTCATGGCCATAATGCCATCGGTAACAAGACCCACGGGCGGGGTATCGAGAATGATAAAATCGTAATGCTTTTTCAGCTCCAGCAAAAGGTCACCGAATTCAGCCTTCATCAGGAGCTCCGACGGATTTGGTGGATGGGGACCAGAAGGAATAAAATCGAAATTATCAATGGCCGTTTTTATCATACAATCCTGCCAGGTGTTTTTTCGGATGAGTATTGTGCTCACGCCTTTGGTATTGTCCGTCGATTGAAAGGGATCGTTCACTTTAGCTTTTCGCAAATCGAGGTCGAGAAGAATAACCTTCTTGTTTGACAAAGCGATCACCGCCCCTAAATTCCTGGCAATAAAAGATTTTCCTTCACCTGAAACTGTGGAGGAAATGGCTAAAATCTTTTTCTCTGATGATAGATTAAAAAAATCAAGGTTGGTCCTCAAAGTCCTCATCGCCTCACTGACCATTGACTTGGGATGATCCAGAATATGGAGGCCGCCGTTCATGTACTTGGATTTCGGAACAACCCCAAGGACAGGGGCATTCATTCTTTCAAGCTCGTAAAGGCTAGTAATTCGGTTGTTGAGCAAATACAGAATGGCGACAAAAACGAAGATACAAATCAGACTTCCGACCAGGCCAATTCCCGCAACCATCAACTTATTCGGCGATAGGGGTATGGAGGAAACCGTGGCAGGGGAAAGAATCTTGAAGTCAGGAGTGCTTCCCGCCTCTGCAATTTCAAACTCGGACTTGGATTGCATCAGCGTCAGGTAAAATTCTTCGTACAATTTATAGAATCGTTGATTCTTTGAGAACTGGGTATTTTTATCGGGTAGTTCAGCAAACGCTTTTTCAAGGGATATTTTCTGTTGATTGAAACGTTTGAGGTCTTTTATCCATCCGCTTCTCAAGTCATCTATCTGCTCCCTTGTCTTCGACGTGACCGTCGCTAAGTATTTTTCCTTTTGACGGTATGCAAAAGTGATTTCGTTATACGACAACTTTAACTTCTCCTGGTCCATTTGCAATTGTTGCAGTTCATCTAGTTGCTCGTTAATCCTCTGCGGTAATGCTTGTCTTAGGGCAAAGTTATAAACAAGTCTTCCGGCATCGAGCCCCTGGATCAAACGGTTAATTTCACTGATCCTTTTGGTGTATTCAAATCTCTGCGAATCAATTCTGCTTATGGACTGAATGGTTTTGCGAAGGTCTTCATCAAGATCGTTGGTCTTATTCTGGAGAGTGAAAGTTTCAAAGTAATTTTCGTAGTCCTCCATTTTCATTTCAATATTTCCGAGCTCACGGGTAACCCAGTCTATTTTTTGCTTATTCGCCAGGTTTTTTTGCTCGTTGCTGTATTTTAAATAGATGGTATCGATCTTGTTCAGAATATCCTGGGCTTTAAAAGGGTTGTAGTCTTTGAAAGCCACCCGCACCGTATTGGCGTTAAAGTTTAAGGGTTCAGCGGTGAGACTTCGGGAAATGTTATCCAGTAATACACCCCGGCTATAGATGATAAAAAAATAACCGATTTCATCACCTCTTTGAAAATTTTTGTTCCGGGCTAAAATAATGTCGAGGCCGTTCAGAGAAACGATTTCATTATACCTGCCAGACACTTTTTTTTGATCCCGACCCAGGCTAATAACAAACTCTCCTGGAGATGTTTCGGAAAATGTGATGGGGGTGTTGTAGAGATGATGGTTACTGTTGGTGTACGTTATCGTTGCCGGTGGATTGCCATAGAGTTCTTCATTCAGAACCCGACCGACACTAAAGAAACTGTTTTCAAACTTTATTTCATCGAGTACCCTGTTGAGAAAAAGCTTGGATTGTATGATTTCTATTTCTCCTGAAAGAAGGTTCAGACCCTGATCCTCCACCATGTTTTTTATCCCGAGTTCAGTTGCGTCATTTTTGATATCTAATTTAAGAGAGGACTCTGATTCATAAATATTTTTTGTGTAACGGATAAACAAATAGGCCCCCGCATTTACCGCTATAAAAATCAAGACGATCCAATACCAGTTATTGCGAACCACGATTTTAAGTTTGTTAAAATCAATGTTATCGCTGGATGAAGACCTCATGTTGTGAGTAGCGCCCTGCATTTATTTATTGACTTGGGAAATGATAAATAGTAAAGTAGCCAGACTTGTCACAATGGTTATAAGCGGGGAATAGTCACGCAATGCCTCAATAAAAGGCCTCCTGACCGGTTCAATATAAATGATATCCCCGGGCTGCATAATTATATCATGGTATTCATAACGCTCGAAATGACTCAGGTCTGCTATGAAAATTTCCTTATCTCTGATTATTTTGATATTGTTGGCCCGTGCATCTATTGTTATTCCTTTGGCCAGCGCCAGCACTTCTGTCAAGCGCATATTTTCATTTAGCAGAGGAATGACCTGCCCTCCAGGAGCGCCTAATACTACCACTCTTTTGTTGTTGAAAGAGAGAACAACGAAGGGTTGCTGGTAAAATTTTTCATACTCTTTCTGTAATAGATCTTCGGCTTGTCTGATGCTGAGGCCTTCAACTGTAATTTCATTGATCAGCGGAAATCTCACAACACCATTTACATTTACGAGGTAGGCCGGATCATTTTTAGCGGAAGCTACCTGGCTATTTTCCTGCTTGAATGACTCCTGGTTCGGATCAACTATTCTTTCCCCCTGATTGGTATAGACCTTCAGGCTTAAAAGATCATTTTTTTGAATGATGTAATTCGATTCAGCTTCAATGCGTTGTTTCTGCACCTGGTCTGGATTTACCTGGAAGAGAATATGGTGTTTATAACTCCCGCAGGAGGTCAGGAAAGCTGCCGCTACCACAAAACCCAGAAAGTACAGTAATCTCAACGTTAGGAAATATCAGTTTCGTGAAATTACTGAATTTATCACTAATTGTTCGAAAGTTGGGAGAAGCTTGTCTTTTTCGGAGACAATAGGGTTATCCACTGGCCATTGGATATTCAATTGAGGATCATTCCATAAAACGCCTGATTCACTTTCTTTGTGAAAAACATTGGAGCATTTATAAAAAAAGATGGAATCTTCGAGTGCCGCAAATCCGTGGGCGAAGCCCTCCGGAACCAATAACATGTTTCTTCGGGTGGAATCTAATTGGCATTCGTATACTTGTCCAAAGGTTTTGGATCCCTTCCGCAAGTCTACGACGACGTCAAGCACTTTGCCACTGATAACGGTGGCAAGTTTGGCTTGAGCGTAGGGGGGTAGTTGGAAATGAAGCCCTCGCACAACACCTTTTTGGGAGAACGAAAGGTTTTCCTGTGGGAAACTCATCTGTACACCTAATCGTTTGAAGGTGCTTTCCTTGTAGAATTCGTAAAACCATCCCCGGCTGTCATTAAAAACATTGGGTATAAATTCGACTAACCCGTCGAATCCGGTTTCCTTAATTTGCATGGATTTTAAAAATTACGAAGCTTGCTTAAATAAATTCAGGGCGTGAAGGTACTTGTTAATTACAAGATTTTCATCGTACTCAGCTTCCATTTTTAAACGGCCATTTCGTCCAAGTTCGGCTAATTTCTCATCCCCAAAAGCAGCGAGTTGTCGCATTTTTGCAGCCAAATCGTCCGCATCCTTCATCTTGCATAGTAATCCGTTATAATCATTGATTACCACATGGTTACAGCCGGGCACATCGGTTGCTATGATGGGTTTGCTGGAGCTTGCTGCTTCCAGTAGCGTGCGGGGTGTTCCCTCGCGATAGGAGGGTAACACAATACAATCGGCATGGTGAATAAATCGCCTGACATCCTTGGTCGTCCCCAGGTACTCAATGGTATTGGATTCTATCCATTCACTGATCTCCTTCGTAGGAATGCCGCGCTTATGTTTGGGATCCATGGCTCCCAAAATTTGAAAATGGCCGTCAAAATTTGAATGCTTCAGTTTCTTTACAGCCTCAATAAAATCCAATACTCCCTTGTCGGTGATCAGCCTGCAAATCAAAAGGAAAGTAAATTTTCTGTTTCTGCTGAAGGCTACTGGCTGAAATTTTTTCAAATCAATACCGGAACCGGGCACAAGATCGGCTGCATCGGGGCTGACCAATTTTTTTCTAACAAACAGCTTAAGGTCTTCCGGGTTTTGAAAGAACACTTTATAGGCAAAACGAAAACTGATCTTGTATAAGAAAATAGCCACAGCGGAAACCAGGTTGTCCTTTAAAAAGACCGTACCTAACCCACACACATTGTTAATTACCGGTATTCCCAGCATGGCAGCCGCCAGCGTACCATAAACATTTGGTTTAATGGTATAGTGTAAAATAATGTCTGGCTTTATTTTCCGGTAGATGAGGAAGAGTTCAAGGATTAATGCAGAATCTTTAATAGGATTCGCCCCTCGGCTATCCATTTTGACCGAATGATGAATGCAACCCGCCTCCTGGAGAAGGTGAGTAAACCCATCATTTGGAGCGATAGTATGGACTTCATAACCTTCCGCTATCAGGCTACGCACAAAATTCATCCTGAAATTATATATATTCCAGGAGGTATTCAGGACTACAGCAATTCTCATTGGGCTTTTATTATGAGAATTCTCATTCCTTTTTGTTTAGTTAGGTAAACAATGGGCTAATCGAATTTTCTCCAGTTTATATACCGTAAATATAGTGAAAGTAACCGACGGTGGAAAACCCGGAATGAAATTATTACGTTATGATTGTCTTTATAAGCTAAATTTTTTTAATGCAGGACTCTTTTAATACAGCTATTTTAATAGCGCTTGGCAGCGGAAAAGACGGTGACCTAACCAGGGAACATCTCGATGAACTGGCATTTCTCGCCGAGACGGCGGGTATCAAAACCGTTAAGCGCTTTGTTCAGAATCTGCCACATCCTGACCCCCGGTTTTTTGTGGGCAAAGGAAAGATAGCAGAGATAAAGGAATTTATCCTTTCCCAAAATGTCAAGAATGTCATCTTTGACGAGGACTTAAGTGCATCGCAGTTGCGAAACCTGGAGCGGGAACTTAACCCAAAAGAAGTGGAAAATGCAGACGTCAAGATCTACGACAGAAGCTTGCTGATTCTGGATATATTCCTGTGGCGTGCACAAACCGCGCAGGCAAAAACGCAAGTAGAACTTGCCCGGAATCAATACCTTTTGCCCCGGTTAACAAGATTGTGGACTCACCTGGAACGTCAGCGAGGAGGAACGGGCACCCGTGGTGGCGCAGGAGAACGCGAAATAGAAACTGACCGTCGGAACATCCGTTACCAGATTACCCTCTTAAAAGAGAAGCTTGAGAAGATTGAAAAGCAACGGGGCACCCAAAGAAAGTCACGCAATAATATTGTGCGGGTTGCCTTGGTGGGGTATACGAACGTTGGAAAATCAACCTTAATGAATGCCTTGTCCAAATCAGAGCTCCTGGCAGAAAATAAATTATTCGCTACCGTCGATGCCACGGTTCGCAAAGTTTCCCTTGAATCAATCCCTTTTCTCCTGTCAGACACGGTAGGATTTATCAGGAAGCTTCCGCATCACCTGATTGAATCTTTTAAGTCAACGCTGGACGAGGTCAGGGAAGCCGATATTCTGCTTCACATTGTGGATGTAGCCCACCCGTTCCACGACAACCAGATTGAAGTTGTAACCAAAACGCTGTCAGAAATTGGCGCTGCAAATATTCCTACCATTCTGGTCTTAAATAAGGTTGATGTTTACAAGACTGAGCATGAAAACGCGAGCCTCGATGAAATGAAAGGTTACTATCGTGAACATGGCTTTGAGAATATTGTTTTTATATCGGCCACTACCAAAGAGAATATGGATGTTTTCAAAAAGGTGCTCTATGAGCAGGTGAAAAAGAAACACCTCACATTATATCCGAACTACCTGCAGCAGGATAGTGCTTCCGTTGGATGACAAATCGCCTGTTGAAGGATAGCTTTTTATTTGCCTTTTTTTGGTGCTTTCAAGGTTAACAGCCACCCACGCAGGGAACTCCTTTCATACCGCAAAAGAAATCTTCACCCTTATTTGCCTTTCTTACTTTGAATCCAGTCCGGATTGTATTTTGAGCCGGCAGCGACTTGCACCATGGTGATTCGGACTTTTGTTGGAAAGAACTTCTCGTGATCTGCCCGTTTGTGTGCATGACCCTGTCCGCCACTGTCGTCCTTGATGACCAGGTCCATTTGCTTGATCCCTTCTGACCAGACGATGGATTCGTTTTCCCAAAAAGAGGTCATCGAAATATCTTTTTCGTAGACTCCTGCTTCGGTATAAGTCCCTGTACTGGTGCAACCATAGCCATTACCCTGCCCCTTATTAGGAATGTAGCATAGACTCCACGTTGTTGGTGCCTTCCCCGCGGGTTTTTCGAGGACTTCCAAGCGAAAGTGTACGGAGCCGTTGCGATAGTCTATCGGTGAAGTCCAATCTTTCGGACGATTCGCATTCAACATATTACCGGTCACATAATAATGTGACTTGCTGGGCTTTGAATTGTCGGCGTCCGCCTTGCTGTAAGTGAACGTCGCGTCAAACAATACAAACTGGCCTTCGTCAGAGGGCGATTCAGATACGTTACCTGACTGTGCCAATACTATTGCAGGAGTCAAAAAGAACAGGGATAGCAAGTATGTTTTCATATGTAGGGATAAATATCGGTGTTAATGATAAGGAATTTTTTTAATGTATGAGAAATTTATAAAACATACCAGCGTTGCGTTTAAATGCGATGGAAGCTGGCACTGGAGTCTTTTCCAGGATGCTTATCAATTTTTTGGAGTGTATTGATGCGCTCTGATGTTCTTTTGAGCCAGGTTTACGGTCTCATAAATTCGCTTTATTCTGGTTTCTTCTCTCTTGGCGCTTTGTATCCATTGAAAAATACCTTTTTTTACCGACCTTTTAAAGGCTTCAAAATAAGTTGCTGCTTCGGAGTTTTTTTAAGCGCCAATTTTAAATCTTTTGGAAGTTCAAGGTTTTCTATCCTGTCAAGAGCAGTCCATGCGCCATTGTTCTTAGCCTTTTCAATGACAGCCATTCCAGTAGTGGTCATTAATCCTGCTTCAGCTTCTCCACCCTTTCCTTATTTATTTTACTCCAGTTACTGTTAGGGTTTCTCTTGGCAAAAGACAGATAGAAACTTTCTCCGTCACGTTTATTGGCTTTGCTGTCGATCCATCCAAAACATAAGGCCTCTTCGACCGCTACCACATACGTGGTACTGGGCTTGGCAGCCTCTTTTTTGTAGATAATAAGCCAAACCGATTTTTCCTTCTCGGCATTTTTTTCCAGCCATGCCCTCCAGGCTTTTCTATTTTTTGCATAGTATGCTTTCATGCCGGCATGTGTTTCCATATTTTAATTTATGAGGTTAAGTCACTAAATCTGAACGACGAATATCGGCATTCTTATATGGGATTGTACTTGTCACTGAAGGGTTTGCGCTTTTGTCGCAGGAATTGGCGCCTGAACTGGACATCCGTAAGATTGCGCGATTAAACTTATTAAACGTAAATAAAGGCTCACTCGCGGAATTAGAATTGAGATGGAAAGTTGTGAACTAATTTTGATAACTTAAAGAGGTGCGCGTTGAAAATGTTACGAGCAATGATTTAATTTGGACGAGGACTACGTACTTTCTACAGGGTCTAACTCATAATGATTATGGGGAATATAATGATGCACAGGAGCATCTATTTCGAACTGCATGATGAGGGATAAATCAGTCAGGGATATAAGTTTGTTAGTATGCTCATCATTCAGTAGAACGCTTTCGTCGGTTACCTTGATGACTCTGAAAAAATTAGGCTTCCACATTTCGCCAATAAGCCGGTATCGAAAACAGACATTTAAATGATAGTCTGAAATCGTGAATAACAGCCTTTTCAGCTCAGATACGGCAATCAGGTTTTTGGCTTTGTTCATTATTAAAATCCCCCATCAATAATTCCTAACCCCCCTAATCCGAAAATTGAAAATTTTCGTAAAAAATTATGCCTGCGAAATTAGGTCGGATTATCATATAAGATGGTTCCACTTCTTGTATTTTGGGTAATTACTGCCGCTTGCATTGTTTCTTGTCCTACCCAAAGGTTGAAAAGGCACAAATTTGTGACTTTTCAACCTTTATTTGGTCGAAAAATTTAGGCGGACGGTTTAAGGTCTAATTTCGTTGATCAAGAGGGAACGAAAGCGCCGAAGTTTCTTACAGGCTATTGAGATTCCGCGGAACAGGGCCTCAAGCCTGAATCATTTATGAGTCGGGTGAACAATTTTTTTTACGATGGATTTTAAGGATTCAAAGTCACCGGGTTTTTGGTAAAAAGCAGTATTCAGTTGATGATATTGTGGCCAGTCTATTTAAATAGCTTATCTTAAGTGTTCTAAAACAAAAGAAGATGAATCCAAACAAAGCCCTATGGGAAAAGGGTGACTTCACCCGCATAGCTGAATGTATGAGGGAAAGCGGTGCCGCGCTTGTCTCCAAACTGGGAATAACCAAAAGCCTTCAAGTCCTTGATCTCGGTTGCGGGGATGGCACCACGGCAATACCTGCAGCGAAATTAGGCGCCAATGTTTTAGGTGTTGATATCGCACGGAATCTTGTCGAGGCTGGAAACATTCGGGCAAAAAACGAAGGACTTGCAAACTGCGCCTTCCAGGAAGGTGATGCAACAGATTTGCATGGGTTGAACGATCATACTTTTGACCTGGTGATTAGCATCTTTGGGGCAATGTTCGCACCGAAGCCATATGATGTAGCCAGGGAAATGGTTCGTGTTACCCGTCCGGGTGGACGAATTATTATGGGGAACTGGATCCCGGGAGATCCGACCCTTGTAGCGCAGATATTGAAAATCAGTTCTGCCTATACGCCCTCTCCACCGGAGGGATTTATAAGTCCAATGTTGTGGGGTGTAGAGAGCCACGTTATTGAACGTTTCGTTAGCGCTGGGGTTGCGAAAGAAAACATATCATTCGTTAAGGATACCTTTACGTTTAAGGCGCCTTTTTCCGCTTCAAAGTTCGTGGACGAGTTCAAAAACTACTATGGGCCGACGATGAATGCATTTGAAGCAGCGGAAAAAAATGGTAAGGCTGCGGATCTGCAGCGTGACCTGGAAATTTTGTTTGACAGTCAGAATAAAAGCAATACCAAGAATACTATGTCTATTCCTGCCACATACTTACGGGTGACGGTTAAGCCTTGATGGGTGTGATTGAAAACAAGAATACGACCCATTCATCTGGGAAAGATAGTCACATGTTTCGATTGTCATAAATGTTGGAAGTACTACATGCCGATATCGTTCAACAACAGTTCATTCCGAAACAAAGTCTCCTGATTTCAAAACTTGAGAGTTCCTGAAGCGTCTAACATAAATCCAGGAGGGATCGATTATCGGTGATATACATTCCGAGGACGGAGAGATAATCAAAAACAAATTTATTCAGGATAAACACTGATAGAAATGACAGTATCAGCCGCGGCCAAAGAAACTTCAGTTCAAGGCGGTTAAAAAGATCATAGCAAAACCATACATTATAAAACCCTGAAACCGCAAATATCGCCAGGTAGCAAAATTCATGGTTGATATTAACGCCTACTAAAACTCCCAGGACTATATCCTGCGCGATGCGGTAAAAAGAAAGGCAGCCTTCTGCATAAAAGGTTAACGTTAACATTTCGAAGTAGTTCAGTTTCGGAAAGCCGAGAACCAGATAGCATGGAAGGGCGACAATCGCCAGCGCAGGAAACAAAATAAATATTATATGGGAATAAAACCATATTTTTGATGCGGAATTTTCTTCGGTATGATCAGAAGAAATAAGAATATATTCATAATCAAAATGATTCGTGATGAGGGTATGAATAACAGTATAAAGGGTTACCCACATGATAGCAAATGCGACGGGCCTGTGATACCCTCTGCGCTTGCCTTTGAGGTAGTTCATGGCTGAAACACCAGGCCTTATTATAAAACTAATAGTTGTTTTGAAAAAATATTTCTCGATGTTGAGTACGTCGTGAAATATCTGCTGAAATTGTGTTTTGGCATTGATGTGCAGTTCATCCCTTTTCAATCCGCAGTTATAGCAATAATTTCCTGCATAAACTGTTCCACAGTCCGCACATGTGATTTTAACTTCAGGTGGTTCAATAACGTCCATAAAAACACGTTCGTTACTATTTTGATATATGCTGCGAACTAGGCCACGGATTTAAATTTGTCAGGCCCTTAAATAGGAATTCTTAATACTGAGTGATACGGCTGAAAACTCAATTCCTTTAATGGAATCTTCAACGACTTCTTATGAAGTGGTTCGTTTGATAAATACTATTAAGGCCCAAAATATCAGGGGTACCACGTTTTTTGTTGGAAGGAATGGCATCGTGTAGCAATTCTTTTTGATGGAGAAAGTACTGCTTTGGTATGGAATCCTTTCGGCTTTATAGCAAAGCTTGAAAGCGGTAGGGTAAAGACCGCTTGTGATGATATGATAGATGGAGTGTTAACTGAAAAAAGAAAAACCCAGGAGCGATTTAATGGATCTTACCTACAACAACTGGACGATTACTTTACAGCTTTAGTCTCAGATCTGAAAAATTTAATGAATATGCAATCAATAGCGAATGCGAAAGGGGATGATTAGTAATTATAGTAAGTTTTTAATACTTCGCTTCTGAAAATCTTTATGTTTCAATTTCATTAATGGAAATAGCCGAATAGCGTTGACTATTAAATAACTCTAATCAAGTATACAAAGTAAAGACTAATTAAAAATCCCACAATTAATACAAACGCGCTCCATTGATAGTCCTTTCGGATTTTATACCACATTACCCAACTGCTCATGCACAGGAGAATAAGTGCTATGGCAATACCATCCATCGCAATACGCCAAACATTGGTAATGAACCAGTTAGCCGGTTTTGAAATATTTCCCTTATCAATCCCATTAAAAGTATGAAGTGTCCGAATTTTGCCCCAGATATTAAGATGGTATTCCTTTAATAGAACTGTTTTATCATTTAAGTCCACATGCAAATCGCGACCCCTTCCTGGTGAGCCAACACGGAAATCCAGAGCACCGGATGTTAATTTTACATTATTAACTTCGCCCAAAATTTCTAATTCCTGCATAATATGAGAAATGATAACAGAACTGTCCATAGGATTTGGCAACGTGATCTTTCTAATACTTTCCTTTTGCTGCCTTTGATCCCAGAAACTGGCAAATTTCCAGTTGCCATGGTTTAGCAAAAGTCCGGATAACGAAAATAACCATATAAACAGAAGCAGAAATAATCCGATATGTATATGGACCTTTCGGTTCCAGGAATTAAAACTTCTCACTTTATCCGGGGTTTAATGAAAAATTAAAAAATAAGTAATAGAAGTGCCGTAAAGATCACAACACCCAGCCCTAATGAAAAAAGTCCAAAGTTCCTTTCAACCCTGAGGAAATACCATAAGAACACTCCGCTCACGGAAAGAAAGAGGACAACGTACACTACAACATCCGAAAGGATCCTCCAAACCTTTACAAACCCCGAATTACCCCTGATTGCCTGATTGTGCTGACCCGGCATTGAATGGAGGTAGGTGATTGCCCTTGCGGAACCCTCCATTTGCTGCATGATATAAACACTGTCAGTTTGCTTGTTGACGGTAATTTGAGTTCTAAATCCAGGCTGTTTAACAGGAAATGATATCTGATCCTGATTTTGTGAAATAAAATCTATTTCACCTTTTACACCAATCTTCTGAATGATTGCTTTTGCGGTTAACAGGTCCGTTGTATCATATGGAATTTTGTCCAGTTTCTGTTTCGACACTGGTAAAGGTTTTACTGGGAAAAGTTTGTTAACAGCTTGCGGGTGATTGAAAAAAAGCACACTCAGTGAGAAGATCAAGACAAACGGGCTAATGAACAAACCAAAATATAAATGAAGGGAGCGGACCTGGGAATAGTATTTTCTCATTTGGAAACCGGTTGTGAATTAATAGGCGTTGGGTATCAGGGACAGTTGGGAAATATACTGAATTCTTGAATCGCGCATGTACCCGGAAAAAGATTTTTATATGATCGCCTTTTAAAAGCCTTTGTCGGTATCTTCTTCCTGACACTAATTGCCTCTGAGGTCGTGACGGAGATAATTTTTGAGAAATTTTTTATTCATATTTGTCCCTCCACTCGAAACCTATTTTCATGTCGGAGCTTCTGTTCTGTTAGCTCAGAAACCCATCTCTTAAATTATAAATCGCTAACTGTGTCTTTCTCTACGATGAGAGGTTCGATAAGTTTATAAGATAGGATCTATCCCATCTCCCACCAGGGCTTTGGGTATTTATGCCCAATACTCTTTGTACTCGGCCCTGAGTAGGACTTCGGTTTATTCCCACCAGTGTGACAATTGTTGTGAATAATCACTATTATTTCAGAATTAATGGTGAAATTTTAACCGAAATTTCATTTTTCCATCCTATTTCGATATTTTTTGGGCAAAAAAAGACCCATTTTTCTTTAAAAACAGTAACTTTTCAGATGACCTTCCTTAAAAACTATTAGTATGAAAAAAGTAGAAGCCATTATCAGAACCGCAAAATTTGAAGAAGTTCATACTGCACTTGCCAATATTGGCATAAGATTCCTGACTTATTCAGAAGTGAAAGGTATCGGAATGGAACACCCGGATACTCAGCAGTATCGCGGGGCCACTTACGATGCGGGTTTTATACCAAGAATCCGCTTGGAAATCGCAGTACCGGACAGCAAGCTGAAAACAGTGGTTGAATGCCTGCTCAAAACAGCTTACACCGGCAAAGTAGGTGATGGGAAGATTTTTATCTATGAAATAAAAGAGGCCTACCGCATTCGTACGAAGGAGAAAGACGAGAAAGCGCTTGAATAATATTTTCATTCCGAAATAATTCCCCACCCCATCCCAAAACCAGTTTTATAACCTATTTATGAAAAACAAACCTATTTTGAACCCTGTTGCTTTTGCTGTAAAAAGACCGGCCGTCAGCTTCAGAAAAGCAAAAGGAAAAACCTTTTCATTTTATTTTTCTGTATCCGCTTTTTTTATTGCGATGCTTCTGGCCATACCTGAATTTTCCATAGCGCAGGCAGGAGACAGCACCAGTCAGGTCTCCCAACAGGACCCCACAGTCGCGGAGGAAGCCACACAAGTCGTGGCCCCTGGGCCTACCGTTGATAAGGGGGATGTTTCCTGGATGCTGACTTCAACAGCCATAGTCCTGATGATGAGTATTCCGGCACTGGCGCTCTTTTACGGCGGACTGGTTCGCTCCAAGAATATTCTGTCGATGATGATGCAGGTGTTTGTCACTTTTGCTTTGATCACAGTACTGTGGTGCGTTTACGGTTATAGTCTTGCATTTACAGAGGGAAACGCTTTTATCGGAGGGTTCGGCCGGTCGTTTCTTTCCGGAACTTTCGATTCATCCACGGGTGCCTTCTCTTTGGCCGCGACCTTCAGCAAAGGTGTCTATCTCCCCGAACTGGTATTCGTTGCTTATCAGGCAACCTTTGCCGCCATCACCTGCTGTCTGATCCTGGGAGCAGTCGCAGAACGTATGAAGTTCTCTGCCGTGCTCATATTCATGGTGCTTTGGTTTTCCTTGAGCTATTTACCAGTCGCGCACATGGTTTGGTTCTGGATGGGCCCCGATGCGTATACCGATCCCTCGGTTGTCGATGCTATGAATGCTAAGGCAGGTCTCATTTGGCAATGGGGCGCGTTGGACTTTGCCGGCGGTACAGTAGTTCACATCAACTGCGGTATTGCAGGTCTGGTTGGGGCTTACATGGTAGGTAAGCGCGCAGGGTTTGGAAAAGAACCCATGGCGCCACACAACCTGACCATGACCATGATTGGTGCCAGTTTGCTGTGGACCGGCTGGTTTGGCTTCAACGCCGGATCTGCATTGGAAGCCAATAACTACGCTGCACTTGCTTTCATGAATACTTTTCTGGCCACTGCCTGTGCAGTGCTTTCATGGACTTTTGGGGAGTGGATCGTTCGAGGAAAGCCCTCCATGTTGGGAGCGGCTTCTGGCGCTGTGGCTGGACTTGTAGCGATTACTCCCGCTGCCGGCAATGTGGGTATTTCGGGTGCTTTCGCAATCGGCACCATAGCGGGTCTGGTTTGCCTGTGGGGTGTTAATGGATTAAAGAAGTTACTCAAAGCGGATGACTCTTTAGACGTCTTTGGCGTGCATGGCATTGGCGGGATCACGGGCGCGTTGTTAACCGGTATCTTTAATTCACCGGACCTCGGCGGGCCTGGCCTGGTAACCGATTGGGTCACGGGAAGCACCGGGTTTCCAGGGATCGGAAAGCAGCTCTGGATTCAAACCAAAGCGGTTGCTATTACCTTAGTATGGTCAGGGTTTGTGGCATTTATTTCTTACAAGATAGCAAACCTGCTGGTAGGGTTGAGGCCATCAGAAGAAGACGAACGCAAAGGACTTGATGCCGTTGAGCATGGTGAGCAGAGCTATAATTTTTAAGTTCAGAGATTTCTTACGGGTCGCGGATAATCCGCGGCCCTTATTTTTTCCTTTTTCCTGTTGGCATCGAGCTCAGAATAAGTACCAATTTTCCCTTCATTGACAAAAGTCTTTTGACGGGGTATTGTTATGGCCAATGAAAAGTCATCCTTATAAATGCACAAGAAGTTCTCTATGTCTGCCGGACCTAAGGATGATGTGAGCCAACCAGGAAGTTCACTAAGTTGTAAGTACTCCTTTCCTCGTACTTTAATGCCAAGATTTTTAGCGCCAGCTGTTGTTCCGTTATGGAGGTAAACAAATTCCGGTTCGATGTCGAAGGCAGAACAAATTCGTTGGGTAGAGTCGTATGTAGTAAGGTCCGAAACCATATAGTGGTTCTTAGTTTCCTCCTTGAATATTATTTAGACGTTGTGGATTTTCCTGTCCTTAGTATTTTTCTTATTCTATCAATAATGTACTCAGAAAGTAAAGCTTGTGCGTACTTCTTAAGCCGTTCGAGACCAACCCTTCGTTGGTGCCCGTGCATGAGGCCATCGGAATTAAGCGACAAACTGCTGTTTCGATCTGGTCTGTCAACGTTCGTTTTGACTTGACCAGAACGAACCAGGCATTATCATGGCTGGGAAAGTAGTCTTTGATGTATTGCTTGATCAGAGATTTCTTCATTTGGGTTTCCGCCAATCGTAATCACAAAACCATTAGTAGTGTCAATGCTTACCACTATATCACCGTGTGTTGGGATTCGTTGGGCGCTTATATCTGGAATATCTTGAAATTTGAATACATCGTTTTAGGCGAGATTCTCTCTTCTATCTTGAAGAATTATATCACCTTTTTGAACAGCTCGTTTTAGCCATGCATCTCTTAGTACCGTATCTATTTGATTATTTAATGTAGCAGATGCAACAAGACCTGATGCAGCTACCAAACTTGTTCTAGCTAACGTAATGTCCGCAGTGACATTTGTTGCAGCGTTATTGGTAGTTAAAAGCGCGCCGTAATTTATACCGTTTACATGTGATTGGATGATAATCGTTTAAAATCATTAAGTATCCAAAAAATGAAGAAGGGCTATTTTCCGATAACCCTTCCAGGAAGATTTCAGCCTACTTAATGAACGGTGTATTCATAACAATCACTGGTTAATGCAACCTGCGATGTGCTTGCTTTTACAATTTGAAAATGAATATCAAAAGTTGATCCCACCGGGATAGCTGCAACGCTCCGAAATAGTTCTGCATAACCAGAGCCCCATTTATTCGTGACAATCGATTTTGGTGTAAGTCCTTCACCGAGCGTTAACCAACTTGTGCTGGTGCAATTTCCATCCAGGGTGGTATCAACTGCCCGTTGTAAAACATAGCTGGTGTTAGGTTCCAATCCATTCACCCAGGTATACAAATGGATGAGTTGGGTTTCGTTTTCAAATTGCCGGAAGGCAACAAACCCGAATTTCTTTCTTGTGTCTCCCCGCAGAAAGACATTCAAGTTGTAGTTTATTGAATCCTTACCGAAGGAAAGTCTGGCGTTACCGGACTCACGATAAGTTTCTTCTCCCGTGGGTTCCGTGGGTTTGGGGCGTGCGGGTGAAACTTCAGAATCATCAGAACAACTCCATGCTAAGGATGCAAGAATGATTGTTAGAAGCGCACCTACGAAATGGCGATTGATAAGCGTGAACGTTTTCATAAAAAGGTGTTTTAAGTTTGACAATAGTTTTTAATGACAATTCAAAACTATTGTCAGCTAAACACCCGAGCTATTGCCATTGATTGAGTTGAGGAGTTGGATACGTAATACGCTTATCTTATTGGTAACTGACCGAATTATATTCCAAGGAATTTAAGCAATGCGTCTTTTCGGCTACGGGAAACATTCACGCTGCTTCCATCGGTCATCACCAGGTAGCCGCCTTCACCGCGCACGTATTTCGTTACTTCATTCAGGTTGACCATAAAGGAATGGTGCACCCGAATGAATGAAGGAAATGATTCCAGCAACTCCTCGACTTCTTTCAACGTGCGACAGGCGGTAACTTTTTTATGATTGGTAAGACAGAAGTGTGTGTAGTTGTCGTCTGCCTCAATACTGATAATGGTATCTGTCGGAACAAGTTCAAATCCCTCTGACGTAGGCACAGCAATTTTAGTAAACCCATTTTCATGACTTTGCACTTTTTCCTTCAACATCTTGAATTGTTCTGCGGAAGGGAGATCTTTTCGTGTTGTTACTTTATGGATAGCAGAGACCAGTTCTTTTGGATCAATAGGTTTCAATAAGTAATCCATCGCGCTAAAACGTATGGCCTTAATAGCATATTGATCATAGCTGGTGGTAAAGACAATCGAAAATGAGATGGATGAAAATTGCTCAAGCATTTCAAAGCCATTCATCACCGGCATTTCAACATCCAAAAAGACAAGATCTGGTTCCAACTTTTCAATCGACTCAATTCCACTTTTGGCAGATCGGCAGGTGTCTACAAGTTGAGCTCCGGGGCAATACGATTTCAGCAACATGCTCATTGTTTCCAGGCAATGCACCTCATCATCGATAACTATACACTTGATCATAGCAGGGGTATTTTTAAACATACTTCGGTGCCACCGGGAGTGCCATCAGAAAGCAAAATATCTCTGATGATTACATTCGTGGTGTTACCATCCTGTTTATTATGCAGAATGGCAATTCGGTCAGCCGTAATACGCATACCCATGGATTTGTGAGCGGCCGCTGACTTGCTTTTGAGCTCAGAAGCTTTTTTTCGTCCTATGCCATCATCGGTGATTTTGAAACACAGCAGATTCCCTTCTTCGAAAAGATCAATTTGCAAATGACCTTTGTCAGCCTTGTGCATCAGTCCATGCCAAATCGCATTTTCCGCATAAGGCTGTATAACGAGTGGAGGAACTCTGGCAGCGGAAATATCGATGGTATCACTTACCGTTACGTGATACTCAAAATGATGGTCGAATCGTACCGCTTCAAGCTCAAGATAGAGTCGTAGTGATTCCAGTTCACTTTCAAGTGAAATCAGAGAAAGTTGGGAGTTTTGCAAAATCAATCGCACTAGCCTTGAAAATTTCGTCAGGTATTCTGAAGCTTTTTCCTGGTTGCTCTGAAGGATGAAACGATTAATGGAGTTGAGTGAATTGAAAATGAAATGCGGATTCATTTGTGCACGGAGCGCTTGCATCTCAAGTTCAAGCGCTCGCTGTTGCAGCTCTCCTTTTGTTTTTTCGTTTTCGAGCTTTTGTACGCTCAATTCTTTTTCAATTAATGCACGCTGATGAGCTTCATTTTTTTGCTTGAGTCTGCTGTTTCTAAAAATGATAACTCCAAAAATTACTAAAAGTAAAATACCACCGATCAGAATATTTTTCAATATGTATTCACGTTGAAGTTGCTGTTCACGCAGTGCTAACTGTTGTTCACTGATTTGATTTTCCTTACTCACCAAATCCAACTGCACTTTTGTTTTTTCCCGATCCGCCATCGCAGCATGAATGGCCAGTTTTCTACTAAAGTCATCCAGCGCAACCGAATCTTTCATTGCAGTGTACTTCCGATAGTAGCTGTATGCGCTGTCAACATGGTTCAATTGATCATGAAGCATGTACATCAACCGATAGCCGTCGCGCATATATTGTTTAGCGTGATGTGCTTTTGCGATTCGGAGAAGTTCGGATGCATAACAGAATGTATTACGAAAGTCTTTCCGGGCATCATAGACTCTTCCGATATCGAGCAATAAACGCATAGTATAGTTTGTGTCATTGTTTTGTTTCGACAAGTGAAGTTCTTTCGTTAATAAAGTCAATGCCTGATCATAGTTTTTAGCTGCAATACTTTTTTCAGCTTTTCTGATTCGAAAAGATGCTCCTGCTTCACTATGAATGGTTAACGACTTAATAGTCTGCAGATACGTATTTTGATCATTGAGCGAATCGTATGGTTCGAGGGAGTAGTACGCATCTCCAAGGTCTACCAATGGATGCCATTCCAACGTGGGACCTTGTTTGAATTCCAGACTCTGATAATAAAAGTTGAGGGCCGTGTTATAATCGCCTGCCAAACGATACAAGTCTCCAATTTTCGCCAACACTATAGAGGTATTGTAAGGGTCGTTGATACCCTGGAATATTTTCAAGCCTTGATTAAAGTACTGAAATGATTTTTCATAGTCACCGCGCTCAAAACTAATTGAGCCCATCATCGAAATGGATTCGCCTGATCCCTTTCGGTCGGCTACCTTTTCAGAAATTTCCAACACCTTTGAACAGGCTTTTGCTGACTTATCGAATTGACTTTGACAGAAGTAGGCCAAAGCAAGATTCATGTAAGTCTCTCCCAGTATTTTCTTGTCGTTAAGTTCTGCGTAATCCTGAGATACCATGAGGCTGATTTCTTTCTGGCGCGAAAAGTTACGCTGTTGGTTTCCTGCAATACGAGCCATATTGTTGAAGGCCATAACTTCTCCTCGTTGGTAATTCATTTTCATAGCTTCTGTAAATGCCTTTTGCTGATACGAGGTTGCGGTGTCGGCATTCAGATAGGTGTACGCCAAACTCAACAAGTTCAGACAATCGATGCGAGTGGTGTCGCGTAACAATAGTAGGACATTTTTTAGGCTATCAATTTTTGTTCGTTGTGAAAATGCCGGAGACAGACTTAACACCATGACTAAGACAATCAATATACATCGTATCCTGAAAAGAATCGATTCCCTGAACGTTGTAGCTAACCTGGAGAGATTTGAAAGGCCAGGCATAAAGGTGTATTGCTTTTTTTTAAATGTACTTAATTAATCGCGATAAGTTTGGACAAGATACCCTGTGGTTAACAGCAGCGTAACAAAGAATGAGTGGTTCGCACTTTTGAATGGGTAGTTAGGTGCCGATTCCATCAAATACTCTTTACTGCGGCAGACCAACCTGGTTTGCCAACTCACTAAACCTACGCTCGAAATGCAATGAATTGAAACGGGGGTCAGTCCTGAGCCACACCAGCCAATTGGAACGTTCTTTATACGCTTTGTTCAGCCATTCAAAAGTTTTCTCTTTTTCACCCAGCCCTGAATAGACCAATGCCACACCGTAAGAAGTTACAAACTTTTTCGTGGAGAGAGAATCCATTGTAATCAAAACCTGTTTTGCGCTTATATTATCACCGCTCGTACCATAAGCATTGCCAAGAGCAGCGAGTGCTACCGGCCAATAAGCGTTTCCTTCAAGCGCTTTCTGATATGCTAAGATAGCTTGCTCAAATTTCTGTTGCTGCTGGAAGGATCTACCCAACCATAAATGTGCGGGGCCAAATTTTGGGTTCGTTTGAAGACAAGTTTCTAACTGGTTTATAGCGTCAACGTAGTTACCGCTGTAGTATAGTGAAAAACCAATGTCAGTGTGAAGAGGATCCGATAAAGGATCAAGGGCAGTTGCTTTCTGCAAGATGACAAGGGCTTCATCATACTGTTGCATAGCAGTGAGATAATACGCATACCAAGCATATGCCAGCGCATAATTTGGATTTAAAGCAATGGCGATCCGGAATTCCTGTTCAGCAGCCTTCCAATCCCATGCATGGTAAAAATAGTAAAAGCCCAATGAGGCATGGGGCTCCGCCAGCGTAGAGTCAAGTTGCATGGCCATGGTGGCAGCTTCTTTTGCTTTTGGAAAAGCATCCATCGGGGCGACAAAACTGGCATATCCCAGGGCATTGTAACAATCGGCCAGCCCCGCATAGGAAGCAGCAAATGATTTGTCCAACGCAATAGATTGTTCGAAATAGTCAATGCCTTTCTTTAGGTCATGTGGTGTTCGAAGGTTAAGGTGTACGCGACCTTGTAAATAAAATTCGTATGCCTTTTGATTTGTGACGGGTTTTGTTACCAGCTTGTTGCGCTCACTGAGCAATAGTGCGCTACCCAATTTATCGACAATGGCATTGGCAATCCTATCTTGGAGGGCGAAAATATCATTTACCTTTTCATCATACTGTTCCGACCAAAAATGAAATTCGTCCTCAACATTAATCAATTGTGCTGTAATAAGAATACGATCTCCATCCAGTTGAACGCTTCCTTCTAATACCATCTGAACGTTGAGCTTTTCCCCAACTTCTTTAATGTTGATATCCTCTCCCCGGAATTTAAAGGAAGAATTTCGTGCCGATACTTTCAGACCTTCAACTTTTGCTAATGAATTAAGTATCCCTTCGGTGAGTCCATCACTAAGGTGCGCTTGATCCGGATTACCCGTCACGTTCATGAAGGGCAGAACGGCGATCGATGTGATGGCGGCTTGTTTTTTAGGGCTAAATCTTTTCCAAAGAATTGGAAAAAGAAGGTAGCCGATGACAAGCAGTCCAAGCACCCATGCAGCCGTATAGATTGTCTTCATTAGGAAGTGTTTTGTGTTTGATTAGTTACGTGACTACGTCATCAAAAAGATAAGCCAAAACCTATTCCGTAGGAAACCGATGTTGGCAAATTATTTCCAAATCGTTCAGCAACCACCAGAGAAACACCAAATGCACCCGGCCTTGTCCCGATGAGGGCTTTTGATAAAACCTGTGTCAGTCCATATCGCCCGGTGGATTCAAACGCCACCCTCGGCGTAAATGAAAAACCCTTCTTCAATTTAAAGACTATACCTGGATGAAAAACAATTTTATTGATTTTACTTCCTGTGCTGTCTGCCTGGTTCCTGCTACAAAGAACAGGTATTTTGACAGGACACGAAACTTGAGGCATCACGAAAATACAAGGATAGGTTGCAATTTTCCATCCGATTGCCGGATATAATGTACCCACCAAATTTCGGGATAGCATCCTGCTTATGCAATAAAGCAAATATAACTTTTGCATCTACCGAATTTAATTAAAGTAATTGAGTTGTTCAATGCGGGTACGGACAATTCCAAGATTGGCATTTTGTTAAAGTTAAGTCTTCTGGGTGGTGTTGTTTTATACCAACTGAGCCATTGGATGGATTTGCAGGGTAGTTGATTGAATTGGGTAAGTAGTTGGCCGAAATACTGAAACAGAAATTACGTTGAACTGGGTATGCCACAGTGAAAATCAACGGACCAAAAATCGTTTTAATCCAACGTTATTAAGAGTCGTTCATCGATTGAAATCATCCAAACTCTGAACATTTCATTGGCATTTGCAAGCATTTAAAACTAGCTTTCTATACGTCGGAAACCTGGTATGCATAACAAAGTTGTACTGCAGGACGAGCCGCTTTTATTACAGGACAATCACCCATCCGAACTGGTCTTACTAAAGTTGGGATGCCAGGTGTTGATGTGGGTCTTCGTCCTGAAGATCCAACCATTGCAGAATATTTAAAAGCCCAACGAAACAAAAGAAGTGGTTATAAAGGAAGCATTGAAATTCGTGAAAAACTAGGCGCTGATATCGAGAAGCAGCTTGACTTGTTAAATTCAACGCAATGAAGCGCTGGACAACCAGAACTAAGGGAGAAGGTGATAACAGCAGCCGCGGCCCTGTATCTGAACTGATGGAAGGCAAAACTGCCTAGAATTGAAAACCGATTAATTCAAATTCATTAAAAATCGTTCAAAATCATTAAGTAGACCGGAGCGGTCGAATATCGAACTTTTTTGTGAAGGACCTAGCAGGATTGGGAACTTGGCAAAGCGACAAAGCCTGATGCATTGTTCACTTTATTTTATAGCTGGTTTATCCGGATTTTGCCGCGAATCCAAGATTGTGTGAATAATGATAGTGTTGTCTTGGTGTTCGTAGTAAATGATAAATTCACCAACAATCAAGCCTCTGACAGATTGAATTTCCGCCTTGATTCCTAGATTTGGATGCTTAGCTAATAGTTTGATCTTGTTGTTGAACCTGGCATAGAGTTTCGCCGAATAGGTTTTGGTCTTATTCCGATCTACATAAAACTCAAGAATGGAATATAGTTTTTATCCTCGCCCGGTGTGACCAGATTATTTTGCATTGAGCCATCCGGCTATTTCATTTTCCAGGGCAGCATTTTCTATTGATAGGCCTTGTTCAATTTCCTTTTTTGACGCAAGTATTTCATCCCGTTGTTCAACCGACAGAGGAAGTACGACTGATTCAGATTTTGAATCGAGAATGGTCTTGATGGCTTCAAGGAATGAGAGATCGCTGATCTCAGAGATCCGATGAATCAATAAATTCTGTAGCTCAATTTTGGTCATACGCCTTCAGCTTTATCAAATTTAGACAATAATCAGAAATCCCCAGTAAAAGTTCGAAGTTGAAGGATAAAAAATCGAACCTAAAAGCTTTCAGAATTAACACAGTTTCAGGCTTGCTTGTTTCAGTTAGTCTATGTTGAATTTACATGGAGCTGTTTGGCTACCTGCTGATACCATGGACCAGGCATCTGCTCATTCGTCTATTCCAATGTAAAGATAATTGGTATTTATAGTTCAACTGAAATAAGCTCTTGTCCCAACTCATGAAGCGCTGTCTCAATTTTTTTCAATTGTTGAGGACGAGGGCGTTTTGCCCCAGATGCATAATGTTGAATTTGTCTCTGGTTAATTCCGGTGATTCGCTCTAAAGCTGCGTTCGTAAAAATTCCGCGATAATAGTTCAGGATACTTTCAGCATCGAATTTATAGACGACTTTGTAAGCTTTGTTTTCTATCCATGCAGGCGCATCTTGATTATGCTTTGCGTACAAAGCTAATCCATCCATCAGGTTCTTTTTTGCTTCAGCGACTGTCGCGCCTGCACCGTACACGCCTTCAAGGTTTTCAAACCATGCTCCAAAATCATCAGGGCCTTTTGATAGAATCGCTTTCAGTGTTTTCATTATTTACTTCGTTTTATTCATTCAAATCAAAGGTATGGGGCTATCGCAACCCCATATCTTTCATAATCTTTTTTCTTAATCCTTCGCCTATTTCTTTGGCACCGTGGAAGGGAATCGGATACCTTACGCCATCACGTTCATAGATGTAATGGCTACCCTCTGCACCGATATATTTCCAGCCTGATTTGCTCCGCTTGATAAATCGGTGAAATTCAGAATACTTCATCTGGGTGTGAGGTGTTGAATAGTGTTATTTAAATATCTCTCATAAAATAAAGGTAGTAATTTTACTACTATATTTACGGTGTTCTTGCTAAAAAAGTTTCTCTGTGACCCTAGAATTTTCCAGGTAGAAGACCTATAGCCGGTTCGATAAGGAGGTAATTGCCTTTGTATATCATTCCTCGAGTGAGCGATTAGGTGAGAATATGAGAGCGTTGAACGGGAAGTACAGTCAGTCAATTTAAGACATTGACAATTGCTTAACAGAGTAATAAGTGCGGAAGTATTAAACGTCTCAGCCGCAATCCGTTCCTTTTAGGCCGAAGGCAGGTATTTCTCCAAAATTTGAATTTTTTTTCAAAAAAATGCTTTTACTTTGTAACATTCTAATGTTACATTTGGTTATATATGCCCAAGGAGTATATCGCTTATAAGGGACAGGAGTTTCAGATCGAGTGGTATTACTCTCCAACAGGCCAAAGCCAGGCATTCGAGTATTATCAAGAATTGGAGGTTGGAGACCGTGTTAAGGTCTTAAAACTTTTTAGGATGATGGGTGAGACCGGTAAAATCAGGGATGAGAGCAAATTCAGAAATGAAGGAGGAAAGGTCTATGCTTTTAAACCACAGCCTCATCGGTTTTTGAGTTTTTTTGTCGAAGGCAAGAAGATCATTGTTACAAATGCTTTTTGGAAGAAGCAGGACAAACTGCCAAAGGGCGAGAAGGAGCGGGCATTAAAATATATGGAATCTTATAAGGCAAGAGTAAAGGAGGGCAACTATTATGAAGAAGAAGAATGAACGAATGAGCACTTACGAGAGGGAGATGCAAGATCCTAAATTCAGAGCAGCCTTCGAGCAGGAGTATCAGGAATTTGCTTTGCAGGAACTTCTTGTAAGTATGTCTCAAGGCGATGAAAAATCCGTACGCAGCTTAGCCAAAGAAGCCGGTTTGCATCCTAATGCAATACAAAATTTAAGATCAGGAAAGACCAACGACATCAAACTGACGTCGTTTTTAAAAATTGCCAGGGCTTACGGTTTTTCATTACAACTTGTAAAAGGCAAAGTACATATTCCAGTTGCATCCAAAACTGCTAAACCAGAATATGTATAATACTTGCTAAGTAAGCCATCCGATTTTCCGATAGCCTACCTTGGGGACGGGTCCTAGGCTTCGGGGCGTATGCATCAATCTCAATTGAACTGAAATAAATCAAAATGGAATGTAGCCCCGAGCGGTCGAATATCGAACTTTTTTGTGAAGGATTTGCGGGACTGGCTGATGGTTTCAGACCTCGGAGATTATCCTGCACGTTACGGGCATAAAATTACAGCTAGAAGCAAGCTATGATAAGATCACTCATCCCTCAGCGACTTTG
>JBDSIM010000024.1:0-3458 GCA_039917935.1 Cyclobacteriaceae bacterium | reverse complement strand
TAAAAATCATGTGTTGAAGGGATCTGAAATTGATGTCAAGTTCAGGATAGGTTTCCGATTTCAGTGCTCTCCAGAAGTCTTTGGATATTTGCCTGGCACCGCAATCGAAACTTCGAACGGGTATTGTCATGCGGGTACGGGTGAAGCTGAGTTCGGTAGCGGATGAATTTTCGACATACTGAAGGGTATCGGTGCCGGTGCAGTATTCAATTTTACAGGTAAAGTTATTGATATTGGTAGAGCCTTGAATGGAGAGCTGGCTTTCGGCATCTACGATCCAAATTCCTTTGTTAGTAAATCCGCTACTTAGGATTACTATGACCGCGATGGTAAATATGGTTATCGTTTTCATTGCTATCAATGTTTAAAAAATAAAACAGGGTCCATTACGGACCCTGTTTTGCAGTTTAGAAACCTATGATACCTTCGATTAAGAAACCTTCGAATTTACCATTGCTTCGCATATCAGCATAAAGGAAGTCCAGGTATCTCTGGGTTACATACTCAGCTTTCATCAGAATGTTTGGGGTAATAAACCATCCTGCAGCCAAAGCTGTACGTTGTACCTTTACATTCTCACGCAAACCCTGTGCAATGTTCGGTTGGGTGGTTGATGATCCGAAAGAAAGGTCACCTTCGACAACATTGTATTTGGCGCCGACATACATTTTTTCATTAGCAAAGCGGTAAAGACCATCTACTGCATATTGGTTGAATTGACGGTCTTCGAGTTTAGTCAATTCTGGTTGTAGAGGATCTGTAGATTGTACTTCGCCATTTTCGACCTGGCTATTGCCTTTTGAAGTTTCATATGTTCCAAACAACTCCACGTTTCTGATTTTGATAAATGGGTTGATCATGAGGCTTGTAACATTGTCTTTGAAACCTGGATTGATACGTCCTGATGTAAAGTTTGCGGAAGCGGTTGCCGTTGGGCCTTCCAGTACCATATAGTAATGTGACCCTGCGCGGTCGCCAGAATACACTGTGTTGCTGATAGAAGATTTTGTTGAATAGACAGAGCCTGTCAGGCGTACGCGGGCTGATTGACCGATAAGGTTGTCATAGCCAACTTTACAATAGATTGAAGGAGAACGATCATCTCCTTTTGTTACACTGCCCTGTACTTCACCATCAGTAATGCCTCCCATCACGAGGAAACCAGATTTCTGCCAGGTCAACTCGCCGCCAATTTCTGTAGCGAACGCATCCAAAATGTTGTTTTCAACAAAGGGGTTGTACAATGCATTGCCAGCATCGCTTCTGCGGAAGTGAGTGTCACCGTAGTTTATTTCCATGTGACCAACTTTCAGTGTAAGGTTTTTCCAAAGACTATTCATGAAATTGTTGTTCAAAAAACCTACTTTGTCGATCTGGAAAAATCCACCTTTCACCCAGAATTCCGTATGGTGACGGGTAGACATGTACGATACAAGGCTTACCCTGATACCATCTGCCAACTGGACATCTAAATTTAAGTTTGCCATGGCCAAATTAAAACCAGGACTTAAATCATAAAGGGCATTTTTGTTTACTTCACCAACGATGTTTTCTGAATTAGAATGTTTCAGACTTTGGTATTGCTGGGTGAAATTCGCACCAATTCTTAACTTCAATCCGGTGAAGGCAACAGTATCAATTTTTGAAGTTTCAAATACGTTAATACCGCTTTGATCATACGGCCTGAAGTACTGAATAGGTGACAACTGGGCATAAGCGCCCAAAGTGATGGTCATGACTACAATAAGCATCATGAATCGAAGTGTATTAGAGCGCAGCATTATTTTAAGTTTAAAGTATCATCGTTTGTTTTATTATTGTTAAAGTGTATTATTCATAGATAGCAAGAGATTGAAGTTCACAACCACTTCATTTCCTACCTTGATGGTTCCCATCATAGCAGTGGGTGGCTTCATTTTAAATTCAGTCATGATTATTTTTTTGGCGCCCGAAACTTGCATTTCGCCATTTCAACATTCGTGACTTCCATCTTGAGCCACATAAAATTTCCCTCTTTCAATTTCCAGGTCACCTCGCTCTTATCTCCTATTTTAATGCCAAGGAATGTGCTGTATCCTTTTGTCGCCACTGACCAGTTTTCTTTTTTATAGATTCCATCAAAATCTCCGAACCTTTGTGCTTCAAAAAGTGAAACATTCCCCTCTTTATCAAAAGAATATACGCCGGAGGCTTCCACATCTCCATAGGCCATGGTAACCTTTGCATGCTGATCATCAATGGGTTCCCAATGAAGATAGTGGCTGATTGCTGCCTGCGGAAACCAGGACATCTCAGCGAGGAATCGCAGAAGGGCTCCCTGATCTATTTCTTTTCCCCTGCTATTGGCTGCAGTATATATATGGAGCGGCTTAATGAGCATACTACCTTCTCCATTTTCGTATTTGTCTCTTCCCGCAATCTGCATGAAGGGGAAGATTTCAATTTTAGCATTCCAGACGAAAGCGGGGGGATTTAATGTAAAAAATTGTTCTGCTTCAAAAGGCATCCACTTCGCCCCGGGTTTAGTTCGCATCTGTCCTGTTTGACGCACATGTAAAACGGTTGGCATTTTCTTTCCAATAATATCGTTTACCATGAGCCATCGCTTAACAGGAACAGGCAGATTTTTTATATCGCTTTCGCTGACGATGATAAAGTCTTGACTTACCTGCGATGTGATGTGCCTGACTTCTTTTCGAACCATGCCGTTAAATTGAGTGGCCGCAGCCGCAAAAATGATGACAAATAAAATAAGCACATTTGCGAAGGTTCCGTATTTGGCGTCGTCCCAGTAAAGTATGATCAATATTTGAGAAGCCACAACGGCCAGGGCAGCAGGTATCCAATACCTGTCAATCCCTATCAAAAAAAGAAGCGCCGCCGTCACAAATAATGCGCTAATGACCAACCACAGAACGCCGGCCACTTTTGATTGAGTTTTGGTTAAGTGTAATAATGTTACTCCGTTAAGCTTTCCATACGAACCCATGCTGAATTCTTTTGAAAACCCTAACAAATGAATAAGACCGTGGATTACCAGAAGCGTTGAAAATAGTATTCTGATCATATTGTTAAGTTGAATCTTAAGGGATTTCTATTGCGTTGTACAAAGTTCCCCTCATACAGGCAATAACCGGATGATCATGATCAGTCTTAAGGATGATTCTAATCATCATCCACTTAACAAAGTCTAATGACTGGACCTGGTTTCGGGAAGGTTTGTAAAAATTAGATAAGATTGTTATGTCGCTCGCCGCCGTTTACCAAAAATATGGATATAGGCTCATCACCTTCTATTCTACCGAAAGAACTGTCGAGCGCACAAAAAACACTTTCGGGAACCCTGAAACCCAGCGAGCGGGCAATTTCGCCTCCGATAGTTCTGCAAGGGCTTTGATGCCCTGGCCCGATCTTCGAATTTAAGACCCTATAGAATTGATCATCCGGCTTAATAATAT
>JBDSIM010000023.1:0-43918 GCA_039917935.1 Cyclobacteriaceae bacterium | reverse complement strand
CTAAGGTAAATTCCATTCTTGAAGGCATGGTTCAGTTCAAGATTTTCGGTGTAGCTGAAGGCCCCTTTACCGAACGTTCCTGTCTGGAACCCGGCAACTCCATGGAGGCCGCGCATTCCGTTGGATTTTGTTATGATGTTAATTACGCCGCCTATGGCTGCTCCCCCGAACATCGTGCTATGCGACCCACGGATGATCTCAACCCGCTCGATATTTAAAAGAGAAATCTCGGAAAGGTCGATTGCCGAATTGGGAGATGAAGGGTCCGTGATCCGTACTCCATCAATCAATACGGCGACCTGATTGCCATTAGCACCTCGCATAAATGCTGTTTGATTGGTTCCGGGTGTCTGGTTAGCACCTACCACATACAACCCGCTTTGGGTATTGAGAAGATCCCCCAGAGATTGATAAATAGATTTTTCGATAACGTCACGGTTAATTACCGTAACGCTGCGCGGAATTTCAATCAGTGGTTGTTCTGACCGGGTAGCGGAGATGATCACCTCCCTGAGGGTAGTAATCTGAGTTGAGTCCTGTCCGAAGCCACCTAACGAAATGAGCATGCAAGGCAAACCCATCATAATAATTTTTCTCATAGCATTTTGTTTATGGGGTTAAACACTATGAGCCCTGGAGGAAGTAAGTGAGAGAAAGCAAGCTACGGCCTGCTAACACATCGCCTTTCACCCGAAAGCTCTGATACTGTTGGACATTAACGGCAGGTCTCCTGGCTTTCCACATTGCTGGCGCCTTCCCGTTTTCAGTTACGAAAACAGTGGCTAGTTGATGGCCAGCAACAAAAAGTGGCTTTACAGTTGCGGGGACAGCTCCGGAATGATGCTTTATGCATGCACCGGTATTCCCTTTTAATCTTCTGATGATATCATCAGCAGAAGAACCGAAATTCCGGGACAAACATAATGCAGAACGATGGAAATAAAAAATGTCTGGAATACCTGGGAAAGTAGGCAGGTTAACGCACCCACATAAAACTTATTTGATTAGGCCTGAACCTGGATTGTTCCAACGAAAATCGATTTGAAAAACGAACTTTGTTGCCATGTGAAATAAAATCTTCCAGGACAAACCCTCATATTGCACACATGAAATTCAGTCCGTTCATGTTAATATTTCTTTTTTCCGCATGTGCTGAAAAGCGCGCTACCGAAAACCAAGCAATCACTAACACAACCCCTACAGAAATAAAATATGCCGAAGGTTTTAAGATATCCATAGTTGAAAACGCCAAAAAAGTGGAAGTGCTTTATCCGTTTCAGGGTGCTGGCTCGGGGTATACGTACCTGCTGGTTCCGAAAGGAGAAAAGGTTCCACCGCATGCGGCTGGAACAAAAGTTATTTTCACCCCAGTTGAAAGCATTGTCTGTACCTCTACCACTCACGTTCCCTTGCTCGATTATTTGAATGAAACGGATAAACTGGTCGGCTTTCCTTCAACCGACTACGTCAGTTCTGAAAAAATGAGAAAAAGAATTGATGCCGGCAAAGTAAAGGATCTTGGAATTGATATTGGATTAAATCTTGAATTGCTTGCGATGTTAAAACCCGGGGTTGTAATGGGTTATACCATGAGCAGCGATTATGGTCAATTCAAAAAAATCGAATCATTAAATATCCCGGTGGTAATCAATGCAGAATACCTTGAGAAGCACCCGCTCGGCAGGGCTGAATGGATCAAGTTTATGGCCGTGTTCTTCCAGAAAGAAGCAGTCGCCGATTCGGTTTTTCAAATGATTGAATCCAATTACCTGAATACAAAAAAACTCGCGGCTTCCTTTACCCAAAAGCCCAGCGTTATCAGTGGGATTGTTTACGGAGATGCCTGGTTTATGCCCGGAGGACAAAATTATGCAGCGCGCATGCTTCAAGATGCGGGTTGCGAATATCTATGGGCCGAAAATAAAAGCAATGGCTTTCTCGAATTAAGCTTTGAGGCCGTATATGAAAAAGCACATGGCGTTGATCTATGGATCGGGGTCGGTACTTTTAAAAATCTTGCCGAAATAAAGCTGGCCGACCACCGTTATGCCCGGTTTAAACCGTTTCAGGAAAAAGGAATTTTTAACTATGATAAACGGCTGGGGGCAAAAGGCGGAAATGAATATCTGGAACTCGGATATTTAAGGCCGGATTTTATTTTGATGGATCTTGTAAAAATTGCTCATCCCCAGTTGCTTCCAGACCATCAGTTGTTTTTTCACCGAAGGCTGGAATAAGAATCGACACAAGGCTCGCTAAAAGCCGAAGGTTTCAGCAAAAAGCAAATGGCTGTCATCGCACCAAGAAATAAGCTTTTTAGATTTATCACTTTTAAAATAAAAGATATCAACATCAACTAACAATGCCGAAGGGATTTGGCTTGATGCACGTCCGAGTGCACGAACCGCAGCGTCCCTGAGAAAGGAGACGCTGCGGAGACGGTGAAGGTCGCGCGCGGAGGAATTTGAAAACGCAAAGCCAAATCTTAAAATCCCGTAGGGATGCCTTATGGTAGAAATATTGCGAAAAAAGTAGATAAATCCCGTAGAGATGACCTTATGATTTAAGAGCACTGAATTCGCACACGCACACAATCATGCAGATAAGAGGGACTTAGCAGGACGAGGGATTAAATGCATGCTTGCGTTCAATAAGCTTGTGCTTCATTTTCAGATATTGCATCTTCAAAAGGTCGTCCCATCCGGACTTAAATGGTACTAGCGATTTACAGCATAAAGTCATTTACCTCCCGAGGCATAACCATCGAAAAATTCATTTTAAGTTTTTTTTATCAACACTGGCGCTTTTTACCTGTTCGAAGCTCTTAGCTAGGTAAGCGAAATCTGAAAAAAACAAGAAATTAAGATGCGCAAGAAGACGTGTCCGCCGAAGCTGAGTGCGCGATTGACAGCGCAGGCGGAAGGGTGAGGTGAATAGACAACGTGGATCTCATCATTACCCTAACGCGTCGAAAGTAGTCCCAACTCGACTGACATCCGAGTGCACGAAAGGCAATCCCAACTCGACGAACTTTCGAGTGCGGGAACCGCAGCGTCCCTGCGACAGGAGACGCTGCGGAGACGGTGCGGTCGCGCGGCGGAGGAATCTGAAAACGCAAAGCCAAATCTTAAAATCCCGTAGGGATGACCTTATGGTAGAAGTATTGCGAAAAAAATAATCAAATCCCGTAGGGATGACCCTATGATTTAAGAGCACATCATTCGCGGACGCACAAAATAATACAGATAAGGAGACTCAGCGAGGACGAGGGATCAAATGAATGCGTGCGTTCAATAAGCTTGTGCTTCGTTTTGAGAAGCTCCAGCGCACAAACCCGAAGGGTGTCCATATAGAAAATCATTGATACATCAGTTGGATATTTTTCAGCACCATCCGGGTACGATTGACGAAGAATAAACCCGTTTGACACCAAACTTTATTAATTTATAAAATTTCCCAAAAATTCAATTCAGTGGCTTAACTTTGTCTTAGATGGAGCGGGTGCGTATTATTTTTTTATGGTTGGCTATATTTTCAGTTTCAACCTCCAGTTTCAGCAACAATGTTTTGCCTGTAACAGGAATGAGGCCAACTGGCCTGAATGTATTTGAAGAAAATGGTAAAGTTGGTTTGAAGGATGACGCAGGTCGCATACTGATTCCTGCTGCCTATTCTGCCATCGGCTGGAGCAATAAAAAATTATCCACCGTCGACGGTGTGGTGGGATACCAAACAAATGGTCTATGGGGGCTGATCAGCATTTCAAACAAACTTGTTACCACCGCGGAGTTCCAGGAACTGATGCCCGCAGAGGGATCCTTGCTGATCGCTAAACGGAAGTCCCCTCTATCACAACGATGGTCATACGGTTGTATTAATACCTCAGGAAAAGTATTCATACCTTTTTCATACGATGGCCTGCGCATTGCCAATATGCGGGCTGTTGTCATGGTAAGAGAACAGACCAGGTTTTCCTATGGCCTGGTGGACCTGTCCAATAAAATAATAATTCCGCTTCGGTATCAAAGCATTTACGCCCTCGGCAGTCTGCGTTATGCCGTGGAAAATTTAGAAAGCAAAATCGGGCTCTTTTCAGATGACGGCGTGCAGGTCACTGATTTTTCGATCGATAGTATTTCCTCCTTTAAAATGGACTATGCCATCGTGTATCAAAATCAAAAGCAAGGCCTGATCGACCGAGGTGGAGAAATAAAACTGGAACCAGCCTATCGCGAAATTTTACTTCTGGATGACGGCTCCATAAAAGTACGCCAGGTGGATTCATGGTTTTTCCTGGATGGGCAAAATAAGCTCCTGAAGCAATGCCTCGCGGATTCTGTTCGGCCGATATCAAGCGATGCTTATGCGATCAAAGTGAGTGGCAAAGTGCACTTAACCAACAATCTTTTTAAACCTTTGCATAAAGGTCATTTTTCTTCCGTCAGTCCCATACGGAAAGGTAAAGTTGTCTTCCAAAACGGAAATAAAAAAGGACTGATCAATGCGCAGGGAAAGATCCTTCTCACTGCAAAGTATAATGACCTGATCATCAATGAACCTTATCTGCTGGCCAGTGTAAGCATCGGAACCAAAAACCGCTGGGTTGTTTTGGATTCGGCCGGAGAGACTTTATCAGAAAAGAATTACGAAGAAATTGCCCCTTTTAACGGAAAATACTTCGCGGTACGAAACCGGAATTATTGGGGTGCTGTCAATGCCCAGGGAAAAGAATTTGTCGCCTGTGTGCATGACTCTCTTTTGCAGCAAAACGGTAGTCACGTTGTGGTTAAGTTCAAAGGAAATTATGGCATTATAAACCTTGATGAAAACTGGATCATCACACCCCAACCTCACACATTGCAGTTACTGGATGATGAAAGGTACTTTGAGTTTGTCGGCAAAACCACCTTTCTCAAAAGTTTAACCGGAAATATCATTTACTTTTCTGATAATCTTTTGGAATTTAAAGGAGATTACCTCCTGGAAAACCTGCCTACCGGAGCTTTCTGGATAATCGATCTGAACGGTATCATAAGCGACCGTTCGTATCAACCGGAAAGTGCTGAGAAAATTTTTCACCCGAGCGAAGGTCTTCGGGCAATACGAAAGGACGGAAAATATGGTTTCATAGACGATCGGGGAAGGTTGCGGATTGCCAACCGGTATGACGATGTCAAACCATTCAGTAATGGACTTGCCGCCATCAAGATCAGGAACAAGTGGGGTTTTATTGATGATCAGGAAAACATCATTATTCAACCGGTATATGAAGCGGTGGAAAGCTTTCGTAACGGTTACGCTATTGTAAGCCAAAATCAACTCTTCGGCATTGTGTCCGGTAATAGCAAAGTCGTTTTGCCTTTGCGTTATAATACCCTTACAATCAACCGGGAGAATAGATTCATTTTAGAACAGGATGGTCTCACTGGAATGGCCGACAGCAAGGGTGCCGTCATTATCAATCCGAAGTACGATGAGGTTACCGACCTTGGTAATGGTTATGTGATCGCAGGTCGGAATGGCAAATATGGTTTGCTGACCCTCCAGGGTGTCAGTACTATTCCAATGATTTATGATGGTTTATCATTTGATCCCCACCATCAGGAATATATGGGGATAAAAAAAGCGGAATGGGAGGTGATTAGGTTTTGATTTGTATAATGCAAAAGGGACTTTAAAATTAAAGTCCCTTTTGCAAATTAAGAAAAGAATTATTTACTGACCTTCTTTGCGCGGAGCATTTTGGCCAGAGCCGGAAATTGAATCCCGCATGCCTGTGTCAGCGACAACATTTTGCATTTTGTAATAATCCATAACTCCTAAATTTCCCTTTCTGAAAGCTTCCGAAATAGCTTTCGGAATTTCTGCCTCTGCTTCGATTACTTTCGCACGGGCTTCCTGAGCCTTAGCCTTCATCTCCTGCTCTAACGCTACGGCCATGGCTCTTCTTTCTTCAGCCCTTGCCTCAGCTACTTTTAAATCGGCGGATGCCTGGTCGATCTGTAGTTTAGCCCCAATGTTTGCTCCTACATCAACATCTGCTATATCGATGGATAGAATTTCAAACGCTGTTCCTGCGTCAAGACCCCTTGACAAAACAAGTTTTGAAATTTTATCCGGGCTTTCCAGCACCTCCTTATGAGAACGGGCAGAACCAATTGATGATACAATGCCTTCACCGACCCGGGCAAGAATAGTATCCTCCCCTGCACCCCCAACCAACTGCGCAATGCTCGCACGCACTGTAACCCGCGCGATTGCGATCAACTGAATACCATCCGCTGCTACGCCTGCTACTTTCGGTGTGGTAATTACTTTTGGATTCACGGAGATTTGCACTGCCTGGAACACATCTCTCCCGGCAAGATCAATGGCCGTGGCCTGTTTAAATGTCAGGTTGATATTGGCTTTGTCTGCAGAAATTAAAGCCCTGATAACATTAGGAACGTTACCCCCAGCCAGGTAGTGGGTTTCCAGATCATTGGAAGTGAGTTGCAAACCTGCTTTGGTTGCGGTGATAAGTGAGTCGACCACTATGCGGGGAGGCACTTTCCGGATCCGCATGAATACCAGTTCAAACAAGCCAACCTTCACGCCTGAAAATAAAGCCGTGATCCAAAGATTGATAGGAACGAAATAAAGAAAAACAAAAAAGAGGATAATACCTCCAAGAACCATGATAAGCAACGCCGCTCCTTCCATTTCCATAATTGTATATTTTAATTTAGGGGTTTAACGATAATCTGATTCGACTGAATGTGGACAATTTTTACTTTCGTTCCTGCATCAACGTAATCACCTGAGGTCTTTACTTCAAATTGACCACTCTGAAATTCAACTTTGCCCATAGGCTTGAGCGTAGAAATAGTTTTTCCTTCATCCCCTATCTGTAATGCGCTCATCAATCCTTCATTCACTTTGCTGTTCATCGAAGACTTCAACGAAAATTTAGACCACATACCCGATCGGATACTGTAAAGAAGCGCGACGGCCGTTGTCGCAGATACACCCAACAGAATATAAAATCCTGCCTCGCTGCCAAAGTGCTTGTAACTGATTACAATTCCAGCGAAAGAAAAAACCAACCCTATTAAGCCTACTACGGTGGTGCCGGGGATAAAAATAACCTCGAGGATAATGAGGGCAAGTCCGATAAGTAAGAGGGCAATAATAATGGTCCACATGAACATGTTGATAGCAGGGTGAACCGTAAAGGTACTACTTAAAAGGATATAGGGTATAAGGATATAAGCCAGTAAGGATATAAGGGTATTATTTCATTATTTCCCTATTTCCCTATTTCCTCAATAAGCTCTGGCGAACAGAACCCTTCGTGGTGAATCTTTACCTGAGTACACACATTTTCCAGATTCCTCGATCGCATCCAGTGGTATACAGCGGATGGTTGCCTTGGTTTCTTCTTTAATGGCGGTCTCGGTTTCCACGGTGCCATCCCAATGGGCAGAAACAAAACCACCCTTTTCATCCAGCACTTTTTTCAGCTCATCGTAAGTATTGACCACAGATGTTTTGTCGTTCCGGAATTTGAATGCGCGTGTATAAATATTTTGTTGGATATCATTCAGTAATGCAGGGATTGACTCCGCTACCTCATCCATCTTCATAGTCTTTTTTTCTTTGGTGTCGCGGCGCGCGACTTCTACAGTTCCATTTTCAAGATCACGAGGACCAATGGCAATTCTCACCGGAACTCCTTTCAATTCCCACTCCGCAAATTTAAACCCGGGTTTTTGAGTGTCGCGGTTATCATACTTCACGGTGAACCCTTGTTCGCGAATTTTCGATGAAATCTGTTCCACCTTATCTGAAATTTTTTTCCGTTCTTCCTCCGTCTTAAAAATCGGGACTATCACAACATGAATCGGCGCCAGCTTCGGCGGTAGGATCAAGCCATCGTCATCGGAATGGGCCATAATAAGCGCGCCCATCAGCCGGGTACTCACGCCCCAGCTGGTGCCCCAGACGTGTTCGAGTTTTCCTTCTTTTGAAGTAAACTGAACATTAAACGCTTTTGCAAAATTTTGGCCGAGAAAGTGCGAGGTGCCAGCCTGAAGCGCTTTGCCATCCTGCATCATCGCTTCAATACAATAAGTGTCCACGGCGCCCGGAAATCTTTCGCCTTCAGACTTACGACCTTTTATCACTGGCATAGCCATGAACTCTTCGGCAAAGGCAGCATAAACATTCAACATCTGCAACGTTTCCTTTACGGCTTCATCTGATGTAGCGTGTGCGGTATGGCCTTCCTGCCAAAGAAACTCCGAAGTGCGAAGAAAAAGCCTTGTGCGCATCTCCCAACGGACCACATTTGCCCACTGGTTAATGAGCAGTGGTAAATCCCGATAGGACTGGATCCATTTTTTGTAGGTACTCCAGATGATGGCCTCACTCGTTGGACGCACCACCAACTCCTCCTCTAGTTTTGCTTCGGGGTCAACCATTAATTTTCCTGGTCTCTGGGGATCATTTTTAAGGCGGTAATGCGTTACAATGGCGCATTCTTTCGCAAAACCCTCTGCGTTCTTTTCTTCTGCTTCAAAAAGGCTTTTTGGCACAAAAAGGGGGAAATAGGCGTTCGAATGACCGGTATCCTTAAACATTTTATCCAATGCCTGCTGCATCTTTTCCCATATGCTGTAACCGTAGGGTTTTATGATCATACAGCCACGGACATCGGAATGCTCTGCGAGGTCGGCTTTCTTCACTAATTCATTGTACCACAAGGAGTAATCTTCTTGCCTTGTTGGAATCTCTTTGCCCATAAATGGTCTAGTTTTTGCTATTTATCCGAATGAAACGCCAAATATAGGCTCCGACAGGTAATCCAAGTTAAATTTTGTAGATTTAAAGAATACTTTTTGATGAATTTGCGTTACAATACAAGAGAGACTAAAACCACAATGGTTATGAAAATAAAAGGGATACTTTTTGCCACCTTATCACTACTGGGAACCAGTGGCATTTTTGCACAGGGAGTTGAGTTCGATGACATGTATTTCAATTCAAAGGATCGTGAAAAGTTAAATGCGCAGAGGGCTATTGTAACTTTGAATACCCGCTCAAAATCGAATGAAGCCGCTACGCAGACAGAGGAAAATTTTAATCCCACGGATACCTATTCCGCACGTCATGTGAATCCTGAATATATTTCGCGTTCACACACGGAATCTGCTCAGGCAGATGACCAGGATTATTTTGTCAATAATTACCGATATCAAAATAATCAGTTAAACAACTGGAATAACAATTACAATCAATGGTATAACAATTCAATGTACCGGTCTAATTATTACGGCCCCGGAATCAATACCTGGAATAGTCCATATTACGGTTACAATAGTTATAACAGCCCTTGGTTTGATCCCTACTGGTCACAAAATGGCTGGTCGAGTTCCTTCAGCTATCACATGGGCAATTCCTACAATTACGGATGGGGTGGTAATTACAATTATTGGAACCGCCCTTATTATGGTTATTCAGGATGGGATCCTTATTTCGGTGGAAGCAATTACGGTCTTGGTGGCTATGGCGGCGGATACTGGAACAATTACAGATCTCCTCGTACGATCGTTATCGTAAACAATGGCGAATCCGGACGAAATGTGGTATATGGAAAAAGGCCAAGCAGAGGCAATGCAATTGTGTCCGATCAGTCAGGAACAAGATCACGCACCAATGTCTCCAATTCAGGAAGAATAGATAACAATGGCGGAAGGATTTCAAATCCCAACAGACAACAGGAATATTATAACCGTTCGCAAAGCAATACTTCTACCAATACTTATCAAGATAGAAGTAGTACGCAGAATAACCGTTCCAGGTCGTGGGATAATAGTAACAATAACAGTAATTCATCTGGCCGGAGTTCAACACCTTCATACTCTCCATCACAAAACTCAAATAGCAGCGGAGCGTCGAGAGACAGTGGTTCAGGAAGTAATGGCAGAAGCAGAGGCAGAGACTGAGTAACACTAAAATTCACCATCGAATGATGCGAACATTTTTCAGGACTTCCCTGGCGGTTATTACTTTGCTTAGTTTTTTCGGTGCCTCCGCTCAGAATTATACTGAGAGCGCGCTGATTTTTGGCCGAAAGACCCCATCAGGAAGTGCACGAATTCTGGGCCTCGGGGGGACTCAAACCGCTCTGGGAGGTGACTACAGTTCAGCCCTTTCAAATCCCGCTGGCCTGGGCATGTTTAACAAACCGGAATTTACCTTTAGCCTCGGGTTCACAGATCATGGCAACACGAGTGACTATTACGGAATCAAAACGGCCGATAACCGTTCGATTTTCAACGTTCCCGGCTTTAGCTATGTGTGGCATTTTCCAAACAAGCCGGAAAATTTTATCGGTGGATCCATTGGTGTTAGCTTCTCCAGGGTAAATGATTTCAACAGGTCAATAAGCTATCGGGGAAGTAACCAGCAGAAATCAATCATCGATTATTTTATCGAGCAGGCAAACGGGTTCAACACAGAACAATTTGAGGAGGATGAGTATCATTACAACAGCCCGACCGGACTTGGCTATTATAATTTTTTACTTGGTCCTGTATCCACATTTGACCCTCAGGGACCTGATGACATTTATTTCACCTTTGCTCCCCTTCCTGATCGCCAGGAGGAAATGGAAGAAATTTTAATAAAAGGCGCCACCAATCAATGGAGTATTTCCTATGGGGGAAATATCGATGATAAATTCTTTTTCGGCGGGGGAATTGGCATCAGTAGTCTCCGATATAATTCCGAAAAAAATTATAGAGAGTCGTTTGATTCAACCACCGTTCAAAGTTTACATCTTGTCGAAAATTTGAACATCCGAGGTAATGGGGTCAACGCTACACTAGGCGCCATTATCAGGCCGGCCAACTTTTTGCAGCTTGGTGTTTCTTATACAACGCCTACGCTATACGGGTTGACAGAAACTTATGAAGCATCCATGAGCAGTCGGTGGCAAAATTTTGATTACTACGGGGATGGCACTGAGATCTTACGGGATAATAGCAATGATCCCATCAGCACGGACATTGTAACCTCTGATTATAGCTTGAAAATTCCGATGAAGGTCACCGGTGGAGTGGCGTTTATATCCCAGTATGGATTCTTAACAGCAGACGTAGAATTTACAAACCCTTCGAAGTCCAAATACAAATCTGACATATCAGCACTATCGTTCGACGATGACAATACTACTATCACGACAACTTATCAGCCGATCATTAATTACCGATTTGGCGCCGAATTCAGATACGACATTTTCCGGGCACGCGCCGGATATGGTGTGCAATCCAATACTTACAGTGAGAACCTGACATCGAACAATAAAATCAGTTCCATCAGTGGGGGCCTGGGCGTACGTACAAAAAGTTTTTATGTTGATTTAGCCATCATTCATTCAAATGGCAAATCATTTTATCAACCCTATACCTTTGAAGACGGCTCAGGTCCTATGGCATCATTTAAAAACAAAACCCTTAACGGCGTTATCACTGTTGGGTTCAGCCTATAGCCTTTATTTTTTTTAATACGGATTCCAGAGAATAGTTTTCAACGATGAGCCCGGCCTGTTGATAACAGGTGAGTCTTTGATCTCTTAAACTCTGCAATTTTTCCTTCAAGGCGAATTCATCCATCGATTGAAGTAACGGTCTCTCCTGATTCATTTTAACCCGTTCGATAAGCTCTGAAATGGGAACATCCAGAAAGATGCTTAACCCGCTTTTATTGATGGTCTCCATTCCGTTAAAAAAGCAGGGTGCTCCACCGCCCGTTGCCATGATAAATGAGCGGGTGCCAGACGCCCATTCCCGCAAAAGCCTGGACTCAACCATTCTAAAATGATCTTCTCCTTGCTGATTAAAAATTTCAGGAATGGACTTTTGTTCAGAGTTTTCAATTTCAACGTCCAGATCAATAAAATCCACCATCAGATGGGCCGATAGCCCTTTACCTAAAGTAGTCTTTCCTGACCCCGGCATTCCGATAAGAAAAATTTTCATGGCTCAACTTTAATGTAGCGTGTGCAGATGTCTTGATAGGTTAAAGTTCAGATCAGGTTGTTTATGATTTAATTACAGATAGCCATGGAGTTGTAGGTTATTAATTTCAAGGTATCAGGGCCAGGACTTCTGCGGCTTGTGGAGTGTCATGATGGTGCCACATACCCTTTACGGTTCCATCAACCCATAATGTGATACCTGGGTTGGACCTGACAATGGTTTTCAAAACGGTGGCATCGGTAAAAAAATAAGGGATAGCCAGCTGTTGTTCATGGCGGAAAGCTTCAAACTCGGCAGATCCGGAAGAAGTTAACACCATCATGTCAATCTTCCCATCAAGATCTTTTGAAAGCTTAAGAATCTGGTCCATGTTTTGGACAGAAGCTTTTGACACATCATACATAACAAAAAGAAGTTTCACGCCTTGAAAGATCTCCTGAGTGACGTCGTTTCCCTCCACCGTGCTGACGGAGAAATCCGTAATCTTGGCCCTGGTCTTTTCTTCATTGAGTTGTACTACGCTCACGTACTTGTACTGCGTAGTGTCCATCAGGTATTTATCTGACCTTATCTCCTCACCATTATCTTTCCGGGCGAAAACATATTCGAATACCGGTTGCTCCTCCGGTTGCATCTGTGTCGGAATGTGATTTCCAATGCGGTATGCTCTGAAATCAATAAAAGGTAAATGGCGGATGGCATAAATTCCCAAAAACAAGCTGAGAATGGTTACGCTGGCAACGACGAAGTGCCCTTCACGGGTTCTTAACACGGGTACATAACTTTTTCTATACCAGAACAAATGGAGGACAAAGATCATCAGTATAATGTCCTTCCAGAATGACTGCCAGGGGGTAAGCTTGATAGCATCGCCAAAGCAGCCACAATCGGTGACTTTATTAAAGTAGGCGGAGTAAAAAGTCAGAAATGTAAAAAAGACCATCAGTAAAAGGAGGAGGATGGTGGTGATGTTCATGCGATAATAAATCAACACGGCAACGCCAAGCGCAATTTCGAGAATGATCATGATCATGCCTATCTCCATCGCGAAGGGCACGAACAACTCAAAAAAGGATCCGAAATCGTCGGCAAAAACTCCGAAATATTCCTCCATCTTAATCCTGGTACCGATGGGGTCATTCAATTTTATGAGGCCGGAAAAAATAAATAGACCGCCTACGAAAAACCGGGAAAACTGATCTGCTATTTTTTTAAACATACAATTCTTTCAATTTTATCAATGCAAAAACGGAATAGTTGATCATATCCTGGTAGTTGGCTTCGATGCCTTCGCTGATCAGGGTCGTACCGGAATTATCTTCAATTTGCTTTACGCGTAATAACTTCATCAGGATGATATCGGTAATGGATGTTATCCGCATCTCACGCCACGCCTCACCGTAGTCATGGTTTTTATTTTGCAGCAGTTCAAAAGTTTCATTTACAGCCTCGTCATAGTGGGGTTCAAGGTCTTCAAATCTGAGGTCGAGTGCAGTCGACCCTGAAAGGTGGAGTTGTATGAGAGCAATAACACAATAATTAATGATACCTATAAATTCATCATGAATGGAGTCGTCAACCCTTTGGGATCCTTTTTCCTGAATGCTCCTGATCCGTTGTGCCTTGATAAAGATCTGATCGGTTATCGACGGCAGGCGCAATATTCTCCATGCAGTGCCGTAATCCCGGGTTTTCTTTTCAAACAAGGTTTTGCAGGTGGCGATTACCTCTCTATATTCGATTGCTGTTTTTTCAACCATAAAATTTAAGCGGTGCAAAATACGCCATTTTCAACAAACAAAACGCTGAACATCCAGGGACGGTTAATGGATTTAAGCATTCCGAAAATAATGGGGATTTTAAACGTAACCCCGGATAGTTTTTATGATGGTGGCCAATTCACGACCGAAAAAAACATCCTGGATCATGTTGAAAAAATGGTACAGGAAGGAGCCAATTTTATTGATGTGGGTGGTTATTCCTCAAGGCCGGGGGCCGGTGACCTCAGTGAAGGTGTTGAGAAAGACCGGGTGATTATGGCGATCGAATTAATTCTCAGGAACTTTCCAGACACTGTGATTTCTATTGATACTTTCCGGAGCACGGTAGCCGAGGCAGCGGTCGACGCAGGGGCGTCCATGATTAATGATATATCCGGAGGCGCCCTCGATGAAAAAATGTTTGAAACGGCTTCTCGAATGCAGGTTCCCTACGTGATTATGCATATGAAAGGAAATCCTCAAACCATGAACCACCAGGTAGCATACACGAACCTGATGAAAGAAATAATTGATTACTTCCATGAAAAAATAAACAGGCTTCAAGGCATGGATATCAAGGACATTATTATTGATCCGGGTTTCGGATTTGCCAAAACCAGGGAACATAATTTTCACATGCTTCATCATTTGCAAAGCCTTTCCATTCTGGGCAAACCACTTCTGGTTGGATTATCAAGAAAATCAATGATATGGAAAACACTCGCTGTTGAACCGGAAGAGGCGCTCAATGGAACCACTGCTTTAAACACCATCGCACTGTTAAAAGGGGCGGACATATTACGGGTCCATGATGTAAAACAGGCAAAAGAAGTTATCAAACTTTTTACTTCATTCAATGATTCCAGTAGTTGAAGTCCCTATATTTAGCGGGAACAGTTCTCAAGGTGTTATTGCCGGCAAATGATTTTTGGATTTAACATAGGGTTTTTAGAGGTAAGCTGGATTGATGTCATCGATATAAGTCTGGTGAGCATTTTACTTTATCAGGTCTATAAGCTGATCAGGGGAAGCATTGCGGTAAATATTTTTCTGGGCATTTTAGCCCTTTACCTGATCTACCTCATTGTACGCGCCGCCGAAATGGAATTGCTGGCAACCATTCTCGGTCAGTTTATGGGTGTGGGAGTGCTTGCCATGATCATTTTGTTCCAGCCGGAAATAAGAAAGTTTTTACTCGTCATTGGCCGCGGCACAGAATTTCGGGAAAATTTCTTTAAAACGGTTTCCAATTGGCGAAATTCTTACCAGGATGATTTTGATATTCAACAGATAACGGAGGCTGCCAAGACATTGAAGGCGACAAAAACAGGGGCTTTGATTGTATTTTCGAGGGACGTGGAACTTCGTTTTTATATTGAAACCGGTGATTCTCTCAACTCGGAAGTGTCGCGAAGATTGTTGTTAGCCATCTTCAGTAAACACAGTCCGTTGCACGATGGCGCCGTGATCATCCACAAAGGAAGGATAAAGGCCGCCCGCTGTATTTTACCCGTTAGCGAAAACGATCATTTGCCCACACACTTTGGCTTGCGCCACAGGGCGGCCGTCGGGATGTCTGAAGTTACTGATACGCTGGTGCTGGCTGTCTCCGAAGAAACCGGGAGGTTAATTTTAGCAAGAAACGGTACCTATCTTCGGGGTTTAAAACTTCGGATGGTGGAGCAAAAAATTCTCGATTATCTCCACAATTCCGAGTCAGGCAACTGGCTGGATATTCCCGAAGAAGAAACCGCTGAGAGCTAAGCACGGACAAATCTGTCTTTATTTCCTCCTATAACTTATTGACTTTTCCTTTATTATTTCCCCTCCATTTTCAAGGAGGACACTGTTCCAGGACGATGGCCGGAACGGGGCCGTTGAAACCGATCAATGAGTGCGCCGAAGATTTTTAAAATCCAATTGCCCAGTACACGGAGTAAAGCACAAGTTTCGCAAAGATTTTTTCGAAAACATTCACAATACTTTAGCTCCAAACCAAACATGTCTCTAAAAATCGAATAGAAAGTTACTTTTGCAGAGGGGTTAGGCATTAAAATTAAGCTGTTACCACTGGGCTATTCATTCCATCCTATTAGCAAATGATTTCTTTCATCTCGGCTATTTTTCGGATCACAGGATCCATTGGTTTGAGTAATGCCGGATTATTGAAGCAATAACTCCTTTCATATTGGAATGTTACATGACCTTAAAACATAAATATTTCACATTCCGGCTGCTCAAGGAAAATCAATAAATTCCTCGGACAACAATGATATTTTTTAATTTAATAAATAAAATTTCCCTGGAAAAATTTTATTCTCCTGGTTGGACTTTTAACAAATCCCTCAAAGAAAAGGGAATGAAAAAAAGCAATCACCAAAAGACGGCTCCAAATTTTAAAGAAGGCTAAGGGGAGATTGCGCCCGCCTTCAGCTTCCAAAAAGGCATGGTATTTGATTGACGTATCGGTCTAGCGTGTGGGTTGAGCAGGCAAAAGAGGTTACCAGGCAGTAAAAATCGGCATGAAGTAATACCATGCCGCTGTTTGCTTACACAACTTTCCCTGTCTCTCAGCGTTTGGTAGGTGTCGTGTGGAGGAGCGCTTTAGAAAAAAAAGGCTGCTTTAAACCATAATGTATTGTAAATTACACCTGATATTATACTAATTGTGTAGTATGACAATGATTGAAGCAAGTCCGTTGAAATTTTACCTTGCCAAATTCTTCTTTTTGGCTTTCGCCTGCGTTCAATTTCTGGCAGCCTCCATTCTTCTTATCCAATTTCACTTCAGCAACAAAAATTTTTTCATATCCCTTATATTTATTACCCTGGGACTTATCTTTTTTTATTTTTTTCTGATCGTAAACGAAAAGGTTAAAAGGGTAGCCATTGGGAAAAATAAAATTGTCATTATTGAGCGGGATAAAAATTCAAGATTCAGCTGGCCCGAGGTTAAATCATTAAAGGTGATTCCATTCTTTAACCTCTATAAATTGAAACTGAGGGGGAAAAAGAATCCGATCTATTTTTTTCCGGCCAGAAATATTGACCCTGCTTTTGGACTGCTTGTTAAGGATACATCACGGATGGGTGAAATCGTTTCAAAAAAGAAGAAGGAGTTCGGAATTAAATAAAAAAACATTTCCCATCTTATTCAGTTATCTTTTTCTATTTCAACACCCCTAATTCGCTACCCACCTCAGTGAAGGCAACGATGGCGGCATCCAGGTGATGTCGTTCATGGGCTGCAGAAATCTGAACCCTGATCCTGGCGGCGCCCTTGGCGACCACAGGAAAAAAGAAGCCGATTACATAAATACCTTTTTCCAATAACCGGTCAGCAAATTTTTGGGCCAGTGGTGCTTCATACAACATGATGGGAACTATGGGATGTTCCCCTGGCCGTATATCAAATCCGGCGGCAGTCATCTGATCGCGGAAGTATCTCGTGTTCTGCTCAAGTTTATCGCGTAGAGTGGTAGTCTCTGAAAGCATATCAAACACTTCAATAGAAGCTCCCACGATGGACGGTGCAAGTGTATTGGAAAAGAGATAGGGTCTGGAGCGTTGACGAAGCAATTCGATTATTTCTTTCCTGCCCGAAGTAAATCCACCTGAAGCACCTCCTAAAGCTTTCCCAAGCGTTCCGGTAATAATATCTACCTCACGGGTAACGCCTCTGTATTCCGGAACACCCCGACCAGTCTTTCCAATGAAGCCAGTGGCATGACACTCGTCACTCATCACCAAAGCTTCATATTTGTTTGCGAGTTGGCAGATCAGATCCAGTCTGGCAATGGTACCATCCATTGAAAAAGCGCCATCGGTCACAATAATCATTTGTTTGGCGCCAGCGGTTTTTGCATCCGACAATTGTTTGTCAAGGTCAGCCATATCGTTGTGTTTGTACCGGTAACGCATAGCCTTGCAAAGCCGCACACCATCGATGATCGACGCGTGGTTTAGTTCATCCGAAATAATGGCATCCGATGCACCAAACAGAGGCTCGAACACTCCTCCATTGGCATCAAAGGCGGCTGCGTACAGAATGGTGTCCTCGGTTCCTAAAAACCGGGATATTTTCTCTTCCAGTGTTTTGTGAATATCCTGCGTACCGCAAATAAAGCGAACAGAAGACATGCCAAAACCATGTGTATCGATGGCACGTTTCGCGGCCTGCAAAACGCGCGGGTGCGAGGATAGACCGAGATAATTATTCGCGCAAAAATTGATTACTTCTTTTCCATTGGTATGGATGTCAGCGCCCTGAGGCGTGGTGATAATTCTTTCCTTTTTAAAGAGTCCCGCCTCCCGGATGGATTGTAATTCTAATGCTATAATGGGTTGAATCTTTTTATACATTCTTTTTCTTTAAAGGATCAATAATGATTTCATTCCAGTTACGCCAATGAATTCGGGTCGACTTTAGGAGGGGTCTTCATGAGTGGTTTTCCCATTACCGGTTTCCCTGGCCGGGTCGGAAGCACAGCGGGTGCCAAAGCCTCTGGATTTTCCGGAGGTTTTACTTCCAGCGTAACTGTCAGAAGATATTTTCTCCGGATAGGATTAATAAGATTAAGTTTCTGAAGGGTAAAGCTGTTTGGGTGAGTCTGATCAAAATCCTTTTTCCATGCATTCCAGACCTGGGGTTCACTCTTTCGGAACTCGGCGGAGTCAATTTTTTTACTCTTCAGGTATTCTTCAAATCCGGGATCTGCAGACATGCTGTTGGATTATGTGTAAGAATGAAAGTTTATATAAAAATGCGTTTTGCCCTGCCAATAAAATCATTCAGCGACCGATGTTTTAGCCGGAATCTGAATAAATTTACCTGCTAATGAATTTCAAAGGTATAAGGTTTTTATTTGCTTTCAGATTCAGTGTTCTCCTAAATGTAGCTATCCATTGAAAAATCAAAAAATTCTTGTCATCGGCGCAGGTGGGCAGCTCGGTTCTGAACTTACCCAGGGGTTATGGGGGCTTTACGGTAAGGAAAACGTATTGGCGACTGATATAAAAGATCCTGAGGGTGTTCTTTCACTGGGAAATTTTGAGATCCTCGATGTATTGAAGCAAAAAGCCCTTTTCGATTTTATTCTCAAAAATAACGTTACCCAGATCTATCATCTCGCCGCCGTGTTATCGGCCACCGGAGAGAAGAATCCAAAATTAGCCTGGCATCTGAACATGGACGGGCTTATCCATGTATTGTATGCGGCCGTAGAATGTAAAGTGGAGAAAGTTTACTGGCCGAGCTCAATCGCTGTTTTCGGGCCAGGTACGCCAAGACAAAATACACCTCAGGAAACCATTATGGATCCGACAACGATCTACGGCATCACCAAGCTGGCCGGTGAGCGTTGGTGTGAATGGTATTTTCGAAAATATGGCCTTGACGTAAGGAGCTTGCGTTACCCGGGATTAATTGGTTATAAAACCAAACCCGGGGGCGGCACCACTGATTATGCCGTCGACATTTTTTTTAAGGCATTAACGGATAAAAAATTTAACTGCTTTTTACAACCTGATACTTATCTGCCGATGATGTACATGGACGATGCCGTCAAGGCTACGTTAAATTTAATGGAATCACCCTGGGAAAAAATCAACATCAGATCCAGCTATAACATTTCAGCAATGAGTTTCTGCCCGTCCGAAATTGCGGCGGAAATTAAAAAACACATCCCTGAATTTGCCATCGCTTATCAGCCGGATTTCAGACAGTCGATTGCTGATTCGTGGCCAAAATCCATTGACGACTCCGCAGCGCGTAAGGATTGGGGCTGGCAACATCTCTTTGATTTACCCAAAATGACACGTGAGATTTTGACACATCTGCCTGCGATGCTGGAAACCCATTGAAAATCCAATTTCACAAAGGGCGCAAAGAAAAAAAACAGCGTTTCACAAAGAATTTTTTTGATGATGATTTCAATGGGCGGTATGTAATGTGCTAATGTAAATGGAGATCATCGGAGAGGGATGCTCAAAAGTAGAAATCAAAGCGCGAATGAAGAAAGGGTGAGCTGAGGTCGGACAGAATAATTTGGCATTTCTAACGGGAAATCAGTGGTAATTGGGGCCTTAACAGAGATTAATGTTTTACGACAATGCGCGCAGTCTGCTCAAAATCTTTTGAAACATATCTGAGCATATACATACCAGCGCGAAGCTTGCCTTCCACAGATATTTGATTTTGGGAAGCGCTGGCGTGTCCATTAAAAATCTCTACACCTAACTGATTAAGGATCACAATCCGGTCAGATTCAGAGGGACTGAAATTGGTTCGGAAAGAAATAACTTCTCCCGTCGAGGGATTGGGAAATACCGCCAGCTTTTTTGATCCGTTTAATTTCACGGCTTTCACGGCCGAGTATTCAAAAGAATTATCCAGGTCTAAGGCTTTAAGCCTGTAATAATTATAGCCGATCAAGGGAGCTTCATCTTCAAAAGCATACTGTGATTCAATATCATAGATGTTGAATCCTTTTCCGGGTACTTCACCGATACTTTCAAAAGTAAGACCATCGTTAGACCGTTCAACTATGAATTTATGGAAGTTCTCTTCCATAAAAGTTGCCCATACGAGCTTTACTTTTTCTGATTCGGCATCCGCAGTAAAATGAAGTAATTTTATTGGTAGAGAGATATTATAACCTGTCTGATCGTAAGCCGTTTGCCCTGTATAAAAGGCGCCAGGTTCGCAGTAGGGGCTTCCATTATAAGCGCATCGTGCTGAATTAGTTCCTAAACAAGTATTACAACCTCCAGAGCCCTTCATAATACTTACCCCGCAAATATTAAGGCGATCAGCACCAGTATCCCCAACATTTACGATACCTCCATTCGCAAGAGCAATATAATATCCGCATCCGGTGACTGTTCCCAGAGAAAGGGTTGCGTTTACGTTCACGAGGCCCCCATTTTTTACAATAAGGTTACTATTTATCGTAACAGCTGCAGTTACATTTAAGGTTCCAAATACCTCAATGCGGGTTCCTGCCCATGTGTCCGCACCATTATTAAAGTTTACAACCTTCCCTGCGGGGATTATCAAAACAAGTTTTCCTAGTGCAAATCCACCTTCGGAGCAACCTATTGTAGCACCACCATCAGTTGGCCAATCTACCGGAGTTGCATTGGTCACTGTACAATTTTGGGCAACTAAAAAGCTGACGCATGAAAAAGAAAGGACAAAACACAATATAAGGCGCCTCATTAGTTAACTATTAGTACAATCTTTGATACAGGTAATTAACAAAAGTAAGCACTTTTTTGATGGAAAATTTAAAGACCGACCATTCCGAAGGAAATTTAACCATTACCTGCTTAAGGCCAAAGCCATGAATGCCCTCAACTTAAAAACACTCTCTGACTGATTACGGTATTGCAACAAACCTCAAAAACAATGAAATTAATGGGATTATACTGACCGGGGAGGGGGAAAAGCCTTGGCAGCAAGGCCTTTGCTTTTTTGCCCAAACGGGCAGTGATTGTTTGGATCAATGGAAGATTGCCCCAAACCTGTTATCGGGCTCGTAAACGGTTTTGCCCTCGGGGGAGGATGCGAAACAGCCATGGCGTGCCACATCCGATCGCCTTTGAAATTGCCGATTGGGCCAACCTAAAGGAGATGGCGATCATTCTACATCATTGGACAATGCAACAGTAACGCACTGACCGGCAGGGGAAAAAGCACTCAAAATCTGATGGGAACAGGTAAATGATATCCCCACAAGGGGCAAAAACTATTGGTCTGGTCAATCACGTGTTCCTCTGAAAGAATTGATGACCACAGCAAGGAGCAAGATAGGCCCATCCTTAAGCAAAGGGCCCATTGCCAAATGTCATTATGCGTGTCAACGCAGGATTTAATTTTGCTACGTCACGATATGAAGCCGAAGCGGAAAATTTTGCAGCTTGCACTATAACGCCCGATTTTAAAGAGGGCACCACTGCCTTTTTTGAAAAAAGACAACCTCATTTTACCGGTGAATAGATTATCCACTTTTGCTTCAACACCCAATCACTGAACTATAATGAGCAAACTAAGACGGCTTGCCGGTGAAACGGTACTTTACGGATTGGGCAGTATCCTTCCCCGCTTTTTAAGTTTTCTGCTTGTCAGGCTGCATACGGATGTTTTTTCTCCCGAGGAATATGGCATCATCACCAAGGTTTACGCCTATGTGGCGGTAGTGAATATCGTGCTGATTTTTGGTATGGAAACGGCCTATTTCAGATTTGCCAGCAAACCGGGCGTTGATGAGAAAAGGATCTTTAATCTCTCCCAAACGGTAGTGATCGTGTTTAGTACATTGTTGTCGTTGGGATTTATTCTTTTGGCCAATCCCATTTCTGAAACCTTATCCGTTCCCGGAAGATCAAACCTCGTCATATGGCTCGTGCTGATCATGTTCATTGATGCCATCGCCTCCATACCTTTTGCAAGATTAAGATTGCAGAAAAAAGCCACGCGCTTCGCTACCGGCAAACTTCTTAATATTTGCATTTTGGTGGGCCTGAATATTTTCTTTTTGAAATTCTCCACTACCTATATCCCCGATGTTTCTTTGGTGATTCTCGCCAACCTGGCCGCCAATGTTTTTTATTTGTTCTTTTTCGCGCCGACTTTACTGACCTGGCGTCCTGCCTACGACAAAGCTATTTCTCCCACCATGTATCGCTATGCTTATCCCATCATGCTCACCGGACTTGCCGGAATGACCAACGAAATGTTTTCAAGGATAACGCTTGAGCGATGGCTTCCCGACGGATTTTACGGGGCACAAAGCCAGGAGTATGCCCTGGGGATTTTCGGAGCTTGCTATAAGCTGGCCGTACTCATGATGCTGGCGATACAGGCGTTCCGGTATGCAGCAGAACCTTTTTTCTTTTCAAATGCGGCTGAGAAGAATTCTCCACAACTATTTGCCACAGTAAACCATTATTTCGTAATTGTCTGCTGTATTATATTGTTAGGCGTGTCGATCAACCTGGATATTCTGAAATATTTTTTGGGAGATGCCGCCTATTGGGAAGGCCTTCATATCGTACCGATCCTGCTTTTGGCTTACCTGTTTTTAGGGGTCTACTATAATTTTTCAATATGGTTTAAACTCACCGATAAAACCCATTATGGCACCCTGATTACCATAGCCGGGGTTGTTATTACTATTTTGGCGAATTACTTTCTGATACCGGTAGCAGGTTACACGGGCAGCGCTCTGGCTGCGCTATTTTGTTATGCAGGAATGACCGGTATCTGTTACGTGACGGGCCAGAGATTCTTTCCTATCCCCTACAATCTTCCCAAAGCGATGGCATACATTGGCCTCACCACGATACTGGTTTACGCCATTAATTTAATTGAGATTGACCACCAGGCGCTGGCTACTACTTTTCATATGGGCGTAATGGCGATCTATCTTTTAGTAATTTACCTTATTGAAGGCAAAGCTTTAAGGCACCGCCGGGCGTGATTTTTTACCCTTTTTGGTCAGTCCAAACGCGGAAGAATTACCTAATCATTAACCATTTTGAGGCTACGAAAGCATGAACATCATTATACCCATGGCTGGCTTAGGAAAAAGGCTCAGGCCACATACTTTAACCGTTCCGAAACCTTTATTGCCTATCGCCGGAAAACCTATTGTACATCGACTTGTCGAAGACATCGCGAGGGTTTGCCCGGAGAAAATTGAAAATATTGGTTTCATCATTCACCCGTCGTTTGGCAAGGAGGTGGAAGAAAATTTAAAAGACATTGCCAGGCAGGTTGGTTCGGTCGGCAAAATCTTTTATCAGACGGAGGCTTTGGGTATTTCGCATGCCTTGCTCTTTGCCCGAGAGCTATTCACTGGAAAAATCATTGTGGCCTTCGCGGATACGTTGTTTAAGGCGGATTTTAAACTGGACATTTCAAAAGATGGTATTATTTGGGTCCAGAAGGTGGAAGACCCCTCACAGTTTGGGGTGGTAAGACTAAACGGAAAAAAAGAGATTACCGAATTTGTCGAAAAGCCTTCGGAGTTTGTCTCGGATCTCGCCATCATCGGAATTTACTTTTTTCAGGATGGGGAGAAAGTGGCGCGGGAGATGCAATATCTTATAGACAACAATATCAAGGAAAAAGGAGAATTTCAGTTTACAACAGCGCTGGAGAATCTGAACAAAAAAGGCGCCGTTTTCACTCCTGGCGAAGTAAGGGAGTGGCTTGACTGCGGCAACAAAAATGTTACCGTTAAAACCAACAAACGGTATCTGGAATTCATCCGTGATCAGAAGCTGGTCTCAGATGATGCCACCATCCGGGATTCCGTTATTATCCCCCCTTGCTTTATCGCGGAAGGGGTGATCATTGAAAATTCAGTGGTGGGCCCTTATGTGTCAGTTGGTAAAGGTACCCACATCCGCAATAGTCGTATTGAAAATACCATCATTCAAACCAATACCCGAATTTCTTATGCGGTATTAGAAAATAGTATGTTAGGGAATTTCGTTAATTTTGAGATTAAACCGATGGATTTAAGCGTTGGTGATTATAACACAATCAGTTGAAATTGAATACACTCAATAGCGTTATCCGGCTCGTAACTTTCCTGGCGATACTGTTACCACTGACGGCTCTTGGCCAAAAAAAGAAGCGCGATGGTGATGAAACGCCGAAGGGAATACGGTTAAGGGAAGCGGAATTTTATTTTACAGAGGCCGAGAAATTTTTTATTCTCGAAGATTATGCAAAAGCGCTGGTCTACTACCAACGTGCCCTCGACATCAATGTCGATAATGGAACTATCCACTATAAGATAGCAGAGGTTCTATCGAAGAGCAACAAGCAGGATGATCTGATAAGGGCCTCCGTCAGTATTGAGAATGCACTTCGCCTTGAAAAAGAAAATAAATACTTCTACCTGTTAGCGGCAACCATTTATAACAGCCTCGGTAAATTCGATAAAGCAGCCCAGGCCTATGAGCGGATGTTGGATGAAGTAAAGGGGACCGACGAATATTTATATGAAGTAGCCGCTGTGTACCAATATGCGGGAAAACCGGAAGAGGCGATTAAAGCTTATGACCGCGCGGAAAGCATCTTCGGCATCAATGAAGTTTCGTCTCTTCAAAAACTAAAACTGAATTTGGACGCTGGAAAAACAGCTGAAGCCCTTTCGGAAGGTGAAAAATTACTCAAAACATTTCCAGGGGAAGAGCGATACATGATGGCCTTTACGGAAATAATTTCCAAAAAAGGTCTTCGGCAACAGGCCATAAAATACCTGGAAGATTTTATCACCCGGAATACAGAATCAGGAAACGTTAAAATGTTGCTCGCGGGATTTTACCGTGACACGAAGCAGGAAGAAAAGGCCCGGCCAATTTTGATGGATCTTTTCGATGATAACAACGTCGATTTGTCCGGTAAGCTTATCATTTTAGGGGCCTACAATACGGAACTAAGTCAGCGTAAAAGCAATAACCTGACTGATCCCGATAAGGAGGCCTTTGCCCTTAAATTGTATGAGAAATTAAGAAACCAGTATCCTTCCGAAGCGAGCGTACATATTATAGGAGGGGATTTGTATTTATCCACAGGCAAAAACAGGCAGGCGCAAATGGAATATTTGCAAGCGGTTGAAACAGGGGCAGTAAATTTCGAGGTGTACGAAAATCTATTGTTTCTGGAAACCCAACTTGAACAATGGGATCAGGTAATCGCTCATGCCGAGGAAGCCCTCGAAATATTTCCCAACCAGAGCATGATCCATTATTTTAACGGATTTGCCCAACTACGCAAAAGGAGTTTTCCGGAGGCAATCGCTTCCTTTGAGCAATCAAAACGATTATCAGGTTCCAACCCGGGGCTTTTGGGTGAGATCAATAGCCTTCTGGGTGAAGCCTATAACACCACCAAAGACTTTATAAAGTCGGACAAGGCTTTCGATGAGGCGCTGGGGTTGAATCCCAATAACCCAACGGTGCTGAACAATTACAGTTATTATCTCGCGTTACGAAAAGAAAATCTGGAAAAGGCTGAAAAGATGTCGGTGGTGTTAATAAAAAATCACCCGGAAAATGCGACCTTTCTGGATACGTATGCATGGGTTCTATTTACCCGTGAAAAATTTAAAGAGGCCAGGAGAATAATGGAACGCGCACTCAGTACAGGAAAAGCTACGGCCACACACTTCTAACATTATGGCGACATTCTATACAAGCTTGGTGATACTGATAACGCCGTGCGGCAATGGGAGAAGGCCAGGGGAATGAATGCTAATAGTGAAACGCTCAATAAAAAAATTGCCAACCGAAAAATTTATGAGTAAAGGCCGAGGGTTCTTTATCATCACCTTTTGCATACTGGCCTCTGCCTGCAGCAAAAAAGTAGTCGTCACTCCCACCGCTACAGCCCCAAAAGCAACCCTGAATATTGAAGAGATTGATTTCGATTACTTTCAGGGTAAAGCCCGTATGATCCTGCGCGATGCTAACAAAGAACGGGAAGTGAAAGCAAACATCCGGATCCGTAAAGACAGTGTCATCTGGATGACTTTTTCCGTTATCGGTGTACAGGGCGGAAAAGCATTGATCAACAAAGACTCAATCACCATTGTCAGTACCGTCGATAAAGAATATTATGTTTTTGAATATAAGGAACTCTCGGACCGTTTTAAATTTAATATCGACTACAATGTAGTACAATCAGCCATGCTCGGCAATCCGATCATTCCCCGTTCTGAGGGTGACCAGGTTCAACAGGAGAGTTCGATGTACCTATTACAGCAAAGTCAGGCAGATGTAAGTGTGGTGAACTATGTGAATGCCGCCAGTATGAAAATTGAAAAAGTGGAGTTAAAGGAAGGCAACAGCATGAATTCACTGGTCATCAATTATTCAAATTTCCAGCCTATCGACACCAAGGTTTTTCCTTACAACGGAACGATCAATCTTTTTTATAAAACCCTTTCGGGATTATTGAACACTACGATCATCTTTGAATACAATAAAGCCGAAGTGGGAGGTCGGGAACTTCGGTTTCCTTTCAATATACCGAAACGATATGAGCGCAGGTAAATTAGCCCTGCTTGTTATCCTGATGCTGGGATTGTCTTTCTGTGTTTCAGCGCAGAAAAAAACAAAGAGCCAGCTACAGAAGGAAAAGCAGCAGAGTGTTGAAAAGATCAAGGAAGTTGAAAAGATTCTGAATGAAACTGCCGCGAAGAAAACAAATACACTGGGTGAATTGAGCGCACTCAATCAAAGGATCATCGAGCAGGAAAATCTTATCAGTTCCATTAAAAAAGAAATCAACCTTCTTAATTCAGAGATAGGTGAAAACAATGATATTATCCAGGTCCTGGATGATGATCTAAAAAAATTAAAAAAAGAGTACGGAGCCATGCTTTTCGCAGCGCAGAAGGCAAACAATAGTTCCACCCGCCTTACTTTTTTATTTTCAGCCCATTCTTTCGATCAACTTGTGATGCGGCTGCGTTATATGGAGCAATATGGTGAAACACGCAAGCTACAGGCAGAATTGATCGGTCAGGTTCAGGGTGAGTTGGGTAGCCAGATAAAACAAATTGAAAGCAAGCGCGAAGAAAAAAATCTTCTTTTAGGCCAGGGGGTAGCGGAAAATCGAAACCTCGTCTCGCTGAAGAAAAAACAATTCTCGCTGGTCAAGGCTCTGGAAAAGGAAGAGAAAACACTGAAGCTGGATTTGGAAAGCACCAAAAAAGCGCTTGCCCTCCTTGACCGCAAAATCAATGACATCATCAAAGAAGAAATGGAACGGGAAGCTTTGGCCTTAAAGGGTTCTAAATCTGTTTCCGTAGCCCTCTCATCGTCGTTTGAAGAAAATAAGAACAAACTTCCCTGGCCCGTATCGACTGGCTTTATATCACAACCTTTCGGGCGGCAAAACCACCCGGTATTGAAGGGCATTGTCTTGCAGAACGATGGGGTCAATATCCAAACTAAATCCAATGAAAAAGTGAAGAGCGTTTTTGAGGGGGAGGTGAGACGGATAGCTTTCATCCCTACCCTTGGCAGTACTGTTATTATCAATCACGGCGAATATTATTCCGTCTATACGGGCTTGAAGGAAGTGTATGTCAAAACCGGGCAAAGGGTGACTACAAACCAGGAAATTGGCCAGGTCATTTCCAACAACGACGGCATTTCAGAATTGCGTTTCCAGATCCGGAAGCAAACCACAGCCCTCGATCCGCAGGCGTGGTTGATGAATATGTAGTCCTTCAAAGATTACAGGATTTCTTTCCCATTTTTAAAGATTTTACCCTATTTTTGTGGTTCCCTTATAAAAATTTATAATATGAAAGCGATACTGTTGTTTTTGGGTAATTTGGGCATGCAGGAAATCCTCATGATTGGCTTGTTTGTTCTGATCTTCTTCGGCGCAAAAAAAATTCCTGAATTTATGAAAGGCCTGGGCAAAGGCGTTCGGGAATTTAAAGATTCCATTAAGGACGTGAAAAAGGACATCGAAGATGCCGGCTCAGCGGCCAAAATTGAAGACGGAAAGTAAGTATTGAAAAACTATGGTTCTTTTCGGGAAATCCGGAATGATCTCCACAACGGCAGCATCACCTGCCGCGACCTGGTTAAACACCATCTGGCAACGATCCGTGAAAAGGCACACCTCAATGTATTTCTGAGCGTGTTTGAAGAGGAAGCGCTTAGTCGGGCTTATGAGGTTGACAAAAAAATAATTGACAAAAACGCGGGTAAACTAGCAGGATTAGTGGTGGGGATAAAAGATGTACTTGCGTTTCAAGACCACCCGCTGCAGGCTAGCAGTAAAATTCTTGACGGTTTTACCTCCCAATTTACAGCCACCGCCGTGCAGCGACTTCTGGATGAAGATGCCATTATCATTGGAAGGCAGAACTGCGATGAATTCGCGATGGGCTCATCCAATGAAAATTCTGCCTTTGGTCCTGTTTTACATGCCATAGACCCGTCAAGGGTTCCTGGTGGCTCATCGGGCGGCTCTGCCGTAGGGGTCATGGCTGATTTGTGTCATGTTTCGCTTGGATCTGATACTGGCGGATCAGTCAGGCAACCCGCAGGATTTTGTGGTGTTGTAGGCCTGAAACCAACTTATTCCAGAATTTCCCGCCATGGTCTGATTGCCTATGGGTCATCTTTCGACTGTATTGGCATTTTTGGAAAATCTGTTGAAGATGTCGCCCTCGTACTGGAAGTCATCGCAGGCCCTGACGAATTTGACAGCACTGTGTCACAACTCCCCGTACCCGAGTATTCAAAAACGATGGGGGAAGAAAATCAGAAAACTTATAAAATTGCGTATCTGCGCGAAATCGACCATTCCCAGGGCATTCAACCTGAGATCAGGGAAAATATTCAGAAAAAAATAGAACAATTAAAAAAAGAAGGGTTCGAGGTACATCCCATAGAATTTCCTCTCATGGAATATATTCTGCCAACCTATTACATTCTGGCAACAGCGGAAGCGAGTTCGAACTTGTCACGTTTTGACGGCGCACGGTATGGATACAGGAGTGCTCAAACCACTGATCTTCATTCCATGTATAAAAAAAGTCGTTCAGAAGGTTTTGGAAAAGAAGTACAACGCAGAATTTTACTTGGCACATTTGTTTTAAGTGCCAGTTATTATGATGCCTATTATACAAAAGCGCAAAAAGTAAGGCGAATCATCCGGGATAAAACAAAGGAATTGTTGAAGACTTATGATTTTATTCTGATGCCTATAACCCCCACTACGGCTTTTAAATTAGGCGAGCATACAGATAATCCTTTAGAAATGTACTTAGCTGATTTATTTTCCGTTCAGGCTAATGTGGTGGGCGTTCCCGCTATTTCGATACCGTGCGGACAAGATAAAAACGGTTTGCCCATCGGACTGCAAGTAATTGCGGATGATTTTGAAGAATCAAAACTTTTACATTTCTCAAACCTTTTAACACACTTGAATTAGCATGAAGAAAGAAAGGCTCTTTTTGCTCTTCATCATGGTCTCATCCGCGGCGATGAGCCAGGATCTGCCGGAAGAAAAAATTGCTCAGTCAATGGATTCTGTCGTCGTCGATTCACTTGAAGTAGCTCAGGCCGAAGAGGAAATGATGTACAAAGAAGATACAGCGGATTATGTCTTTTATTATTTGCCTGCCGATCTGGAATACATACCGGGAGATGATGACCCGACTATTTTACAGGATCGGTTGACGTGTCTGGAAAAACAGATACCCCTGGTTTACAACGACAAGATCCATGCCTTCATTAATTACTTCACCGTAAAAGACCGGGAGTATACCCGCCTGATGATGCGCAGGAAAAATCTTTATTTCCCGCTGTTCGAAAAATATTTAGCAAAATATAATTTACCAGACGAATTAAAATATCTATCCATTATTGAGTCTGGTCTAAATCCGCGCGCCGTTTCCCGTGTGCGGGCCGTTGGCTTATGGCAATTCATGTCGGCCACAGGAAGATATTACGGATTGAATAACGACTGGTACATAGATGAAAGGATGGATCCGGAAAAAGCTACTGACGCAGCTTGCCGTTACCTCAAGGATCTTCATAGAATGTTTAAGGATTGGGAGCTGGCACTGGCGGCCTATAATACAGGGCCAGGCAACGTGAGGCGTGCCATAAGGAGATCCGGTTATAAAAAATCTTTCTGGGAAATCTATCCTAATCTTCCGCGGGAAACACGCTCTTACGTGCCGCAGTTTGTGGCCATCATGTACGCCATGAACCATCTCGATGAACATAACTTCTTCGATGAAGGAGAGGAGATGCTTGTGAGCTCTGATACGGTTCATGTGAAAAGTTTTCTGAATTTCGAAACGCTGGCGTCCCTCACCGGTACTTGTCTTGAAGATTTCCAACGCCTCAATCCCTCCATTCAAAGAAATGCTATCCCGCAAACAACCGGAAAGTACGTGATGCGAATTCCGGTAACGGCGAAAGAGCAACTAGTCGCTAACCGTTTCGCCATCCTTGATTCCGCATCTAAAGTGGGGAAAAAAGAAATTGAACTTCTCGCAAAAACGATGGCTGGCACAACTTATGGCCGCGACAGAATTGTGTATAAAGTAAAGGGCGGCGATGTGCTCGGATCAATTGCCATGCGTCACAGGGTGCGCGTGACCGATCTCAAAAAGTGGAACAATCTTAAAACAGACGTTATCCGTACCGGTCAACGTTTGAATATCTGGAGTCAAACCAGTACTGCTTCGAAAAATACAGCTTCATCGAGGAATTCGTCCTCCATCGCCAGCATTGCGGGATCGAAAACCTACACGGTTCAACCCGGGGATACGCTCTGGGATATTTCGAAAAAATTCAATGGCCTGACCATTGAAAAAATCAAGATGCTCAATAAACTCAACAACAGTAAGATTCAACCTGGTCAAAAATTGATTGTTGGAATCTGATTAGGCATTAGGTAGGGATTCATCATCAGCATTGTCCATCCGGTAACGCACCCAATTTTTTTTTTAGGTTTTCTTGTTTCACTCCAGATCAAGGTTCAATGATCGTGTGCCAAACATTGCAAAAGCCCGGATCGAAGGTTCCTATGGTACACATTTTCAATTGCACCTTCGACCCCCGGTTGAAACAGGGGGTTACTAAATTTTTCATGATTTCGATCCAAGTTTGTAATCCGTGCTTGAAACTTAAAAGGTACCTGGAAGTTCAAACCTGGAACTTGAACCCTCCGTATTCCAACCTTCAAACCACTGCTGTCCGGGTAAACCCACCCAATTGTTTTCTCAGGTTTTTAATAGACAGTTGCTATCTTTGACCCTTATAGAAACCTCCAGCATGTCAATAAAAATCAGAAAAGAGGATGCCCTGAATTATCACATGCAGGGGCAGCCTGGTAAGATCGAAGTGAATCCTACGAAAGTACTCAGTTCGCAGTTAGACCTGGCCCTGGCATATTCGCCCGGTGTAGCCGAACCCTGCATGGAGATCTTTGCCAATAAAGAAGACGTCTATAAGTATACAGCCAAAGGAAATTTAGTGGCGGTCATTACCAACGGTACTGCTGTTCTTGGGTTAGGTGATATAGGACCTGAAGCTTCAAAACCAGTGATGGAGGGAAAGGCAGTTCTTTTTAAGAAGTACGCAGGCATCGATAGCTTCGATATTGAAATAGATGAGAAAGATCCTGACGCTTTTATCAAAATAGTAAAATCATTGGAACCGACTTTCGGAGGGATCAATCTGGAGGATATCAAAGCACCTGAGTGTTTCAAAATTGAAAAGGAACTGCGCGAAAAAATGCATATCCCGATTATGCATGATGATCAACACGGCACCGCTATCATTTCTTCCGCTGCTTTGCTCAATGCTTTGGAAATTGTTGGTAAGAAACTCGATCAGATTCAGATCGTCGTCAACGGTGCAGGGGCAGCTGCCGTGAGCTGCACCAAACTGTATCTCGCCCTTGGCGCAAAAAAAGAAAATATCATCATGTGCGATAGCAAAGGCCCTCTGACAAAAAGCCGCGCTAACCTGGATGAAATAAAAAAAGAATTTGTTTCGGACCGCAATGTTTCAAGTTTGCAGGAGGCCATCAAAGGAGCTGATGTTTTTATTGGACTTTCCGTGGCCGATGCCATTACGCCGGACGATTTGCTTAGCATGTCTGATAACCCAATCGTCTTCGCATTGGCGAACCCAGATCCTGAAATAGAGTATCATCTTGCCAGGAGAACAAGGCAGGATGCTATCCTGGCAACCGGGAGATCCGATCATCCTAACCAGGTAAACAATGTGCTGGGGTTCCCTTATATCTTCAGAGGGGCACTCGATGTCAGGGCAACGGAAATAAACGAAGAAATGAAACTAGCCGCCGTGCATGCCCTGGCAAATCTGACAAGGCAATCTGTTCCGGATATGGTTGTAAAAGCGTATGGAACTGATAAACTGCAATTCGGACGAGAGTACCTGATACCCAAACCCCTGGATCCCCGTTTAATTACAACGGTCTCTCCGGCGGTTGCCAGGGCAGCCATGGATTCCGGCGTTGCTAAAAAACCCATTACCGATTGGGCTGCCTATCAACAGGAATTATTGAAACGTATTGGCATCGATCAGAAATTAATGTCGCGTGTGATCGACCTTGCGAAACAAAATCCAAAACGTGTGGTGTTTGCGGAAGCGACTCACCATAAAATCCTGAAAGCAGCGCAGGTATTAAAAGATGAAGGCATCGCCAAACCAATTTTATTAGGTAATAAAACTGAAATTCTTCAGCTGATTAAAGAGCATGGTCTGGACCTGGAGGATTGCCCCATTATATATCCACGTGACGATAATGAAACTGTTAAACGTTACGCGGATGTTTTTTATAAAAAACGTCAGCGAAAAGGAATCACTTACCAGGATTGTACACGCCTGATGCGCGAGCGAAATTATTTCGGTTCCATGATGGTTGAACTTGGGGATGCAGATGCACTCGTTTCAGGCTTAACAAAAGATTACCCAAAGACCATCTCGCCTGCATTGCAGACCATCGGTGTCGCCGAAGGAGTTAACAGGGTTGCGGGTATGTACATCATCATGAACAAGCGCGGTACCTACTTTTTTTCCGACACCACGGTTAACTTAAATCCCAATGCTGAAGAGCTCGCCCAAATCATCGAGCTCACGGCCAGAGGTGTGAAATTTTTTGATATAGAGCCGCGTATTGCGGTTCTGTCTTACTCAAATTTTGGATCCTCCAAAGGCGAAGTGCCTGAAAAAACAAGTGCAGCCGTAAAAATTGCCAAGAAAAAAAATCCTGCATTAGTGGTAGAGGGGGATATCCAGGCGAATGTTGCATTGAACACGGAGATTCAACAGGAGAACTATCCTTTCAGCGAACTATCTCAGGAAGGTGCCAACACCCTGATCTTCCCAAATCTCGCGTCGGGAAATATCGCCTATAAACTGTTGATGGAAATTGGTGGAGCGGAAGCCATTGGCCCAATCTTGTTGGGTATGAAAAAACCGGTTCACATCCTGCAACTCGGAAGTTCCATCCGTGAGATTGTAAATATGGCTGCTATCGCTGTTGTGGATGCCCAATTACATGACGAGAATGATCATTTGTAATGATTGACGCTACGTCACGAAGGGAATAACAGGATCGCGCATGCCATGACATTATTTCACTTATTTTTCGGAACACCCTATTAAAAGGGATTAATTTTAATAAAAATGCAAGCCGTAATGAGGGCATTGCTTTACCCTCATGGTGTCTTTGCCGAGTGCAACAAACCATGGGAGTCGCTATGTCACGCAGAAAAAAACCAACATAAAAAATGATCGCATTTTTAAAAGGCAAGCTTGTCCATAAAGACCCCACTTTCGTCGTTATAGACGTAAATGGTGTGGGCTATCATGTTATTATTTCTCTGGCTACGTACGCGGATATTAAAGATCAGGAGAATATTATACTATTCACGCATTTAGCCATCCGGGAAGATGCCCATATTCTTTTTGGATTCAGCAAGGAGATTGAAAAGAAATTGTTTCAACAGTTGATATCGGTCAATGGTGTGGGACCTAGTACCGCTATCGTGATGTTATCTTACATGAACAGTGCGGAATTAAAATTGGCTATTGTTCAGGAGAATGCTGCGGCGCTGCAATCCATCAAAGGTATCGGAGGAAAAACGGCACAACGCGTTATTATTGAATTAAAAGATAAGCTGAAAAAAGAAAGCTGGGATGAAACGCAGCCTCAGGTTTCGCTTGGGTCACACAATATTTTGCGAAAAGAGGCGTTATCTGCCTTGCTCACACTTGGACTTCCTAAAGCGGCGGCCGAGAAAAGCGTAGATACTGTCCTGAAAAGATCAGGAAATACCATTACTTTAGAAGATTTAGTTAAGCAAGCACTTCAGAGTGCCTAAGGGACAGATCTCCTTAGTTTTTGGCCATTGTTCTTCACCCTAAGATTTATGCGGGCGTAATAAAAGCAATCCGCAAGAGCTGGTGACGGCGGAATGTATGAGCAATGAAAGGGAAATTGTTGATGGGCCGCAGTGCGGATTTAAATTTGGGTGAATAGCTTGTCAGAACGTCATCTACTGATCAATTTGCACCTCGGCCAATCCGTAAATTTGATAATTAATTTTGGCGCTGGTTACCCCTAAGAATTACTCTATTTTAGCGATCAGCCTGCCTTTGGTATGGCTCGGCCTGCTTTTTTCGCCTGCTGTCTACGCTCAGCGTCAGGATACAACACGCGTTATTCCACAAGACACTACCCGGAACAAAACTTACGAGCCTACCCGAAGACCGACTTTTACACCTACCGACCGGTATGGGGATCCATTTTCAAACACTACTTCCGAATCACCATTATTTTTAAAAGACCCTAATGAGCTGAAGCTGGATGTAGAAATTGATACTTCCCTGAACTACACCATTTATGAAAAAATCGGGGAGCTTAATTATAGACCAACAACCAGTATGTCGTTTGAAGAATTTAAAAAGTATCAGGATCGTCAGATATTAAAAAGTTACTGGCAAAACCGTTCTCGAGCTACGGATGGGGAGAGCGCAGTAAGCGGCAGGGGCTTTACCCCAAAGATTTTCATCAGCCCAATTCTCGATAGAATTTTTGGTGGGAGCTATGTAGAACTCGTACCTCGCGGATTCGTAACGCTGGATTTTGGAGGCTCTTTTCAAAAGATCAATAACCCTTCCATTCCCGCCCGTCAACAGCGCAACGGTGGTTTTGAATTTGATCAGCAGATCAATATGAGCGTAGTCGGCAAAGTGGGAGAAAAGCTTGCGGTCACGGCAAACTTTGATAACAACAATTCGTTCGACTTTCAGAATAATATGAAAGTGGAGTACACCGGTTACAAAGAAGATATCCTGCAAAAACTCGAAATCGGAAATGTCAGCCTGCCCCTGAATAATACTTTGATACAAGGGGCGCAAAATCTTTTTGGAATAAAAGCCCAGATGCAGTTTGGCAGATTGAATGTGACAACCATCGCATCGACTCAGCGGGGTAAAGTTGCTTCCATTGAAATTCCCGGTGGTAACAATGGGCAGGGAAGACCCTTCGAAATTGTGGCTTCTAATTATGATGAAAATCGCCACTTCTTCCTGGGACATTACTTCAGAGACAATTACAGAAGGTGGATTCAAAATCTCCCCCAGGTAACTTCGGGGGTCAATATCACCCGTGTTGAAGTGTATATCCTTAACCGAAATAATGATACCCAAACCTTGCGCAATGTCGTAGGGTTGATGGACCTTGGAGAAGGGAGAAGAATATACAACAGCGCAGTGCAGTCGGCGGGGGCAAGCCGGGCAAACAGCAACGAAGCCAATAACCTGTATGCCGCCGTCTCAGATCTAAATAGAAACCCGGATGAAATAAATGCTACGCTGGAAAATTATTTTTCGGGAGAAAATAATAACGGAACAGACTTTGAAAAAATTACCGGTGCCCGTCGCTTAAGCCCCACAGAATTTACTTTCCAACAACAACTCGGGTATATTACGCTTACGCGGAAATTACAAAATGATGAGGCCATTGCAGTAGCCTATGAATATACCGCTGGGGGAAGGTCCTATAAAGTAGGTGAACTTTCCGAGGATTATGGAACCTTGGAAGATGAAGAAGTTGTTTTTTTAAAGCTGCTTCGTCCGCGCAAAATCAGTATCCGGAATGAGAATGACCGGATTATTCCTACTTGGGATCTGATGATGAAAAATATTTACTCCCTTAACGTCAATCAGTTGTCGCGTGAAGGATTTCAGTTGAGGGTTATATACCGCGATGACCGCACGGGTATTGACAACCCGCAGTTTCAGGAGGGAAGCGGTACTTTGCGTGAGCGACAACTCATTGAGATCTTTGGCCTGGATAAACTCAATCCGGTGAATGACCCACAGCGTGATGGTAACTTTGATTTTGTTGATGGCATTACCATCAACACCCAAACAGGGTTGATCATTTTCCCATACCTCGAGCCTTTCAGTGAAGCCTTGCGTGAAGCCTTCAAGAATCAACCAAACCAGGATGTCCTCCTTCAAAAATACGCCTACGATACATTGTATAGCACCACGAAAGCGGACGCTGAATTATTTGCTACAAAAAATAAATTCTTCCTTGTCGGTCAATATAATGCAGGTTCTGCGAGAGAGATCCTGATCCCCGGTTTTGGGATTTCACAGGGATCCGTGAAAATATTTGCGGGCGGAATGCCTTTACAGGAAGGCACTGACTATACCGTGGATTATACTTTTGGAAAAGTGATCATCAACAACGAGAGTATATTGAGTTCAGGAAAAAATATCAGTGTGCAATACGAACAATCTGATCCTTTTGCTTTTCAGACGCGTAGCCTGGTCGGTACACGTTTTGACTATTCAGTAAGTGAAGATGTAAACTTTGGATCTACCTTATTGTATTACAATGAGCGACCGCTGGTAAGCCGCAACCAGATCGGTACAGAACCCGCCAGGAATCTTCAATACGGATTTGATTTTAATGTGAGGAAAGACAGCCGATTGCTGACCAAACTTGTTGATGCCATTCCCATTCTGCAGACGAAAGAAACCTCATCGATTAATTTTACGGGAGAATTTGCCCAGCTGCTTCCGGGAACATCGAATATTATTGATGGCGAAGGAACTGCCTACGTGGATGATTTCGAAAATACGGCGACGCCCTATTCGTTGATGTCACCACAAGGATGGAAACTTGCGGCCACCCCGGTGGGCAGTGCGCAGTTTGACCCCAGCGGTGGAAAGCCATTTGATTTAAGCGCGGGTTTCAAGCGCGCAAAACTCTCCTGGTATACAATTGATGATCAATTCTATCGCGAATCCGGCAGATATAAACCTGATAACGTAACGACGGATGATATTAAAAATCAATACGTACGTCCGGTTCTGCCAAATGAAATTTATCAGGCCTTTCAGGCACAGCCTGGAAATTTCTGGCAATCTGTTTTCAATATCGCGTATTATCCCCGTGAAAGAGGGCCCTACAATTATAATCCGAATCTGACCTCCGAGGGATTACTCTCCGACGATCCGACTACCAACTGGGCTGGCATCACTTCGGCCATTCGCACAGAAGTGGATTTTGACAAGGCGAATATCGAGTACGTTGAATTTTGGTTGCTTGATCCGTTTATCGACGGACCCAATGGAAAGGTTATTGTCGAAGGGAAAAATACGGGGGAAAATAATACCACCGGTGGAAAATTGATTCTTCAGTTAGGAAGTATTTCGGAGGATGTGGCGAGAGATTCCAAACACGCATTTGAAAACGGGTTGCCCCCTGATGGCACTATTGCTACCGGCGCATCATCGAATACATGGGGATATGTGAGCAGTCAACAGTATTTAACCAACGCATTTAATATAGAAGCTTCCTCACGAACCAACCAGGATGTGGGTTTCGATGGATTACCCAGCGAAGAAGAGGTTGCGTTTTTCCAAACCAGTTTCCTGAATAATTTAAATGCAGATACTCAGGCAGCCGTTGTAGATGATCCATCCGCAGATGACTGGAAACATTATTTTGATTCTGACTTCGATAACAACAACGCGCAAATACTCGAGCGATACAAAAATTACAATGGACTTGATGGAAACTCTCCCATCAGTTCAGCTTCCGATGATATCTCCAGATCCGCAACACAAACTCCCGATAATGAAGATCTGAATGCAGACAATACCCTCAATGAGCTCGAGGAGTATTATGAATACGATATGGATTTGAAAAAGGGACTGGATGTGGGCAATGAATATATCGTGGATAAAGTCGCCGCCAAAGAAGTTGCCGGTGCGACCTGGTACTTATTCCGGATTCCCGTAAGGGATGTGGAACGAACGGTGGGAAATATCAGTGGTTTTAAATCCATCCGTTACATGAGAATGATCCTGACCGGTTTTCAGCAACCAGTAGTGTTGCGTTTTTCCAATTTCCGGATGATCGGAAGTCGCTGGAGAAGATATCAGTCGGATCTCCGCGGAGGTGGTTTGAAAACTAAAGAGGAACCCAACTACGACGACTTTACAGTTTCTGTTGTTAACCTGGAGGAGAACGGCGCCTGGGAACCCCGGACGGAAGGCACCCCGCCAACATCTCCTTATAGAATTCCTCCCGGGGTGGAAAGAGATCGCGATGTCACTTCAGCCATCTCAAGACAACTTAATGAGCAAGCCGTCCAGGTCTGCGTCAATGATTTGGAAGATGGTGATGCACGTGCCATTTTCAAGAATGTAGGAGTTGACCTTTTTAACTATGGAAGAATCAAAATGTACTTTCATGCCAACAGTGAATCAGCCGACGATGAATTGCGTGGCTTTTTAAGACTGGGAACGGATTTTGATGAAAACTATTATGAAATCGAGATACCGCTGAAAATTTCAAATGCCGATATTCAGGACCCCAGTGCCCGGGATGTATGGCCCGAAGAAAATGAAATAGACCTTGATCTCAATGAATTGTATGGATTGAAAGCCCAGCGCGATCGCGAGCGATGGCCGACTTCAGAATCCTACCCGAGGCAAGGCGGTAAGCTGGTAGGTCGACACCTTATCCGTATCGTGGGAAGGCCTGATCTCAGCAGCGTACAACTGATGATGATCGGTGTGAAAAATCCGAAAACAGATGACCGGCGATCGCATTCAGTTTGCATCTGGGCAAATGAGTTAAGGGTTACGGATTTTGACCGCACCGCCGGGTGGGCCGTTAGCACCACCCTGAGCGCAAAACTTGCCGATTTCGCAACGGTCACTGGTGCGCTCCGCCATACCACTTTCGGATTTGGAAGTGTGAGTTCTAAAATCGGGGAGCGTGCCCGTGATGAAACCACCGCCTATGATGTCTCCGCCAATGTGAACGTCGACAAACTTTTACCCGGCAACAGCGGAGTCAAAATCCCTATGTTTGTGAGTTATGAAAACACTACAATCAATCCGAATTATGACCCGGCGAATCCGGATATGAGGGTCGCCGCCGCGTTGAATTCATTTTCTATCCAGGAAGATAAAGATAACTTCAAGAGCCTGATTCAGGACAAAACCACGCGACGAAGTCTGAACTTCGTAAATGTCAGAAAAGTGAAAGTGAAACAGGATGCGAAACCGCACATCTATGACATTGAAAACCTCTCCTTCAGCTATTCCTTCAGTGAAGCGCTACAAAATAATTTTTTCACGAAAGAATCTTTACTGAAACAATACCGCGGATCAGTAGCGTATAATTTTTCGCCGAAGGCAACCGGTATTGAACCTTTCAAGGACGTCAAGGCTTTCAGTTCGCCGTATTTAAAATTTTTAAAAGATTTTAACCTCAGTCTGCTCCCCACCAATATTTCAGTGCGGGGTGATCTCGACAGGTCCTTTGGAAAGAAGATCTACCGGAATTCAGCGGGGTCGTATGGTACCTACAGTTTTTCAGATCCCAATTACCTGAAATATTTCACCTTTAACAGACAGTACAGCATGCGCTGGAATATTTCACGGGGACTGTCTTTTGAATACAACGCCAGGGCTAATGCTGTTATTGATGAACCGGAGGGGGATATTAATACCAAAGCCAAGCAGGATAGTGTCGTCAGCAGTTTGAGAAATCTGGGGCGTATGAAAGCCTTTGATCAGACGGTGACCATTAACTATACCCTGCCCCTGGATAAATTTCCTATAACGGACTGGCTAAACGCAGAATACCGATATCAGGGCGGCTATAACTGGAAAGCAGGGCCCGTGAATATCCCGGACGCGATAGCTTTGGAAAAAAATTTACAGGATCTGCCGGATAGTCTTGATTTCAAAAATACCATCCAGAATAACCGTGAAAATAATTTTACAGGTAAGGTTGATCTCGTAAAGCTTTACAATAAGATAAAATTCCTAAAGACCCTCAACACACCTGCTAAACCTCCCGCACGCCAGCCAGAAGCAAAGCCGGGAGCAAGACCCACGACCGCTCCTCCACCCGATACGGTCCGCAGTGCGCCCGGGATCCTTAAAGGATTTTTTAGATTACTCATGTCCTTGCGTTCTATCAACGCAACGTATACACTGACGGAAGGAACCATCCTTCCTGGCTTCAACCAAACCCCCAAATTTCTGGGTATGGATCAGGATTGGAAGGCACCGGGTTGGAATTTTATCGTGGGCGATCAGGATCCCAATATTCGGTTTAAAGCGGCGCAAAATAACTGGCTAACGAAATCCTCCGCTTTAACTTTGCCTTTCAGTCAGACAAGAAATGAAATTCTGAATCTTCGCGCAAATGTTGAACCATCACCAGACTTCAAGATACAGCTCGATGTAAAAAAAGAAGGAACAAGCGCCTATCAGGAAATCTTCAGATATGATTCTTTGGGGGACACATTTAATTCGCTGAATCCAAGCCGCGGTGGAAGTTACAAAATCTCTTTCCTCAGTATCAAAACTGCGTTTGAAAGAAGTAACGGTCAGACTGAATCTAAAATATTTAAGAATTTTGAAGAGAACCTGGATTTGATCAAAAGCAGGTTCCTGGCGTTTAACGGCGCTGAATTCGACAGCACTTCACAAGACGTGGTGATACCCGCTTTTCTCGCCGCTTACAGCGGTAATTCTGCAACCAGCGTAAGCCTCTCCCCTTTTCCCAGAATCCCTTTGCCCAACTGGAGGGTTGATTACACCGGGCTAAACAAGATCGGTTTCTTTAAAGACCTGTTTCAATCGGTAACGATATCTCATGCCTATCAATCTTCTTATTCCGTGTTGAATTATTCCAATTCACTTGAATTTGAGGATGCCTCGATGGTGAGTATAGACCGGCCAATTGAAGATTATAACAGGACTTATTTTGGAGGTGCTAACGTGAAGGGTGAATTCGTACCTGTCTATGTTATCAGCCAGGTGTTGATTTCGGAACAGTTTGCACCATTGATTGGTATCAATGTCAGAACGAAGAGCAGACTCACGGCGAGAGCTGAATACAAGACCAAACGCGATCTGGCGCTGAACATTTCCAACGCACAGGTTACCGAATTAAACAGCAAAGATGTGACCTGTGAAATCGGGTTCACCAAAAATAATATGAAACTTCCCTTCAAATCACAGGGTAGGACCATTGTATTAAAAAACGATGTCACATTTAGAATGAACATTTCCATTAGTGATAATAAAACTATCCAAAGAAAAATTGATGACTTGAGCACGGTCACGAACGGGAATATTAATTTTCAGTTAAGGCCTAACGTCAGTTACGTCGTAAACCAGAAACTTACTGTGCAAGGGTACTTTGAAAGAACCGTGAATGAGCCTCTTGTAACCAATTCCTATCCGCGGTCTACGACCAGGTTTGGCGTCCAGGTGAGGTTCAGCCTGGCACAGTAAAAAAGTACCCGGATCGCATCGGGATATAGAAGTTACTCAATTCACTTTCGGAAAGTCATCACTCAATCCACTTTCAGAAAGTTTAAGACTTTCGGAAAGTTTCTCGAAGCCAGAGATTTCCCAACACACCGAAATTTTTTAGCAATTGATCTTATTCTGAGCACCTGATAACTACCGGGTATCAACTTCACGAAATTCCTTAACTTTCGCGAAGTTTTCCGGGGGGAGTGGGCTTCGAAAGGAACGAAGTTTTCGCAACGGGACAATTCCTCATCCACCAAAATCCACTTTCAGAAAGTCATCACTCAATCCACTTTCAGAAAGTTTAGGACTTTCGGAAAGTTTTCTCGAGGCAGAAACTGCAAAACACACCGAAATTCGAAACAAGAATTTTTTCCGAACAGCCTCATGCAAACATCCTATCTCGAAAAAATGCAACGGCTGTAAAATTTAAAATGCGGGTATTTTTTCGTAACTTATAGGTATAACTGTCATTTTCTATTCACCTGAGTATTTTTCAAATATGCCTCCGGAGGGTTAAAAGGGCCCAAGTTTCTATCTCAACCGTTTTTCAATGTTTGATTTTCCCCTATTTTTGAGGCAAATTGAAAAGCCATGAATATTCCCGAGGGATTGAAATACACCAAAGATCACGAATGGGTGAAAATCGACGGTAAAACTGCCATTGTTGGCATTACCGATTTTGCCCAAAGTGAGTTAGGTGATATCGTATATGTTGATATTAACTCCGTCGGCCAGGAAGTGGGAGAGCACGAAATCTTTGGTACTGTGGAGGCCGTAAAAACTGTATCGGATCTTTACATGCCCCTTGAAGGAAAGGTGCTGGAAATAAATCCAATTCTTGATGCCAGTCCTGAAAAAGTAAATGAAGACCCTTATGGCGAAGGCTGGATGATTAAAGTAGAGATTAAAGGTGCTGTGGGTTCACTCCTCACGGCTGCCCAGTATAAAGAGTTGATTGGCAAGTAAGATATTCCGTGAGCGAAAAACGAAACTGCACCCTGCGTTGTTATTACTGGACCCGGTTGGTCTCCAGCATACCCCATAGCGAATGATTGAATTACCTGTTATTTCGAAGGAAGAACCACGCAGACGGAAACCGGACTGGTTACGGGTGAAACTTCCTGTGGGTCCTGACTATGCCAGGGTCCGCAAATTGGTTGACAATTATAAACTCCATACCATCTGCGAAAGTGGAAACTGCCCGAATATGGGTGAGTGCTGGGGCGCTGGCACTGCCACATTTATGATCCTTGGAAATATCTGCACTCGCAGCTGCAATTTTTGTGCAGTAGCCACCGGACGACCCACGGAATACGATGTTGATGAACCCAAACGCGTTGCCGAAGCTATCCATCTCATGCAGGTCAGACATGCTGTAATAACTTCTGTTAACCGTGACGAACTGAAAGACCGCGGCGCAGAGATCTGGTTTCAAACGGTGGTGGAAACAAAGAAATTAAATCCTGAAACAACAATCGAAACCTTAATTCCTGATACTAAAGGAAATTGGGAGGCCTTAGCCCATATGATTGAGGGTGGCCAGGAGGTTGTGTCACACAACATGGAAACGGTAAGCAGATTGTACAGGACTGTAAGGCCCCAGGCAAGATATGAGCGAAGCCTCGAACAAATAAAGCGGATCCGGCAAGCAGGCAAGAGAACAAAATCGGGTATTATGTTGGGACTTGGTGAGACCAAAGATGAACTACTGAAGGCAATGGATGATTT